>NZ_JAMYSY010000033.1:0-70940 GCF_040322175.1 Mesorhizobium sp. M0185 | reverse complement strand
ATACGGCTTTTGTGTTGATGCGGTTTTTTTTGGCCCGGGGCGCTGCGGCATCGCCAAACACATGCTGGGCGCGGTGTTTAAAAACCCCACAATTTCCCGGCGGGGGGCGGGCAAACACCCCCGCCACGTCGACGAAGGTGACGATCGGGATCGAGAAGCAGTCGCAGAATCGCACGAAACGAGCCGCCTTGCGGCTGGCATCCGAATCGAGCACGCCGGCCAGCACCATCGGCTGGTTGGCGACGAAGCCGACGGTGCGGCCCTCGATACGGCCGAAGCCGGTGACGATGTTTTTCGCAAAATTCTGCTGGATCTCGAAGAAGTCACCCTCGTCGGCAACTTTAAGGATCAACTCTTTGATGTCGTAGGGTTTGTTGGCATTGTCGGGGATCAGCCTGTCGAGCGACAGATCGTGATCGGTGACCGACTGGTAGCATTCGATCTCGGGAATTTCCGCCGTGTTGGAAGCGGGCAGCAGATCGACCAGCCGGCGCATCTGCAGCAGCGCCTCGACGTCATTGTCGTAGGCTCCGTCGGCGATCGAGGACTTCGTCGTGTGGATAGAAGCGCCGCCGAGGCTTTCGGCGGTGACCGTCTCGTTGGTGACGGTCTTCACCACATCCGGCCCGGTGACGAACATGTAGGAGGTTTCGCGAACCATGAAGATGAAGTCAGTCATCGCCGGCGAATAGACATCGCCGCCGGCGCAGGGGCCCATGATCAGTGAAATCTGCGGGATGACGCCAGAGGCCAGTACATTGCGCTGGAAGATCTCGGCATAGCCGCCGAGCGCCGCCACGCCTTCCTGGATGCGGGCGCCGCCGGCGTCGTAAAGGCCGATGATCGGCGCGCGATTGCGCAGCGCCATCTCCTGGACCTTGACCACCTTTTCGGCATGCGCCTCGGACAGCGAGCCGCCGAACACGGTGAAATCCTTGGCGAAAAGATAGACCGGGCGACCGTTGACGGTGCCCCAGCCCGTAACGACGCCGTCGCCGGCGATCTTGGTTTTCTCCATGCCGAAATCGGTCGAGCGGTGCTCGACATACATGTCGAACTCCTCGAACGAGCCCTCGTCGAGAAAGACGTCTATGCGTTCGCGGGCGGTCAGCTTGCCCTTCTTGTGCTGGGCGTCGATGCGGGCCTGGCCGCCGCCCATGCGGGCGATCTCGCGGCGGCGCTCGAGTTCCTTCAGCACGTCCTTCATGACCGGTCCCCGAAACGGAAAGCTGCATTGTGGTAATCATGCCCGCGAGAGAGCGCAAGCGCCGCTTCCTCATGGCTTTTGCTGCGCTGCAGCATCGGGCCCCTTGCATTTCGATGGGAACTGGGCCATATGCGGCGGCATAGGCGCTTGGGCCGGGATAATCCGGCCTTCTCGACGAATGAGACTGGTTGCGTCTGTTTTCCCTCTTCCCGACAGATCGGCAAGGTGGCGAAAAAGCCCCGTGGCATGATGCCTGCGGGCACGACAGCGCAGCCGTGCGGACGATAATGTCCGCCCGCCTTGTCGTTTCATGACAATTTTCGACGGCAGGTTGCGCCCTGCCGCCCATTGATGTTTGCGGCCAGGAGCCGCATGAAAGAAGAATATTTTGACCAATGAAAACACTTTGACCGGTAAGGACACTGGGGAACTGAACGGTTTCGCCGCACTTGGAATTACCGGCGCACTGCTCAAGGCCACCAATGCCGCCGGCTTTACCGATCCGAAGCCGATCCAGGCCCAGGCGATCCCGCCGCAGCTCGAAGGCCGCGACATTTTCGGCATCGCCCAGACCGGCTCGGGCAAGACGGCGGCGTTCGCGCTGCCGATCCTGTCGAAGATCATCGCACTTGGCACCAAGCGCCGGCCGAAGACGGCCCGCGCGCTGATCCTGGCGCCGACACGTGAACTCGCGGTGCAGATCGAGGAGATGATCAAGCTGCTCGCCAAGGGCGCGCATGTATCGACCGCGCTCGTGCTGGGCGGCGTCTCGCGCTTCAGCCAGGTGAAGAAGGTTGCGCCCGGCGTCGACATCCTGATCGCAACGCCCGGTCGGCTGACCGACCTTGTGCGTGAAGGCGACCTGATGCTTGCCGACACCAAATGGCTGGTGCTCGACGAAGGCGACCGCATGCTCGACATGGGCTTCATCAACGACGTGAAGCGCATCGCCAAGGCAACGGCGCCGGACCGTCAGACGGTGCTGTTCTCGGCGACTATGCCGGCCGAGATCGCCGAACTGGCGAAAGGCCTGCTGAAGAACCCGATCCGCGTCGAAGTCGCTCCTCACAGCACCGCGGCAGCCGAAATCGTGCAGGGTGTCGTCTTTGCCCGCACCAAGCAGAAGCGCCAGGTGCTGGCCAACATGCTTGCCGGTGAGGCGATGAAGTCCGTCATCATCTTCTCGCGCACCAAGCATGGCGCCGACAGGGTGACCAAGGATCTCGAGCGCGACGGCTTCAAGGCCGCTGTCATCCACGGCAACAAGTCGCAGAATGCCCGTCAGAAGGCACTCAACGATTTCCGTGAGGGTTCGGTGCGCATTCTCGTGGCGACCGACATTGCGGCACGCGGCATCGACGTGCCCGGCATCAGCCATGTGGTGAATTTCGACCTGCCGGACGAGGCGGAGAGCTATGTCCACCGGATCGGCCGCACCGGCCGCAACGGCATGGACGGCATCGCCATCACACTCTGCGACCCGTCTGAAAACAGCAAGCTGCGTCAGGTCGAGCGCATCATCCGCACCAAGCTGCCGATCGTTGCCGACCATCTCGGCAGCCCCGATCCGCAGCGCAATCCCGCCGAGAAGAACGAGCGCAGCTTCGAACCGGCCAATGATCGCAACGACCACAATGGCCGTCGCGACGGCAGGCGGCCCAGCGGCGCAAACAACGGCTTCGGCAAGAAGCGGTTCGGCGACAAGCCGGCCTTTGCGGGCGAGCGCAAGCCGGAAGGCGCCAAGCCCTTCAAGGGCAATAACAAGCGCCGCTTCGGCGGCAAGCGGCCAGCAGCGCGGGCCGCATAATCTGACCGTGTTGCGGTCGGCCAAGCCTGGCTTGGTCACACACGATTGAAGAGGGCGACCGGAGCGATGCTTCGGTCGCCCTCTTGCTTGGGGGCCTTTGGGTCACCTTACCACCGCCTCGATCGACACGACGATCCGCTGCGCGAGGAAAGCCGTGGTCGATGCGACAGCGCGTCGCCGGCAATGACGTGGTTGTCCGGGTCGCCGGTATCGTCGACCGGCACCAATTCATGTGCGGCGCCCCAGCGACCCGCAAACACGATCGCTCGCCCATCACCGATCCTACTCGACTGGCGGCTTGCGGTCGAAATTCAATGGCCGCGCATTCCAGCGGGTGACCGTGCTGATCACCCATCGGCAGAACGGCCCCGGCAGCATCCTGAGCAACTTCAGCGTCCAACTCAGGCGGCGTGGGAAAGTGACTTCGAAGCCGCCGTATTCGATGCCTTGCGCGATGCGGCGCGAGGCCAGATTGACCGGCATCAAGCCCGGCATCGGCAGGAAGTTCTTTTCGGTCAGCCGCGTGTCGACAAAGCCCGGATTAATCACCTGGATGCGGACGTTCATCTTGTCGAAATCGTATTTCAGCGACTCGGCCAGGATATTGACCGCCGCCTTGGTGCCGCCATAGGCGGCGGTGGTGGGCCAGCCGAAATAGGCGGTGACCGAACCGATCAGCACGACATGGCCGCGCGAGCGCACGCGCATGCGTTCGATGACCGGCAGCAGGCCATTGATGATGCCAAAATAATTGACTTCGAAAGACCGACGGAAATTGCGCGCCACAAGATCCTCGCCCGGCGTTGCGATATAGCTTCCAGCGTTGAACACTGCCAACACGATCGGACCGAGATCTTTCTCGATCGCTGCAACCGTCTTCGCCATGCGTTTTTCGTCGGTCACGTCGCAAGGATAGGCTGCGACACGGCCCGCCATCTGCGCCGTTTCGACGATGAGCGTATCGATCGGATGGTCATCTGGCGCAGTCACCGCGACGACATAGCCCCGAGCGGCAAGATCCTTGGCCAGCGAACGGCCGATACCGCTGCTGCCGCCCGTAATCCAGGCGACGCCATGCTTCGGATTGGCCCGATAGAGTGTCATGTTGCGCCCCGCCGGCTCTTCTTAGCCTGTGCTCTACCGGTGAAGAAATCGAATGAAAAGAGTGCTTTTCGGTACATGGTTGAAATGAATACCGGTCGGGCGCTCCTGGCTGCAGGAATTGCAGTGTGCGAAATGCGACTGGACCAGGCAAATTCTTGCCTTGAAACCGAAGCTTCGGGTTTCTAGGGTTTCGCCGCACCCACAAAGGAATCTCCATGCCCCGTTCTGTGATCGACGTGATCGGCAACACGCCCCTGATCCGCCTCAACAAGGCCTCGGAAGCAACCGGCTGCGAGATCCTGGGCAAGGCCGAATTCATGAATCCCGGGCAGTCGGTAAAGGACCGCGCCGGCCTGTTTATCATCCGCGATGCGGAGCAGCGCAGGCTGCTGCGGCCCGGCGGCGTCATCGTCGAGGGGACGGCCGGAAATACCGGCATCGGATTGACACTGGTTGCCAAGGCGCTCGGCTACCGCACGGTGATCGTCATTCCCGACACCCAGAGCCAGGAGAAGAAGGATACAATCAAACTGCTCGGCGCCGAGCTCATCGAAGTGCCCGCCGTGCCTTACAAGAACCCGAACAATTACGTGAAGCTGTCGGGCCGGCTGGCCGAGCAGATGGCGAAGAGCGAGCCGAACGGCGCGATCTGGGCCAACCAGTTCGACAATGTCGCCAACCGTGACGGCCATATCCGCACCACGGCCGAAGAAATCTGGAACCAGACCGACGGCAAGGTGGATGGTTTCGTGTCGGCGGTCGGTTCCGGCGGCACTCTGGCAGGCGTCGGTTTCGGGCTGAAGGCCAAAAACAACCAGGTCAAGATCGCACTGGCCGATCCGCTGGGGGCAGCGCTCTATTCCTTCTACACCAGCGGCGAGCTGAAATCCGAGGGCAGTTCGATCACCGAAGGCATCGGGCAGGGGCGGATCACCGCCAACCTCCAAGGCTTTACACCCGATTTTGCCTTCCAGATCGCCGACGAGGACGCGCTGCCGATCGTATTCGACCTGATCCAGGAGGAGGGGCTTTGCGTTGGCGGTTCGACGGGCATCAACATTGCCGGCACCATTCGCCTGGCGCGCGAGCTAGGCCCCGGCCACACCATCGTGACCATGCTTTGCGACTACGGCACGCGCTACCAGTCGAAGCTGTTCAATCCTGAATTCCTGCGCGAAAAGAAGCTGCCGGTGCCGGGCTGGATGGAGCAACAGCGCACGATTTCGGTACCGTTCGAAAGGGTTACGTGATGGCGCACAAGACCGAAGCGCTGTTTCGTGACGACGCCTATCTGGGAACGGCCGACGCCACCGTCGTCGCAGTCAATGATCGCGGCGGCATCATTCTGGACCGGACGGTGTTTTACGCCACATCGGGCGGGCAGCCGGGCGACACCGGCAGCCTCGAACGCGCCGACGGCACCGGCATAGCGATTGCCGCTACGATCACCGGCGAAACCAAGGACGAGATCATCCATGTGCCGGCGCCGGAGCAGGCAGTTCCAAAGGTGGGCGAGCGCATGAGGCTCGCCATCGACTGGCCGCGGCGGCAGTTGCTGATGCGCATGCATTCTGCCTGCCACCTGCTTACCGTCGTCTGTCCGTTCCCGATCACCGGCGCCGCGGTTTCCGAGGACGACAGCCGTATTGATTTCGACATCCCGGACGCCGGCTTTACCAAGGAAGACGTGACGGCCAGACTGATGGAGCTGGTGCGAGCCGACCACCCGATCTTCACCCGGCTCATTTCCGACGAGGAACTGGCATCCAATCCGGGCCTGGTGAAATCCAAGAATGTGCGGCCCCCGGCCGGCACGGGAAGGATCCGATTGGTCTGCATCGGCGAGAACGCTTCGATCGACAGCCAGCCTTGCGGCGGCACCCATGTAAAGAGCACCAGCGAAATCGGCGAGATCCATGTCGGCAAGATCGAGAAGAAGGGCCGCGAGAACCGGCGCTTCCGCATTCGCTTTGGTCCTATGCCGCCAGCCTGATATAGGACTGCGACGGGCGGGACAGGAGAGAAGAGATGGCCGACGACAGTCCTTTCACCATCGATGCCGATTGGTTACAGAAGCGGCTCGGCGAACCCGGCCTGACGATTGTCGACGCGTCTTGGTATCTGCCGGCGCAAAAGCGTGACGCGCGCGCCGAGTACGACGTAGCGCATATTCCAGGCGCCCGCTTCCTCGACCAGGATGCGGTTTCGGACCCCGACGCGGCTCTGCCGCACACGCTGCCGTCGCCGCAGCATTTCGCGCAATATGTCGGCGCGATGGGTATTTCGGCCGATGACACGATTGTTGTCTATGACGGGCCAGGGTTCTTTTCTGCACCGCGCGCCTGGTGGTTGTTTCGCGTCATGGGCGTGTTCCAGGTCTATATACTCGACGGCGGCTTCGATCGTTGGAAAGCCGCCGGACGGCCGGTGACGGCGGAGCCGACGAAGATCGCGCCTTGCGTGTTTTATGCCAACTTCGATGCCGCCCGCGTCGCCAGCCTTGCCGACATGCGCCGGATCGTCGAGACGGGGGAGAGCCAGATCGCCGACGCGCGCTCGCCTGGCCGTTTTGCCGGCACCGAGCCGGAGCCGCGCCCCGGCATCCGCTCGGGCCATATGCCGGGCGCGCACAACGTGCCGTTTTCGGCGCTTTCGGAAAACGGCGAATTGTTGCCGAAGGACAGGCTGCGCAAAGCGATCGAAGGAGCCGGCATCGACCTGTCGAAGCCGGTCGTCACCTCCTGCGGGTCGGGCGTCACCGCGGCAGCCGTCACGCTAGCTTTGGAGACGCTTGGCCATGCCGACAACAGGCTTTATGACGGTTCATGGACCGAATGGGGCGGGCTTTCCGACACGCCCGTCGTGACGGGCAAGGACTGACGGTGATGGAAGACGGATCGCTGGAAGACATCGATGTCACCGTGACGTTTCTCGAAATGCATGTGCCGCCTGCCTATTCGCCGCCGCTGCCGTACAACCGCCAGATCGCGCTGCTCAAGACCAAAGACATTCCCCTGCATTTCTACCGCTATTTGATGGATCGGGTCGGGCGCAAATGGCACTGGGTCAATGTGTTGAGGCTGAGCGACGAGGAGCTTGCGGCGGGCATCCACCGCGAGGACCGCGACATCAGGGTGCTTTATCTGGATGGTGCGCCGGCCGGCTTCTTCGACCTCAAGCCGCATTTGCCGGAGGAAGTGGAACTCGCTTATTTCGGAATGATGGAGCACGCGACCGGGCAAGGCATCGGCCGCTGGTTCCTCGGTGCGGCAATCGCCGCGGCATGGTCGCACGGGCCAAAGCGGGTGACGGTGCAGACCTGCACCCTCGATCACCCAGCAGCACTGCCGCTCTATCAAAAACTCGGCTTTACGCCAGTGGCGCAAAAAAAGGAGGTCGTACATCCGATGTCTTTTGCCGAGCGCGCGGCCAGCGTCATGCGGCCCTGATTTTCAGGCCCGTTCATCCGCGCTTCAGCTTGTCTTTGCAATGTCCCAGAGTCTCTGGATCAACACTCAAAGGCGAGCCCGACTTGAATGAGCTTGGCTCTTTCCATATCGCTATCGTCTAAAAACCGATGGGTGATGGAGGATCGCACGATGGCAATACGCGTGGTAATGGCCGGCGCGACCGGCTGGGTCGGCAAAGCGCTGGTTCCGGCGATCGGGGCGCAAGGCGACATGGCGCTGGCCGGGGCTGTATCACGCAGCGGAGCGGGGCAGGATTCCGGTCTGCTGGTTGGTATGCCGGCTAATGGTATTGCCGTTTCGGCCTCGCTGGCCGAGGCGCTGGAGGCGCCGTCGGACGTGCTGGTCGACTTTACCAAGCCGCATGTCGTGAAAGACCATGTGCTGCTCGCCATCGACAACGGACGGGACACGGTGATCGGCACGTCGGGACTGGGAGCTGCCGACTATGCCGAGATCGACGCCGCGGCGCGCGCCAATGGCGTCGGCGTTGTTGCCGCTGGCAACTTTTCCATCACCGCCACGCTGATGAAGCGGTTTGCACTTATGGCGGCAAAATACGTGCCGGATGTCGAGGTCATCGATTATGCTAGTGCAAAGAAGCCCGACGCGCCCTCCGGAACCGCACGAGAGCTTGCTGAAGCGCTGGCCGACATCCGCAAGGCCTCAACGGCAAAGCCGGTCTCCGAGGTCTCCGGCGTGCCGGCCACACGCGGTGGTGCGGTCGGCGCAGGCGAGGGGGTGCAAGTGCACGCGCTTCGCCTGCCGTCCTACATCCTGTCCTGCGAGGCGCTGTTCGGTCTGCCAGACGAGCGGCTGACCATACGCCACGACGCCGGCTCGTCCGCGGCGCCTTACGTGGCGGGCACGCTGCTCGCCATCAGACGGGTACAGCAGATCAAAGGTCTGGTTCGTGGTCTCGACGCGCTGATGGATTGATCCATTTCGGCAGGAATCGGGTGGGAAACGCTGTCTTGCGAGCATAATTTCCGGTCGACGACACCGGAGATTTTGCCATGACGCTAAAATTCAAAGCCTTGCCAACCAATGCTGTCCGGGCACTTCAGCGCGGCGGGCCGGATGCTTATGGCTTGAAGCCAGAGCGGCAAATTTCGGATGGCGACGGCGTGCCTTGCCGTCATTGCTTGAAAAATATTGCTTTGGGAGAGGCCTATCTTGTTTTGGCCTATCGACCTTTTCCGGAGCTGCAGCCTTATGCCGAAACGGGGCCGATCTTTCTGCATGCGAAAGAATGCGAACGCGCCGCCGAGGGGAAAATGCTTCCCGAAATGCTCGAAAGCAGCGATTACATTGTGCGCGGTTATGGCAAGGACGACCGCATCGTTTACGGCAGCGGCGGCGTCATTCCGACCGACGCCATTGCCGCACGGGCAGAGACGTTGTTCGAACGCGACGACATCGCTTACGTCCACATCCGCTCGGCGCGCAACAATTGTTATCAGTGCCGGATCGACCGCGCGTAACCGGACAGGCTGCACCGGCTTGGGGCTGTCGTACTCCCGTCGCATACAAGCGGTAGAAAGACACTGTCGATCGATTTGCCGACCGCGGATGAACCGGCGGGAATTTTCGACAACCGAGGAAGCGGGGCTTTGGCTCCGCTTTTTTGTTGTCCGGTTATTCCGCGCGCCCGACACTTTTCAGTTTTTCGACATAAGAAAAAACCCGTCGGACGAATCCGACGGGCACTGGAGAGGCAGATTCGGACAGCTCAGGCGGCGAGAACGGCCTTCGGCTCGACCAGGTCGTAACCGAGCGCTTCGGCCACTGCGCGATTCGTGATCTTGCCCTTGTGGACGTTCAGCCCGTTGCGCAGATGGTGGTCGTCTACCAGCGCCTTTATGCCCTTGTCGGCGAGCTGCAGGCCATAATGCAGCGTCGCATTATTGAGCGCGTGGGCCGAGGTGACCGGCACCGCACCCGGCATGTTGGCGACGCAATAGTGGATGACGCCGTCGACCTCATAGGTCGGCTCGGCATGGGTGGTGGCGTGCGAGGTCTCGAAGCAGCCGCCCTGGTCGATGGCGACGTCGACCAGCACGGCGCCTTTCTTCATGCCCGACAGCATTTCGCGCGTCACCAGCTTGGGCGCTGCTGCCCCCGGGATCAGCACGGCGCCGACGACGATGTCAGCCGAAAAACATTCTTCCTCCAGCGCCTCTACGGTCGAGTAGCGGGTGTGGACGCGGCCGCCAAAGATGTCGTCGAGCTGACGCAGGCGCGGGATCGAGCGGTCAATGATGGTGACGTCGGCGCCAAGGCCGGCGGCCATCCGTGCAGCATGCAGGCCGACGACGCCGCCGCCGAGCACGGTTACCTTGCCGGGGAGCACGCCGGGCACGCCGCCAAGTAGCACGCCGCGGCCACCATTGGCCTTTTGCAGCGCCGTTGCGCCCGCCTGGATCGACAGGCGGCCGGCGACTTCCGACATCGGTGCTAGCAGCGGCAGACCGCCGCGCTCGTCGGTGACGGTCTCGTAGGCTATTGCGGTCACGCCGGAGGCCAGCAGGCCCTTGGTCTGCTCCGGATCCGGGGCAAGATGCAGATAGGTATAGAGGATCTGGCCGTCGCGGAGCTGAACCCATTCGTTGGGCTGCGGCTCCTTGACCTTCACGATCATGTCAGACTTGGCAAAAACGTCGGCGGCCGTTTTGGCAATCGTGGCGCCGGCGGCGCGATACGCGTTGTCATCGGCGCCGATGCCGGCGCCGGCGCCGGTCTCGATCAGCACTTCATGGCCATGCGCGACATATTCACGGACCGAACCCGGTGTCAGGCCGACGCGGTATTCATGGTTCTTGATTTCCCGGGGGCAACCGACGCGCATTGTTTTCTCCTGATCCGGCCCTTTGGGGCTCGTTCCCTGTCTAGAGATAGTGAACCACGAATCGTTCGGTAAGTGTTTGCGAATGCGCTTGCCAGAGAGGCCACTGTTCGATAATCGTTGCGCAAAACATTAGAATTATCGCAGGAACCCGCAAAAATGCCGCTCGACAGGATTGATATCGCCATTCTCGAGACGCTGCAGAAAGACGGGCGGATACCCAACGCAGCGCTCGCCGAGAAGGTTGGCCTGTCGCAGTCGGCCTGTTCGCGGCGGCTGGACAATCTGGAGAAATCCGGAACCATCCGCGGCTATCACGCACGGCTGTCCAACGCTGCACTTGGGCACCAGATGACGGCGATCGTGCATATATCGCTGTCCGGGCAATTCGAGAAGACGTTGTCGGATTTCGAGGCAGCGATAAAGCGCTGCCCGAACGTCCTATCCTGCCATTTGATGTCGGGCGAATATGACTACATCCTGCGCATAGCGGCAAAGGATCTCGTCGACTACGAACGTATCCACAAGGAGTGGCTGTCGGCAATGCCGCATGTGACGAAGATCAATTCGTCTTTTGCCTTGCGCGAAATCGTCGATCGCACGGCCGTGGGAATGAAGCCTGAACTCGCCTAGGCCCGAACTCGCCTAGGTGTTGACTGCCTCGGTCACCACACGGTCCATCGGAATGTCGTGCGGCTGCGGGTAGATGGTGACGATGCGCTGCAGTTCGTAGCCGACGCCGATGACCAGCGGTTTGAAGGGCATCGCGGCAAGCGTGCGATCGAAGAAGCCGCCGCCATAACCCAGGCGAAACTGCCCAGGATCGATGCCGACAATCGGCGAAATGACGATGTCGGGCAACACCGGATCACCCTCGGCCGGTATCGGGATATTCCAGACGCCCTTCTCCAGCCGGTCTCCGTGGGTATAGGCGCGAAAGACAAGCGGCCGGTCTTTCTCGACAACGACGGGCAACGCCGTGCGCCCGCCCCGCGCGTTAACGGTTTCCATCCACGGGCGCAGGTCCGGCTCGCCGCGAAACGGCCAATAGAGGCTGACCATGCGGCCGGCGATGTCGCCGATCACCGCGTCGAGCCCTTCGGCAATGCGCTGCGACATGGCTGCGCGCGTGTCGGCCGAAACGGCAAGGCGGGATACGATCAACCGCTCGCGCTCGGCCTTGCGCCAGCGCCTTACGTCGGTCCAGTCGGATAGCGGCGCTTGGAACTCCGGATCGAGCTCGTGCATAAAACAAGGCGGCGAGGCGTATTGCGCTGAGCTTTCGTCTTCATTCTTAGCCATGCTTCACCTGCAATATACTGTTCCGACCAAACCATATCCGGGACGTAGGCTATATCCGGGAATGAGTCTGCAGCATGCGTATTCACGACATCAAGCGACGACTCCCACGCAGTTGCAGCGCAGGCATTGCTGCACTGCACAAGGATACTTACATCACCCTTGGCGAGAGGGATGAGTGAGATGAATACAGCCAACCATCACGTCGTCGTCGTAGGCGCCGGTTTCGGCGGCCTCGAATTCACCCGCGCACTTACCAGCGCGCCGGTGCGCATCACCATGATCGATAGGCGCAATCATCACCTCTTTCAGCCGCTGCTCTACCAGGTGGCGACGACGGCGCTGGCAACCTCCGAAGTCGCCTGGCCGATCCGCCATCTCCTGCGCAAACGCAAGGATGTGACGACGCTGCTTGCCACTGTGACTAGCATCGACCGCACCGGCAAGCGCGTGCTGCTGCAGGACGGCGGAGCGGTCGCCTACGACACGTTGCTGTTGGCCACCGGTGCGCGGCACGCCTATTTCGGCCATGACGAATGGGAGCCGTTCGCGCCGGGCCTGAAGACACTGGAGGACGCCACCACCATTCGACGGCGTATTCTTTTGGCTTTCGAGCAGGCCGAGCGGGAAACCGATCCCGCCCAGCGCCAGGCATTGCTGACGCTGGCGATCGTCGGCGGCGGGCCGACCGGCGTGGAATTGGCCGGCACCATTGCCGAACTGGCGCATGACACGCTGCGCGGCGAGTTCCGCAACATCGACACGCGGCAGACGCGTGTGGTGCTGATTGAGGCCGGCGACCGCGTTCTTGCGAATTTCGCGCCGGAACTCTCCGATTATGCAATGAAGGCGCTCGAACGGCTCGGCGTGACCGTCGAACTCGGCCGGGCGGTTACGCGCTGCGATGCCGAGGGTGTCGTCTTCGGCGACAGGCATTTGCCGGCCAGGACAATCCTGTGGGCGGCGGGCGTCGCCGCTTCGCCGGCCGCCGAATGGCTCGGCGCGGCAGCGGACCGCGCGGGCAGGGTGCTTGTCGAGCCCGACTTGAGTGTGCCGGGAAACCCGGAGATTTTCGTCATCGGTGACGCAGCGCACGTCCTGCGACCGGATGGCCGGCTGGTGCCGGGCGTCGCGCCCGCCGCCAAGCAGCAGGGACGGCACGTCGCCACGGCGATCAAGGCAAGGCTTGCCGGTGACGCGACACCGCGTCCTTTCAGCTACAGGCATGACGGCGATTTGGCGACGATAGGCAAGCGCGCGGCGGCCATCGATTTCGGCTGGATCAAGCTTACCGGCCGGCTTGCCTGGTGGCTGTGGGGCTTGGCGCATATTTACTTCCTGATCGGCTTTCGTAACCGGCTTGCGGTTTCCCTGAGTTGGCTATGGATCTACTTCACCGGTCAGCGCAGCGCGCGGCTGATCACGCAGGGCGACGACGATAAGGGCTGATTGTTCGCTGCCGGACATTCATCGGCGCGTCACCTCCTCTTGATGGAATCGGCTTCTGGACTCGGCTGGATTTCGGCGCGAAGCTTTGCTTCGGGCAGGACTTGTCACGTCGTGGAAGAAAGAGAAAACGAATGTCCCAATTGCGCCACCTCGTCTCACGCCGCGATTTCCTCGCCGGCTTTGCCGCCAGCGGAGCGCTGATCATGCTGCACCCGTTCTCCGCCCGGGCTCAAACCAATCAGGCGCATCTGAGGATTATGGAGACGACCGACATCCACGTGAATGTGCTGCCTTACGACTACTACGCCGACAAAGCTAACGACACGATGGGGCTGTCGCGAACGGCATCGTTGATTGAAGCCGTGCGCAAGGAAGCAACCAACGCGATGCTGATCGATAATGGCGACCTTCTGCAAGGCAACCCGATGGGCGACTACATCGCCTACGAGAGGGGGATGAAGGATGGCGATCTGCATCCGGTCATGAAGGGCATGAACCTGCTCGGCTACGAATGCTCGACGCTCGGCAACCACGAGTTCAACTATGGCCTGTCGTTCATGGACAAGGTGCTGGCCGGTGCCAATTTCCCGTTTGTCTGCGCGAATTTGATCCGCGGCACGGAGTTCGCCGCGAACCCGCGCGACGACAAGCTTTATCTCAAGCCTTTCGTCATCCTCGACAGGAAGATCAAAGACGGGTCGGGCGCCGAGCAACCGATCAGGATCGGCATCATCGGCTTCGTGCCGCCGCAGATCATGGTCTGGGACCTGAAAAATCTCGAGGGCAGCGTCAAGACGCGCGACATCGTCGAGGCGGCCAAGGCGTGGGTGCCGCAAATGAAGGAAGAAGGCGCCGACATCGTCATTGCGCTCTCCCATTCCGGCATCGACGTGAAGCAAAGCGACATGATGGAGAACGCCTCCTTCTTCGTTGCCGGTGTCGAAGGTATCGATGCGGTGTTCACCGGCCACCAGCATCTGGTCTTCCCCGGCAAGAAGGACTTTCAGTCGCTGGACGCCGTCGATACGGCGAAAGGCACGTTGCAAGGCAAGCCCGCCGTCATGGCCGGCTTCTGGGGCTCGCACATGGGGCTGATCGATCTGTTGCTGGAGCGCGACGGATCAACGTGGAAAATCGTTTCGACGACCTCTGAGGCCAGGCCGATCTTTGAGCGGGTCGACAAGACGAACAAGCCGACCGTCGCGGACGACCAGCGCATCGTCGACGCGCTCAAACAGGACCACGAGGCGACGCTTGCCTATGTGCGCCGGCCGGTCGGCAAAACCTCGGCGCCGCTCTATTCCTATTTTGCGCTGGTCGCCGACGATCCATCGGTGCAGATCGTCAGCCAGGCGCAGACCTGGTACTTGAAGGACATCCTGAAGAACACAGAGTGGAAGGATATGCCGCTGTTGTCGGCGGGGGCACCGTTCAAGGCGGGCGGGCGCAACGGCGCCGACTATTACACCGACGTGCCGGTGGGCGATATCGCCATCAAGAACGTCGCCGACCTCTACCTCTATCCAAACACGGTGCGCGCCGTCGAAATCACCGGGGCAGAGGTGAAGGAATGGCTGGAAATGTCGGCCGGCATCTTCAACCGGATCGAACCGGGCAAAGCCGACCAGGCGCTCATCAACACTGACTTCCCATCCTATAATTTCGACGTGATCGACGGCGTCACATACAAGATCGATCTGTCGCAGCCACCGAAATATGATTCGAAGGGCGGGCTGGTGAACACCGGCTCGACCCGCATCATTGACTTGATGTTCGACGGCAAACCAATTGGTCCCATGCGGAAATTCGTCGTCGCCACCAACAACTACCGAGCCGGCGGCGGCGGCAATTTCCCGGAGATCAATGCCTCGAAAGTCATCTACGAAGCGCCCGACACCAACCGCGACGTGATCGTGCGCTATATCGTCAGCAAAGGCACCATCAACCCGTCGGCGGACGCCAACTGGTCGTTTGCGCCACTACCGGGAACCAGCGTCGTATTCGAGACCGGCGCCAAGGCGAAGGAGTTTATTGCGCAAGTGAAGTCGCTGAAGATCGAGCCGGCGGGCGAGGGCGAAGCGGGCTTTGCAAAATACCGCATCACGCTTTGAGGCAAGGATTTGAGCGTCGGCTCGAAACTGTCTCAGCGTTAAGATACTGTCCCGATACGGCCAATCCGTTTGAGACAGGGGGCCTCTTCAAGCAGGTGGTGCGAAACGCCGCTTGACGGCGGCATGACCAGATCCAGCGCGTCCGTCGAAATCCCACCGGAATAATCGTGTGGCAGTTGGTCGATCGAGGCGGGAAGCGGTCGTCGAAGCCGAGCGGGGTTATCTTTCCAAGGCGCCCTGCAGCGGTAGCGCCATTCTGGCCAGCAAGCATCGCAGCGGACAGACCAAAGGCCGTTAAAATTCGGGGAGGGTCCCAGCAGGGCCGGAATCACTATGGTTGCAAGCATCCATATACGCTAGTTTTAGCCATGCGTTATGTCATCATCATCACGACCGTCACCTTTTTCCTGATCTGGGACGGCATTTACAACCAAGGCCGCTATCTCGACAGGACCATCAGGGAGGTGACCCGCGTCGTGCACTATGTAACCAGCATGGTGTAGTTTCTCTTCTTCGTCACGGTTCGCGACGCGACATCCTGCCGATTGACGGCACGCTCCCGCTGACACAAAAGAACGCCGGTCCAACGGTCCAGGAGGCTGGGTTGATCCGGCATATCGTTTTCTTCAGCGCGCGGCGTAAAGCGGACGTCGAGGCAGTGCGTACGGGTCTGCTGGCGCTCGGCGAGATACCCCACTCGCGCCATTTCGAGGTGATGCTCAACACCAAGGTCGACCCACTCTCGGATGAAATCGATGTGGTCGTCTATGCCGAGTTCGAGGACAAGGCAGCGCTCGCCGCCTACAAGGCGCATCCGCTCTATGCAGAGACCACCAGCCGGGTAAAACCGCTGCGCGAATTGCGTTATTCGGCCGATATCGTGGCAAGTTGACGACCCGCCGTCTCCTACGCGCTGATGTGGTCTTTCCGCTGAGGCGCCGGCCAAGCCCTTGAACGATTTTAAGGAATGAGGCACACCGCGCGGGACATGACCGAGAACACCTCCGCAAGCCCTCATCCGCTCGATCACCTGGTGTTGCCGACCGCGAGCCTCGATGTTGCGCGGGCGCGCTTGACCTTGCTCGGCTTTACCGTTGCGCCGACGGGTATCCATCCCTTCGGAACGGAAAACTGCTGTGTCTTTCTCACCGACGGCACCTATCTCGAGCCGCTCGCGGTCGCTGACCGGCAGGCCGCGGCGACGGCGATCGCGAACCGCAATGTCTTTGTCGTGCGTGATCGCACGTATCGCGAAGAAAACGGCGATGAAGGATTTTCTGCCGTGGCGCTGGGCACCGAAAGCGCCGCCGCGGACCACGCGCGCTACATGGAAGCCGGTCTGTCGGCGGGAGACGCGCTAAGCTTTTCGCGCGCCTTCACCGATGCGACGGGAAAGAGCGACACCGCATCGTTCAAACTGGCCTTCGCGGCTACAGGCAAGGCAACGGACGCTTTTCTCTTCGCCTGCGAGCGGATCAATGCGCCGAACGTCGACCGCACTGCGCTGCAGGCCCACGCTAATGGCGCAACCGGCATTGTCGAAGTCGTGGCAGTCACTGGCGAACCTTTCGAACAAGGCCGTTTGATTTCGATCGCAGCCGGAATCGAGGCGCAGGGCGGCGGCACTGTCTATGAGCTGCCGAATGCCGTCGTGACCGTTCTGGATCCTGCAGCCTATTCGGCACGCTTCGGCATTCCTGCCGGCGCACCATCTGAACTCCGCTTTGCTGGGATCGTCTTTTCGATTAGGCACGGCGATGCCGTCGCCAAGCTGCTTGCAGCCAATTCCGTCGAACACCACATGCGCGGCGGTGATACCATCGTGCCGCCGGCGCCAGGGCAGGGCGCAGCCTTCATTTTCCGGGAGATCGCATGAACAAGCTCAATCCTCTGATGCCAAATTCTTCCATTGCGATCGGCAAGGTCATTTTCGGCAACAGCGCGCCCCTATCGCTGATCGCCGGTCCATGCCAGCTGGAATCGCGGCAGCACGCTTTCGACATGGCTGGTGCGCTAAAGGAATTGACTGAAAGGCTCGGCATCGGACTCGTCTACAAGACCAGCTACGACAAGGCCAATCGCACCTCGCTCGGCGGCACGCGCGGTGCGGGACTTGAAGCGGCAATGCCGATCTTCGACGACTTGCGCAAGAACTTTTCGCTGCCGATCCTGACCGACGTCCACACTGAGGAACAATGCGCGATCGTCGCTCTGCATGCCGATATCCTGCAGATTCCTGCCTTCCTCAGCCGCCAGACCGATTTGCTGATTGCTGCGGCAAGAACCGGCAAGGTGGTCAATGTGAAGAAGGGGCAATTCCTCGCGCCGTGGGACATGAAGAACGTCGTCGCCAAAATCATCGGCTCCGGCAACGCCAATGTCTTGGTCACCGAGCGCGGCGCATCCTTTGGTTACAACACCCTGGTGTCCGACATGCGGGCGCTGCCGATCATGGCCGAGATCGGCGCGCCGGTGATTTTCGATGCCACCCATTCCGTGCAGCAGCCGGGTGGGCAGGGCGGTTCGTCTGGAGGCGACCGGCGCTTTGTCGAGACGCTGGCGCGCGCGGCCGTCGCGGTTGGCGTCGCCGGCGTCTTCATCGAGACGCACCAGGACCCCGACAACGCGCCTTCCGACGGTCCCAACATGGTGCCGCTAAAGGATCTTCCCGCATTGCTTGAACGGCTGATGGCGTTCGATCGCATTGCCAAAAGCGTGGGTTGAACCAGCAGTTGCGCCACAGCAGCGCGGCCAAGAAAACTTTGAAGAATTTCGAACCCGCCTGGAACCTTAGCCCGCGGCCCTCATTGTCAAAATCTAATGTCAACGACGACGAGGAGCACACCATGACGACCCAGACGGGACACACCGAAGCCATCGCCGCTTCGCGGGTTATCGGCACATCGGTCTACAATACTGAAGGCACTCATATCGGCGACATCGAGGACGTCATGCTCGACAAACTGTCGAACGGAATCATGTTTGCCGTGATCGGTTTTGGCGGATTTCTCGGCATCGGCGAGAAATACCACGCCATTCCGTGGGCGAGCCTTGACTACGATGAGAACAAAGGCGGCTATGTCGTGCCGTTCACCAAAGACCAGCTGATGGCCGCTCCTTCCTATTCGATCAACGAGCTGACCGGCGCCGACGGCGAGGCCGCGCGTGACGCCTCATACAACTACTACAAGGTCGAGCCTTACTGGCACTGACCTTACTGGCACTGACTAAGTCTCCTGGAATCAAAAAGGCCCCCTGGAAATCGGGGGCCTTTCGATGTGGCGGGATGCTACTGCGCAATCTGCAGGGCCGGCAAAGGCGACGATCCCTGCGGGGGTTGCTGATTGTCGCACGACGTCAGGAACGCAGCCGCGATCAGGAACAAACTCACAATACCGCTCAACTGGGACATGGCGAAACTCCTCCTGTTTCGCCCCGCGCGACAACAGCCATAAATCAGAAACCGGCATGCCGCGTATGACAAATGATGACAGCGCTTCGTGCTTCGTGAATCCCGTAGCGCACGGGCAATATTTGCAAGTGCCCCGATTGCGTTTTGCGGCGCTTTGGCTAAGAGGTGCGCGACGCTTCAATCGATCAATCGGGGACATCGCAATGACGGCCATCATCGACATTGTCGGGCGTGAAATCCTGGACAGCCGCGGAAATCCGACCGTCGAGGTCGACGTCGTGCTTGAAGACGGCTCGATGGGTCGCGCCGCGGTGCCGTCCGGCGCCTCGACCGGCGCGCATGAGGCGGTCGAACTGCGCGATGGCGGCCCCCGCTATCTCGGCAAGGGCGTGCTCACGGCGGTCGAGGCGGTGAACGGCGAGCTGTTCGAGGCGATCGGCGGCATGGAGGCAGAGAATCAGATCCATATCGACCAGACCATGATCGAGCTCGATGGTACGCCCAACAAGAGCCGGCTCGGCGCCAATGCCATCCTCGGCGTGTCGCTGGCTGTGGCCAAGGCCGCAGCCGAAGCGGCCGACCTGCCGCTCTATCGTTATGTCGGCGGCACCAAGGCCCATGTGCTGCCGGTGCCTATGATGAACATCATCAATGGCGGCGCGCATGCCGACAACCCGATCGATTTCCAGGAATTCATGATCCTGCCGATCGGCGCGCCGACGCTGCGCGACGGCGTGCGCTGGGGCTCGGAGATCTTTCATACGCTGCGAAAGAAGCTGAAGGACGCCGGCCATAACACCAATGTCGGCGACGAGGGCGGCTTTGCCCCCAACCTGAAGAGCGCGCCGGCCGCGCTCGACTTCATCATGGAATCGATCGAGCAGGCTGGCTTCAAGCCCGGCGAGGAGGTTGCCCTAGGCCTCGACTGCGCGGCGACCGAATTCTTCAAGGATGGCAACTACGTCTATGAAGGCGAGAGGAAAACCCGCGACCCGAAGGCGCAGGCCAGATATCTGGCCAAACTCGCTGCCGACTACCCGATCATCACCATTGAGGACGGCCTGGCCGAGGATGATTGGGACGGTTGGAAAATGCTGACTGATCTCATCGGCAAGCAAACGCAGTTGGTTGGCGACGATCTGTTCGTCACCAACACGGCGCGGCTGCGCGACGGCATCCGCATGGGTGTCGCCAATTCGATCCTGGTCAAGGTCAACCAGATCGGCTCGCTTACCGAAACGCTCGACGCCGTCGAGACCGCGCACAAGGCCGGCTATACCGCGGTGATGTCGCACCGCTCGGGCGAGACCGAGGATTCGACCATCGCCGACCTCGCCGTTGCCACCAATTGCGGGCAGATCAAGACGGGCTCGCTGTCGCGCTCGGATCGCATGGCCAAGTACAACCAGCTCATCCGCATTGAGGAGGAGCTCGGCAAGCAGGCGCGATATGCCGGCAAGTCGATCGTGAAAATCTGATTTCGAGAGAAAAACCGTGGCGACGAGGGCGGGGACATTCCCGCCCTTTTTTTGCTTCCAGGCTCTGAATCCAACAGGCTGTAACCGTCCATTAAGCACAATCGGGCGACAAAGGCGGCGTAGAGGATTCGGACCATGTGGACACGCCAGCACAAGCAAAGAAACACCGGCCGGCTGATCATCCCCTCGCTCTGCGTGGTGTTCCTGACTTATTTCGGTTTCCATGCCTATCATGGCGAGTTCGGCATCTATTCCAAGTATCAGCTCGAAGCTGAGACTGCCGAATTGCAGGGCAGGCTCGATGCCGTCAGGGCGCGCCGGATCGATCTCGAGCGCCGCGTTCAGCTGATGCATGAGGGCACGCTGGAGAAGGACATGCTGGACGAGCAGGCGCGCAAGGCGCTTAATCTGTCCCACGCCGACGAGATCACCATCATGCTGCCGGTCGCAAGATAACCTGATCTCAGTTAATCAGCGATATTTGCAATGATTTTAATTGCTTAGATGCATGACAGCCATGCGTTTTCGGCATGGCGAAAGCCTTCCCTGCATGTTAGCCTGTCTCAAATCGGTGGGAGAACTGATCTCCCTCGCTGTCCGCCAAGAGACGCCAACAGGGAGTGATGCATGGCCACCGCCACCAGAAAAGCGCCTGCCAAATCCAAATCAGACGGCAAGATGCCGGGCCTTTCCACCCCGAAGCCTGTTGAATTCACCAAAGACCAGGAGCTTGCCGCCTACCGGCACATGCTGCTCATCCGCCGCTTCGAGGAAAAGGCCGGCCAGCTTTACGGCATGGGCTTCATCGGCGGTTTCTGCCACCTCTACATCGGCCAGGAAGCGGTCGTTACCGGCATGAAGATGGCGCTGATCGACGGCGACCAGATGATCACCGCCTATCGCGACCATGGTCATATGCTGGCCATGGAGTTGTCACCGCGCGGCGTCATGGCCGAACTGACCGGGCGCCGTAGCGGCCTGTCGAGAGGCAAGGGCGGCTCCATGCACATGTTCTCCAAGGAGAAGCATTTTTACGGCGGCCACGGCATCGTCGGCGCGCAAGTGTCGCTCGGCACCGGCATTGCCTTCGCCAACCGCTATCGCGGCAACAACAATGTGACGCTGACCTATTTCGGCGATGGCGCGGCGAACCAGGGCCAGGTCTACGAAAGCTTCAACATGGCCTCGCTGTGGAAGCTTCCGGTGATCTACATTATCGAGAACAACCGCTACGCCATGGGCACCTCGGTCTCGCGCTCGTCGGCCGAGACGGATTTCTCGCACCGCGGCGCGTCCTTCAAGATTCCAGGCATCCAGGTCGACGGCATGGATGTGCGCGCTGTAAAGGCAGCCGGCGACCTCGCCGCCGAATGGTGCCGCGCCGGCAACGGGCCGCTCATTCTCGAAATGCAGACCTATCGTTACCGCGGCCATTCGATGTCGGATCCGGCAAAATACCGCTCCAAGGAAGAAGTGCAGAAAATGCGCTCCGAACGTGACCCGATCGAGCAGGTCAAAGCGCGGCTGCTCGACAAGAAATGGGCAAGCGAGGACGAGCTCAAGGCCATCGACAAGGAAGTCCGCGACGTTGTCGCCGACGCCGCAGAATTTGCCCAGAACGACGCGGAGCCGGATCTGTCCGAGCTCTGGACCGACATCGTACTTTAACGAGAGGGCAAGGACATGCCGATCGAAATTCTCATGCCCGCCCTCTCGCCGACCATGGAAGAGGGTAACGTTTCCAAGTGGTTGAAGAAAGAGGGCGACAAGGTTGCGGCCGGTGACGCCATTGCCGAGATCGAGACCGACAAGGCAACGATGGAAGTCGAAGCCGTGGACGACGGCACGCTTGCCAAGATCGTGGTTCCTGCCGGCACCGAGGGTGTCAAGGTCAACACACTGATCGCTGTGCTGGCCGTCGATGGCGAAGACATCGACGAGGCAGGCGAAGGTATCGGCGAGGAGGCTATTGAGTCGCAAGCGGAAGCGCCCGCGGCGGCTCCGCCGCCCGCGGCTGCTCCGGCCAAGAACGAAGCGGCAGCACCTGTTGCCGCCTCGCCCAAGCTGGAAATTGCCGCCGATCCGGACATCCCGGCCGGCACCGAAATGGTCTCGACCACAGTGCGTGAAGCCTTGCGCGACGCAATGGCGGAGGAAATGCGCCGCGACGGCGACGTCTTCGTCATGGGCGAGGAAGTCGCCGAGTACCAGGGCGCCTACAAGATCACACAGGGCCTGTTGCAGGAATTCGGTCCGAGACGCGTGGTCGACACGCCGATCACCGAGCACGGCTTTGCCGGCGTTGGTGTTGGCGCGGCGATGGCCGGCCTGAAGCCGATCGTCGAATTCATGACCTTCAACTTCGCCATGCAGGCGATCGACCAGATCATCAATTCAGCCGCCAAGACGCTCTACATGTCCGGCGGCCAGATGGGCGCCCCGATCGTCTTTCGCGGTCCGAACGGCGCTGCTGCCCGCGTCGCCGCGCAGCATTCGCAGTGCTATGCCGCCTGGTACAGCCATATTCCTGGATTGAAGGTGGTGATGCCTTATACCGCCGCCGACGCCAAGGGTCTGCTCAAGGCGGCGATCCGCGATCCGAACCCGGTCATCTTCCTCGAAAACGAAATCCTTTACGGCCACTCCTTCGACGTGCCGAAGATGGACGATTTCGTGTTGCCGATCGGCAAGGCGCGCATTCACAAATCCGGCAAGGACGTGACCATCGTCTCGTTCGGCATCGGCATGACCTACGCGCTCAAGGCGGAGGCGGAGTTGCGCGGCATGGGCATCGATGCCGAGATCATCGACTTGCGCACCATCCGCCCGCTCGACTTCGACACGATCATCGCCTCGGTCAAAAAGACCAATCGCCTCGTGGTGGTCGAGGAAGGCTTTCCGCAGAACTCGGTCGGCGACCATATCGCCAATCAGGTCTCGCAGCGCGCCTTCGATTTCCTCGATGCACCGGTCATTACAATTGCCGGCAAGGACGTGCCGATGCCCTATGCGGCGAACCTCGAAAAGCTGGCGCTGCCCAATGTCGGCGAGGTCGTCGAGGCGGTCAAAGCCGTCACGTATCGCTGAGCAGGGCGGGAGGACAAAATGCCGATCAACATCACCATGCCGGCGCTGTCGCCCACAATGGAAGAGGGCAATCTTTCCAAGTGGCTGGTCAAGGAAGGCGATAAGGTTTCGCCCGGCGACGTGATTGCCGAGATCGAGACCGACAAGGCGACGATGGAAGTCGAAGCCGTCGACGAGGGCACGGTCGCCAAGCTGGTGGTTCCGGCCGGCACAGAAGGCGTCAAGGTCAATGCGCTGATCGCGGTGCTGGCTGCCGAGGGCGAGGATGCGGCGGCCGCCGCGAAAAGCGGTGACGGCGCTGCGCCGGCTAAGGCTGAGGCGAAGCAGGAAAAAGCACCAATCTCCCCACCCGTGGGGGAGATGTCGACGAAGTCGACAGAGGGGGGCGCTGTCCCTGCTGCCGCAGGGAGCGAGGCGCCCCCCTCTGGCCTGCCGGCCATCTCCCCCACACGGGGGGAGATCAGCCAATCCGCAAGCGGTGAGCGCATCTTCGTGTCGCCGCTGGCCCGGCGCATCGCCAGGGAAGCCGGCGTCGATGTCGCGGCGCTGACAGGCTCCGGCCCCCGCGGCCGCGTAGTAAAGGCCGATGTCGATGCCGCAATTTCCAGTGGCGGCGCCAAGGCGGCACCAGCAGCAAAAGCGGCGCCCGCCGGCGCTCCGGCACCTGCGGCCGCAGCACCCAAGGCGATGTCGGACGAGCAGGTGCTCAAACTGTTTGCCGAAGGCTCCTACGAGCTGATCCCGCACGACAATATGCGCAAGACCATCGCGAGGCGGCTGGTCGAAGCCAAGACCACCATCCCGCATTTCTATCTGACGCTCGACTGCGAGCTCGACGCACTTCTGGCCCTGCGCACGCAGATCAATGCGGCCGCGCCGGTGAAGAAGACCGAGAAGGGCGAAACGCCGGCCTACAAGCTGTCGGTCAACGACATGGTCATCAAGGCTCTTGCCATGGCGCTGATGGCGGTTCCGGATGCCAATGCGTCGTGGACAGAAAACGCCATGATCAAGCACAAGCACGCCGATGTCGGCGTTGCCGTATCGATCCCCGGCGGCCTGATCACCCCGATCGTCCGGCGTGCTGACGAAAAGACGATGTCCGTCATCTCCAACGAGATGAAGGATCTTGCCGGCCGCGCCCGCAGCCGCAAACTGAAGCCGGAAGAATATCAGGGCGGCACCACGGCGGTGTCCAATCTCGGCATGTTCGGCATCAAGGATTTTTCTGCCGTCATCAACCCGCCGCATGCGACGATCCTGGCGGTCGGCGCCGGCGAGCAACGCGCGGTGGTCAAGAACGGCGAGATCAAGATCGCCACGATCATGTCGGTGACGTTGTCGACCGATCACCGCGCCGTCGACGGTGCGCTCGGCGCCGAGCTGCTCGTCGCCTTCAAACGCATGGTCGAAAACCCGATGGGCATGCTGGTTTAAGAGAGGGGAACAGGGCGGTGCGGAAATTCTTCACCAGCCTTTTTGCCTTCTTTCTTTCCGGTTTGGCGGGCGGATTGGTGGCGCAGTGGCTCGCCGTCGCCACCAATGCCGACGTAGAGTACATCCTTGTATTCATGATCTCGGCTCTCGTCACCGTCCTCGTGACGGTCGCGTTCTTCATCGCACAATTCATGTCAGACCCACGACGGGCAACAAAGCTGACGGCGACCATAGGGGTAGCGTTTTTTGTGCTCGTTGGCGTTTCCCTGATCGGCTGGACTTTCTCCCAGCCCCCAGGCAAGAGCCAGTGGTCGGGCGATCTTCCCATAGTCGCCGGTCTCGTCCTGCCGGGCATCGCTACGGTGCTGGTCCACTGGCTTTTCGTGCGCTGGCGATTGGCGCGCTCGCAACCAGGTTTCGGCGGGGCAGGCACATGAAGACGGTCCTCTGCTACGGCGATTCGCTTACCTGGGGCTATGACGCGGCAAACCTCGGCCGGCATCCGCTGGAAGATCGCTGGCCGAGCGTGCTGCAGGCGGCATTGGGCAGCGGCGTCGAGGTCATCGCCGAAGGCCTGAATGGCCGAACCACCGCCTTTGACGATCACTTGGCCGGAGCGGACCGCAATGGCGCAAGGCTGTTGCCAACCATCCTGACGACGCATGCGCCGATCGACTTGATCGTCATCATGCTCGGCGCCAACGATATGAAGCCGTGGATTCACGGTAATCCGGTCGCGGCCAAACAAGGCATGCAACGCCTGATCGACATCGTGCGCGGTCATGATTACCCGTTCGATTGGCCGGCGCCGCAGATCCTGATCGTGGCGCCGCCCGTAGTCAGCCGCACGGAAAACGCCGAGTTCAAGGAAATGTTCGCCGGCGGCGATGACGCGTCAAAGCGGCTGGCGCCGCAATATTCCGCCCTTGCCGACGAGGCCGGCTGCGGCTTCTTCGATGCCGGCACGGTGGCCAAAACCACGCCGCTCGACGGCGTCCACCTGGACGCGGAAAACACGCGGAACGTCGGGCAAGCGCTGGCGCCGCTCGTGCGCGTGATGCTGGAGCTATAGATGGCCAAACACTATCTAGGTGGATCGAGTATTATCAGAGCACACCCAATCGGTTACGGTGGGCGTGGATCTCGGCTTAAGATTCAATACCGGAAAAAAGGACGCGCTTATACTCCGTCGAAGTGGAGTCGCGGAGAACTAGAGTTGAGAAGAGCTGGAGTTCAAATTGACAAATTTGTGAGAGACTTATTGAAAAATCCAACTCTTGTTGAAGCCGTCGAATGCTACCCTCGATTTACTGGAGAGCAGCGAAAATACCTAAGGGATTATTTGATTGAGCATCTCCTAGGAGCGCCACGAAAAGCGCTACGAAAGACGACGCTGTCATATGCATTAGACTTGCTGTTCACCGATCACAAATGGAAAGAGCTAACGTGAGTAACTCTGAATCCTACGACGTCATCATCATCGGCTCCGGCCCCGGCGGCTATGTCACTGCAGTGCGTTCGGCCCAGCTTGGCTTCAAGACGGCGATCGTCGAGCGCGAGCACTTGGGCGGCATCTGCCTCAACTGGGGCTGCATTCCGACCAAAGCGCTGCTGCGCTCCGCCGAGATCATGCACTATTCGGATCATCTGAAGGACTACGGCCTGAAGATCGATGGCAAGGTCGGCGTCGACACAGCCGCCGTCGTCGATCGCTCGCGAAAGGTCTCGCTGCGGCTCAACGGCGGCGTCGGCTTCCTGATGAAGAAGAACAAGGTCGACGTCAT
The DNA here is from genome assembly GCF_040322175.1 of Mesorhizobium sp. M0185. Lineage (NCBI taxonomy): Bacteria > Pseudomonadati > Pseudomonadota > Alphaproteobacteria > Hyphomicrobiales > Phyllobacteriaceae > Mesorhizobium > Mesorhizobium sp. M0185. The sequence continues at coordinate 44,453 of NZ_JAMYSY010000033.1, read as the reverse complement.
CTGGGGCGAAGCCAAGCTGACCAAACCTGGCGAGATCGTCGTGTCGAAATCGTCGAAGAAGCCGATGGAGCCGCAGCCGCCGGCGCCCAAGGGCGTCAAGGGCGAGGGCACCTATAGCGCCAAGCACATCATCCTGGCGACCGGCGCCAGGCCGCGCGCGCTGCCCGGCATCGAGCCTGACGGCAAGTTGATCTGGACCTATTTCGAGGCGATGGTGCCGAAAGAGATGCCGAAATCGCTGCTGGTGATGGGCTCGGGCGCCATCGGCATCGAGTTCGCCTCGTTCTACCGCACCATGGGCGCCGAGGTGACGGTGGTCGAACTGCTGCCGGCTGTGATGCCGGTCGAGGACGCCGAGGTCTCGAAATTCGCCCAGAAGCAGTTCGAGAAGCAGGGCATGAAGATCATCCTAGAAGCCAAGGTGACCAAGGTCGAGAAGGGCACTAACTCGGTCACCGCGCATGTCGAGATGAAGGACGGCAAGGTCGAGAAGATCACCGCCGATCGCATGATCTCGGCCGTCGGCGTACAAGGCAATATCGAGAACCTCGGCCTCGAGACGCTCGGCGTGAAGACGGACCGCGGTTGCGTCGTCGTCGACGGCTACGGCAAGACCAATGTGCCGGGCGTCTACGCCATCGGCGACGTTGCCGGACCGCCGATGCTCGCCCACAAGGCCGAGCATGAGGGCGTGGTCTGTGTGGAAAAGATCGCCAATTTCCCCGGCGTGCATGCCATCGACAAGCTGAAGATCCCGGGCTGCACCTATTGCAATCCGCAAGTCGCCTCGGTCGGACTGACGGAAGCCAAAGCGAAAACCGATGGCAAGGACATCCGCGTCGGCCGTTTTCAGTTCGCGGCAAACGGCAAGGCGATTGCGCTCGGCGAGGACCAAGGCTTCGTCAAGACCATTTTCGACAAGAAGACCGGCCAGTTGCTGGGTGCCCACATGGTTGGCGCAGAAGTAACCGAACTGATCCAGGGCTTCGTCGTGGCGATGAATCTGGAGACCACCGAGGAAGAGCTGATGCACACGATCTTCCCGCACCCGACGCTGTCGGAGATGATGAAGGAGAGTGTACTCGACGCCTATGGCCGCGCACTGAATGCATGATAAATTAGTGGGGCGAGTCTCACACGGAAGACACAAAGGAACTCGACGGCAGAGCAATTCGTTTCGCAGGCATGATCCATCATACAAGGAGAGGGCATATGGAAATGAACGGCGTGGGCTGGGTTGCAGCCATCATCATCGGCGGCCTGGCGGGATGGCTCGCCGAGATGGTCATGAAGAGCAATACCGGCATCCTCATGAACATCGTTCTCGGCATTGTCGGCGCAATCGTGTTGAACGCCATCTTGCAGACCCTGAACATCGGCATCTTCGGCGTCGGCTGGATAGCCTATCTGATCACCGGCTTCATCGGTGCCTGCATTCTGATTGCGGTCGGACGACTGGTGCGCCGCTAACCTCTGTCGGCACTTGCTATGCGAAAAAGGCCACCGCGGCATGCGTGATCGCGGCCTTTTTCTTTTCGCCGAAAAGTCCTAGATGACGTGGGTAGAGCGAGCGCTGGACAAGCGCTTGCCAATGAGCCGGGTTTCACATGGTCACCGTCCTCGACACGATTGCCAATGCGCCGCGCCTGCGGCATCCCGAAAAGGCGCACAAGCCGGATCAGGACGTACTGCGCAAGCCTGACTGGATCCGCGTCAAGGCGCCGATGTCGAAAGGCTATGCCGAGACGCGCGAAATCGTGAAGTCTCACAAACTGGTGACGGTTTGCGAAGAGGCGGGTTGCCCCAATATCGGCGAGTGCTGGGAGAAGAAGCACGCCACCTTCATGATCATGGGCGAGATCTGCACGCGGGCCTGCGCCTTTTGCAATGTCGCCACCGGCATCCCGACCGCACTCGATCCCGACGAGCCGGCGCGTGTCGCGCATGCGGTCAAGCAAATGGGCTTGAGCCATGTCGTCATCACCTCCGTCGATCGCGACGATCTCGCCGATGGCGGGGCCCAGCATTTTGCCGATGTCATCCGTGCGATCAGGGCAGCAACCCCGTCGACGACGATCGAAATCCTGACGCCCGATTTCCTGCGCAAGGACGGTGCGCTGGAGATCGTCGTGGCGGCAAAGCCGGATGTTTTCAACCATAATCTCGAGACCGTTCCGTCGAACTATCTGACTGTTCGGCCGGGTGCGCGCTATTTCCACTCGATCAGGCTCTTGCAGCGGGTCAAGGAACTCGACCCCTCGATCTTCACCAAGTCCGGCATCATGGTCGGCCTTGGCGAGGAGCGGAACGAAATCCTGCAGCTGATGGACGATTTGCGTTCGGCCAATGTCGACTTCATGACCATCGGCCAATATCTGCAGCCGTCGAAGAAGCACCATCCGGTGATCCGCTTCGTCACGCCGGAGGAATTCAAGTCCTTTGAGACGATCGGCAGGACCAAGGGCTTCCTGCTGGTGGCGTCGAGCCCGCTGACGCGCTCGTCGCACCACGCCGGGGACGACTTTGCCAGGTTGCGCGCGGCGCGCGAAGCGTTTCTCAGGAAGTCCGCCTAACCCACTGGTTTCATGCCACAATTCGAAGCCCATCGCCGCGTTGCGCATACGCCGGAACAGATGTTCGCTCTGGTTGCCGATATCGAATCCTATCCGCAATTCCTGCCGCTTTGCGAGGCACTTACGGTTCGTTCGCGCAAGGAACGCAACGGACGCACCCTGCTCATCGCCGACATGAGCATCGGCTACAAGGCGATCCGCGAGACTTTCACCACGCAGGTGCTGCTGAAGCCTGACGAGAACGCCATCGACGTCAAATATATCGACGGCCCGTTCAAATATCTCAGCAATGTCTGGCGCTTCGACCCGGCGGACGGCGGCGGTTGCAACGTCTGTTTCTTTATCGACTACGAGTTCAAGAGCCGCATTCTGGGTGCGCTCATGGGAACCATGTTCGACCGCGCCTTCCGCATGTTCTCCGAGGCGTTCGAGAAACGTGCCGAAATCATCTACGGCGCGCCATCGGCAGCCTGATCCGCGGCGAGCGCGCGTAGACCCAGTTCAAGCGCATGTCGGACCGTCTCCCGGCGGATGAAATCACGGCCCTTGTCGGCGAACAGCTGGCATTCGCTGACTACCGGCCGGCCAGCCACGGCAACGCCGAACCAGACCAGGCCGACAGGTTTTTCCGCAGAGCCGCCGTCCGGACCGGCGATGCCGGTCACCGCCAGGGCGAGCCCGGCCGGCGAATGGGCCAGGGCACCGGCCGCCATCTCCACCGCAGTCTCGCGCGAGACCGCGCCGTGCGCCTCGAGCGTAGCGGCCGAGACGCCGAGCATCTCGGTCTTGGCCTGGTTGGAATAGGTGATGAAGCCGCGATCGACCACCGCGGAAGAGCCGGCGATGTCGGTCAGCGCGGCGATGATCATGCCGCCGGTGCAGCTCTCCGCCGTCGCCAGCATGATGCCGCGCTGCTGGCAGGCCTGAAGCAGGGCATCTGCGAGATCGCTATTGCTCACTCGGGGACATCCCCTGGAAACACAACGCTGGCGGTCGCGATGGCCGCTATGCCTTCCTCACGGCCGACGAAGCCGAGCTTCTCATTGGTTGTCGCCTTGATCGAGATGCGGTCGCGCGAAATTCGCAGCATTGCAGAAAGCGTTTCGGTCATGGCCTCGCGATGCGGGCCAACGCGCGGGGCCTCGCAGATCAGGGTGATGTCGGCGTTGGCGATGCGCCCGCCGCGCGCGCGCACCAGCTTCACCGCGTGTTCGACGAAGATGCGTGAAGCGGCCCCTTTCCACTGCGGGTCGGAGGGCGGGAAATGCGTGCCGATGTCACCGGCGCCGCAGGTGGCCAGCAGGGCGTCGGTCAAGGCATGGAGACCGACATCGGCATCCGAATGGCCGGATAACTTCCTGTCGTGTGGAATGGCGACGCCGCACAGGGTGACATGGTCGCCGGGCTCGAACGCATGCACGTCATAGCCATTGCCGGTTCGGATGTCGGGAAAACGTGGGGCGCTGGAAAGCCGCTGATCCGCCATCGCAATATCCCTTGCCCAGGTTAGTTTGACATTGTCCGGCGAGCCGGGAACGATCTTCACCGGAATATGCGCCCATTCGGCGATTGCCGCATCGTCGGTGAAATCCGCCTTGCCCAGATGATGAGCCTTTTCGTGCGCGGCCAGGATCGGCCAGAACGGAAAGCCTTGTGGTGTCTGTGCGGCATGGAGCCCGGCCCTGGACACTGTTTCGCCGATCATGCCTTCGGCCGTTTCGCGCTTCAGCGTATCGGCAACGGGCAAAGCAGGCAGCGCTCCCTGGCGCTCTTCAATGGCGGCGATCGTACGGTCTATCAGTTCCGCATCGACAAACGGCCGAGCCGCATCATGGATCAGCACCCGGCCCGGCGCATGGCTTCTCAACGCCAGCAGTCCAAGGCGGACGGACTCCTGCCGTGACGTACCGCCAGTCACCGCGACGACACGGTCGGCGTTCGCGCCGGCGGCGCGGCGGAAAAGCGCGTCGTCTTCGGCATGTATAGCAACGACGACAGCTCCAATTTTCGGATGCGTCAGAAAGGCGTCGAGCGTGCGTGCGATAACGGCGCCGCCGCCAATCTGCTGGTACTGCTTCGGCCCATTGGCCTGTCCGGCGCGCGCGCCGCGGCCGGCGGCAACGATGACCACCGCGACCTTGTCGTCCGCAGCTTGCTTTTCGCTCACATCTCTCATGCCGAGACGCTTAGCGCATGATCCCGAAAAGTGGTATCGCTTTCGGAAGACCTAGGATTGATGCTATCCGGCGATCCTTTTTTCCCAAATGCGCCTTAATGTCACGACATTGCGCGTTGCACATTGCCGTCGTTCTGGCTAGAGAATGTGCAGCAACCGAAGGTGCTTGGTTTTTGTGCATGCCTGATGTGACCAAATTGGCTTCGCCGCTGGGTGTGGGTGGCGTGAGAATCCGCAACCGCGTGTTTCTCGCGCCGATGTCGGGCATCACCGACGAGCCGTTCCGGCAGCGCGCCCATGCCCATGGCGCCGGGCTGGTCGTGTCGGAAATGGTGGCGAGCGGTGAGCTTGCAAAGGGCAGGGCTGGCTCGGGCCTGCGCATCCGTCATTCCGGGCTGCCTGTCCACATGGTCCAGCTTGCCGGCCGCGAGGCGATGCACATGGCCGAGGGCGCGCGAATCGCGGTCGGCGAAGGCGCCGACATCATCGACATCAACATGGGCTGTCCGGCCAAAAAGGTGACGGGCGGCTATGCCGGTTCGGCACTGATGCGAGACCTCGACCACGCGCTGTCGCTGATCGAAGCGGTAGTCGGCGCGGTCGACGTGCCGGTCACGGTCAAAATGCGGCTCGGCTGGGACGAAGGCGCGCTCAACGCGCCGATGCTGGCGCGACGCGCCGAGCAGGCCGGGGTGATGATGGTGACGGTGCATGGCCGCACACGTTGCCAGTTCTATCAGGGCACGGCCGACTGGCGTGCCATCGCACGCGTCAAGCAGGCCGTCTCGATCCCTGTGGTTGCCAATGGCGATGTCGGCTCGCCGGCAGAGGCTGCGTCGATCCTTGACCAATCCGGCGCCGACGCGGTGATGATCGGCCGTGCGCACTATGGCGCGCCGTGGACCGCCGGCAGCATTGTAGCGGCCGCGCTGGCCGAGCCGGTATCCGGCATGCCGGAAAGCCCGCAAGCGCTGACCGATTACGTCATTGCCCATTACGAAGACATGCTGACGCTCTATGGCGTGGAAAGCGGATTGCGCCAGGCGCGCAAGCATCTCGGCTGGTATCTCGACCGCCACGCCGCCACAAGCGACGACCGGCGCAAGGCCATACTCACGTCTTTCGAGCCTGGGCGTGTCATTGCCTTGCTGCGCGACGTATTTTCAAGCGCTCCCGAAGCGGCGAACCTGCGGAGTGCGGCATGAACGCCACCGTCACACAGAGCACGGATATGGCGGACGCCGCGCATATTGTGCTCAACACCATTCGTCGGCCGGTGATCATGGTCGATCCGCAAGGCTTCATCACCTTCGCCAATGCCGATGCCGAGGATTTTTTCCGGTCGAGCGCCACGATGCTCGCGCGCAATACGCTGCACAAGCTCATTCCTTTCGGCAGTCCGCTGCTGACGCTTGTCGACCAGGTGCGCGAGCGCCGGGCGCCAGTCAACGAATACCGGGTGGACGTGTCGTCGCCGCGGCTCGGCATCGAGAAGGTGGTCGATCTCTACGTCGCGCCTGTGACGGAATTTCCAGGCTCCGTCGTGGTGATGTTCCAGGAACGCTCAATGGCCGACAAGATCGACCGGCAGATGACGCATCGCGGTGCGGCGCGCTCGGTCACCGGCCTTGCCGCGATGCTTGCCCATGAGATCAAGAACCCGCTGTCCGGCATTCGTGGTGCGGCGCAGTTGCTAGAGCTGTCGGCGTCCGACGAGGATCGCGCACTGACCAGGCTGATCACCGACGAGACCGACCGCATTGTCTCGCTGGTCGACCGCATGGAGGTGTTTTCCGACGAGCGGCCGATCGACCGCTACCCTGTCAACATCCATGTCGTGCTCGACCATGTCAAGGCAATCGCCAAGAACGGTTTTGCCAAGCGGATCAAGATATTGGAGGATTATGATCCATCATTGCCTCCGGTTTTTGCCAATCGCGACCAGCTCATCCAGGTGTTTCTCAATCTGGTAAAAAATGCCGCCGAGGCGATCGGCAGCGATCCGCAGGGCGAGATCATGCTGTCGACCGCCTTCCGTCCGGGCATCCGTGTTTCCGTACCCGGAACGCAGGACCGCGTGTCGCTGCCATTGGAATTCTGCGTGCGTGACAACGGTTCGGGTGTTTCCGAGGATATCCTGCCGATCCTGTTCGATCCCTTCATCACCACTAAGCCGAACGGCTCCGGTCTCGGTCTGGCGCTGGTCGCAAAGATCGTCGGCGAGCATGGCGGCATCATTGAATGCGAATCGACGCCGCGCGGGACCACCTTCCGCATCCTGATGCCGGCGTGGAAAGAAACCCAGTTTGGCACCGACGACGACGTTGAAGGAGACCGCAAATGACCGTTCGCGGCAATATTCTCGTCGCTGACGACGATGCGGCCATCCGCACTGTCCTCAACCAGGCGCTTTCGCGCGTCGGCCACGACGTGCGCGTCACCTCCAATGCCTCGACGCTGTGGCGCTGGGTGGCGGCGGGCGAGGGCGATCTGGTCATCACCGACGTTGTCATGCCTGACGAGAACGCCTTCGACATGCTGCCGCGCATCAAGAAGGCGCGACCGGAACTGCCGGTCATCGTCATGAGTGCGCAGAACACGTTCATGACAGCAATTCGTGCCTCCGAAACCGGGGCCTACGAGTATCTGCCAAAACCGTTCGACCTGACCGAGCTGCTCAACATCGTCAACCGCGCTCTTTCCGAGCCGCGGCGGCCGAAGATCGATACGCGGGCCGACGAGCCGCCGGAGACGATGCCGCTGGTCGGCCGCTCGGCGGCCATGCAGGACATCTACCGCATGCTGGCCCGCATGATGCAGACCGACCTGACGGTCATGATCAGCGGAGAGTCGGGTACCGGCAAGGAACTGGTGGCGCGCGCGCTGCATGAATACGGCCGCCGCCGAGGCGGTCCCTTCGTCGCCATCAACATGGCGGCGATCCCGCGCGACCTGATCGAATCGGAACTATTCGGGCACGAGAAGGGCGCCTTTACCGGCGCGCAGAACCGCTCCACTGGCCGTTTCGAGCAGGCCGAAGGCGGCACGCTGTTCCTCGACGAGATCGGCGACATGCCGATGGAAGCGCAGACGCGGCTTCTGCGTGTGTTGCAGCAGGGCGAATACACCACGGTCGGCGGTCGCACGCCGATCAAGACCGACGTGCGCATCGTCGCTGCCACCAACAAGGACCTGCGCACACTGATCAATCAGGGGCTTTTCCGCGAGGACCTGTTCTACCGCTTGAACGTTGTGCCGCTCAGGCTGCCGGCGCTGCGCGAGCGATCGGAGGACATTCCGGACCTCGTCCGGCACTTCTTCAAGCTCGGCGCCAGTGAGGGCCTGCAGACCAAGCGCATTTCCACCGGCGGCATCGAGCTGATGAAGCGCTACCCATGGCCGGGCAACGTGCGCGAACTCGAAAACCTCATCCGCAGGCTGGCCGCACTGTATTCGCAGGACGAGATTTCCGCCGAGATCATCGAGGCGGAGTTGAAGACCGGTGAAAGGCCTGTCGTTCCAGGTGGCGGCAACCTCATTCCCGACGACCTTTCCATCGGCCAGGCGGTGGAGCATTTCCTGCAACGCTATTTTGCCTCGTTTGCCGGCGACTTGCCCCCGGCCGGGCTATATCAGCGAATCCTCTCCGAGGTCGAATACCCGCTGGTCCTCGCCTCGATGACCGCAACGCGCGGTAACCAGATCAAGGCTGCGGAATTGCTGGGGCTCAACCGCAACACGCTGCGCAAAAAGATTCGCGAACTCGGCGTCAACGTCTACAAATCGTCCAGGCAGGTCTAGACGAATCCCTTTACGAGCGCTTTCCCGGGGGATCGATTGCCGAAAGATTTCCGTCTCGGCCACACTTGTTGCATAATCGCCACAATGCGTTGCATACATCCGACGCAATCACTGGCTCTAGACGGCGACATGGCCCTGCACGCACCGACACTGAGCAAATCGCTTTTCAGCAATACGGGCGCGCGAGACGGTCGCCGGCTGCTTGCGCTGCCGGGCGTGGTCGCCATTGCCGGCGCGCTGGTGACGGCGGCGATCTCCTTCGCCATTCTCGTTGGCGCCACGCCGATCAAGCCCGACGCAAGGACGACGCTGGCGCTGATTGCGCTTAATGCGGCGTTCGTCCTGTTTCTGATCTTGCTGGTCGGCCGCGAGGTGCATCGCATCCTGATGGCACGACGGCATGGCAAGGCTGCGTCGCGCCTGCATGTGCGCATAGTGGCGATGTTTGCGCTAGTCGCCGCCATCCCCGCGATCATGGTGGCGATCATCGCGTCGATCACGCTCGACATCGGCCTCGACCGCTGGTTCGAGATCCGCACCAAGACGATCGTCAATTCGTCATTGTCGATCGCTGACGCCTATGTGCAGGAAAACGCGCGAAATCTTCAGGGCACGACGTTGTCGATGGCTTACGACCTCGACGCTTCGCGCACGCTTTACGGCCTCGATCGTACCGGTTTTCTCGACCTCATGAACAAGGAGGCGGTGGGACGTTCGCTGGCGCACGCAGCACTCATCAAGCCCGATGGTTCCTTCGTTATGAGCGCCAAGACCGACGCGGACTTTGCCATGCCGGAGCCGCCTGAGGGCGCCGTGGCAAGCGCTGCCGACGGCAAGCCGGTGCTGATAGAACCGCGCACCCGCAACATCATGGGTGCCATCGTCAAGCTGCGCGAGATCGACGGCCTCTATCTCTACACCATTCGCCTCGTCGATCCCGAGGTGATAAAGGCGCGGCAGATCGTCAAATCCAACACCGCCGAATATCGCGGTCTCGAAGACAATCGCCGCACCTCGCAAGTGGCTTTCGCGCTTCCCTATCTGTCGCTGACGCTGATCATCATCCTGTCCGCCATCTGGACCGGCATTGCGGTGGCCGACCGCCTGGTGCGGCCGATTCGTCAGCTCATCGGCGCGGCCGACGAGGTCGCTACCGGCAATCTCGACGTGGCCGTGCCTGTCCGCCCCTCCGACGGTGACGTCGCCTCGCTCGGCGACACCTTCAACAAGATGCTGATGGAGCTGAAATCGCAGCGCAACGAGATCCTGTCGGCCAAGGATTTGATCGACGAGCGGCGGCGCTTTTCGGAGGCGGTGCTTGCCGGCGTCACCGCCGGGGTCATCGGCGTCGATCCATATGGCATCGTCACCATCGTCAACCGTTCGGCCGAAACGATGCTGGCCATATCCGCCACGGCAGCGCTTGGGCAGAACCTTTCCGCCGTGCTGCCGCATGTCGGCCGCGTCTTCGAGATCGGCCGCAAATCGGGCAAGCCGGTCTATCGCGAACAGGTCACCTTCTATCGTGCCGGCACCGAACGGACCTTCAACGTGCAGATCACGATCGAAGCCGGCGACGACGGTTCGGAGGATAAATCCTACGTCGTGACAGTCGACGACATTACCGATCTGGTCCAGGCACAGCGTTCCTCTGCATGGGCCGACGTGGCGCGGCGCATCGCCCACGAGATCAAGAACCCGTTGACGCCGATCCAGCTTTCGGCCGAGCGCATCAAGCGCCGTTACGGCAAGGTCATCACCGAGGACCGTGAGGTTTTCGATCAATGCACCGACACCATCATCCGGCAAGTGGAGGACATCGGCCGCATGGTCGACGAGTTCTCGGCGTTCGCCCGCATGCCGAAACCGGAAATGAAGGCAATCGATCTGCGCGATTCGTTGCGCGAGGCCTCGTTCCTGGTCGAAGTGAGCCGCGCCGACATCACCTTCGAGCGCGTCTTCGGCAATGAGCCGCTCAAAGGCACGTTCGACAGCCGCCTGATGGCGCAGGCGTTCGGCAACGTCATCAAGAATGCTGCCGAGGCCACCGACGGACTTGATGCAGAGGATCGTCCGCACGGCATAATCCGGATTCAAGCCGGGCGTCAGAATGGCGCGATTCGAATCGACGTCATCGACAACGGCAGGGGCTTGCCGCGCGAAAACCGGCAGCGCTTGCTCGAGCCTTACATGACGACACGCGAGAAAGGCACCGGGCTTGGCCTCGCTATCGTCAAGAAGATCGTGGAGGACCATGGCGGGCGACTCGAATTGCACGATGCACCAGCGGACTTCCACGATGGGCGGGGCGCAATGATCAGCATCATCCTGCCGGTTGCCGCCACCGTTCCGATACGCGGCGAGGGCAAGACGGAACACGAAAAAGAAACTGAAAAGGTCGGTAATGGCGTCTGATATTCTCATCGTCGATGACGAGGAAGACATCCGCGAACTCGTCGCCGGTATCCTGAGCGACGAAGGTCACGAAACACGCACGGCGTTTGACGCCGACAGCGCGCTTGCGGCGGTTGCCGACCGGGCACCCAGGCTGATTTTCCTCGACATCTGGCTGCAGGGCTCGCGGCTCGATGGCCTTGTCTTGCTTGACGAGATCAAGACGATGCACCCGAACCTGCCGGTGGTGATGATCTCGGGCCACGGCAATATCGAAACGGCAGTCTCGGCCATCCGCCGCGGCGCCTATGATTTCATCGAAAAGCCATTCAAGGCCGACAGGCTGATCCTCATTGCCGAACGGGCGCTCGAAACCTCCAAATTGAGACGCGAGGTTTCGGATCTCAAGCTGCGCAGCGGCGAGACTTTCGACCTCATCGGCATGTCATCGGCAATGAGCCAATTGCGCCAGACCATCGAGCGCGTCGCGCCGACCAACAGCCGCGTCATGATTATCGGCCCCTCCGGCTCGGGCAAGGAACTGGCGGCGCGCGCCATCCACGCGCTCTCTGCGCGCAAGAGTGCACCGTTTGTGACGCTGAGCGCCGCCAACATCACGCCTGAGCGTATGGAGATCGAGTTGTTCGGCACCGAATCGAACGGCGTCGAACGCAAGGTCGGCGCGCTGGAGGAAGCCCATCGCGGCATTCTCTACATCGATGAAGTGGCCGACATGCCGCGCGAGACGCAAAACAAGATCCTGCGCGTGCTGGTCGAACAGCAGTTCGAGCGGGTAGGGGGCACCAAGCGGGTCAAGGTCGACGTGCGCATCATCTCGTCGACCTCGCAGAACCTGGAAGCCATGATCGCCGACGGCCGTTTCCGCGAGGACCTTTATCATCGCCTGGCCGTGGTTCCGGTCATGGTGCCGGGACTGGCCGAGCGTCGCGAGGACATTCCTTATCTGGTCGACAATTTCATGAAGCAGATCGCTCGCCAGGCCGGCATCAAGCCGCGCCGCATCGGCGACGACGCGCTGGCGGTGCTGCAGGCGCATAACTGGCCGGGCAACGTTCGCCAGTTGCGCAACAATGTCGAGCGGCTGATGATCCTGGCGCGCGGCGACGATGTCGATGCGCCGATCACCGCCGATCTCCTGCCTGCCGAGATCGGCGACGTCATGCCGCGCACTCCAAACAAATCCGATCAGCACATAATGGCGCTGCCGCTGCGGGAAGCGCGCGAACAATTCGAGAAGGACTATCTGATCGCCCAGATCAACCGTTTTGGCGGCAATATCTCGAAGACGGCAGAGTTTATCGGCATGGAACGCTCTGCATTGCACCGCAAGCTGAAGTCGCTGGGCGTCTGACAGCCAAACCAGTCGTGGCCCACCCAATTATCGGTTACGGCGGTCTTGGAATCGCATAAGAAAGCTGGACTTTTTTCAGGGATTAGCCATGCCGCGCATTGCGTATGTGAACGGGCGCTACGTCGCTCACGCCGAAGCTTCCGTGCATATCGAGGACCGTGGCTATCAATTCGCCGACGGCGTCTACGAGGTCTGCGAGGTGGCACGAGGCTTCATCGTCGACATGCCGCGCCATCTCGCCCGATTGAACCGCTCACTTGCCGAACTCTCGATCGATTGGCCGATCACGCGCGGCGTGCTGCCGCTCGTCATGCGCGAGGTGGTGCGCCGCAACCATGTCGTCGACGGCCTGGTCTATGTCCAGGTGACACGCGGCGTCGCCAGCCGCGAGTTTTTCTTCCCGCCGGCGGACACGAAGCCGTCGCTGGTGGTGACTGCCAAAAAAGCCGATCCTGCAGCTGCCGCGAAGCGGGCCGAGAGCGGGATCCGGGTTATCACGGTGCCGGAGAACCGGTGGGATCGGGTCGATATCAAGTCGGTCGGCCTGCTGCCGAACGTGCTGGCCAAGCAGAAAGCCAAGGAAGCCGGCGCTCAGGAGGCCTGGTTCGTCGATGTCGACGGCACCGTCAAGGAAGGTGGATCGTCGAACGCCTGGATCATCACCGGGGATGGCGTGCTGGTGACGCGGCCGGCCGAGCACGGCATCCTGCGCGGCATCACCCGTACGACGCTGTTCGACGTGGCCGCCAAGCTCGGCCTGAAGATCGAGGAGCGCGGTTTTTCGGTGGCTGAAGCCAAGACCGCGCGCGAGGTTTTCATCAGCTCCGCGACCACGATTGCCATGCCGGTGGTGGCGATCGATGGCGCTCCCGTCGCCAACGGCTACCCGGGCTCGATAACAGTTTCATTACGGCAGGCCTTTTTTGACGTTGCGGAAAAAAGTCCAGCCTGATAACCGCACAGATGGAATGAACATCAATATATCTCGTTCTGCTTGTCGTTACTGACGGCAAGATGGTGTTTGCGTGCTTGACATGTGCCGGCTAATTTGGCGCATTGGCCTGCAAACCGAAGGGGATCGGCGAAAGACAAGAACAATGGCGGAACGATCGCAAAATCTTCAGGACCTGTTCCTGAATTCAGTTCGCAAGAGCAAAAATCCACTCACCATCTTTCTCATCAACGGCGTGAAGCTGACCGGCGTGGTCACTTCGTTCGACAATTTCTGCGTTCTGCTGCGTCGCGACGGCCATTCCCAGCTTGTCTACAAGCACGCTATTTCCACGATCATGCCGAGCCAGCCGGTTCAGATGTTCGATGGTGAGGAAAGCCAGGGCGCCTGATTGGCACGTGAGAAAGACGCGGACCGCAGCGTTCGCGGAAAACCAGCACATCAGACCGGGACAGAGGCCAACGGCCCGACCCGGGCGGTGGTTATCGTGCCGGTGCTTACCCGGCAGCCTCGTGGCGACGACGACACCAACCGCCCCCGCCTGACCCGCTCCGCCGAGGCTCGTCGCGACGAGGCCGTCGGCCTCGCCAGCGCAATCGACCTCGACCTGGTCCACACGGCGGTGGTGACCGTCAACGATCCACGCCCGGCGACCTTGCTCGGCAGCGGCAAGGTGGCGGAGTTCGCTGAGATCGTCAAAGAGGGCCACGCGGAAGTGGTCATTGTCGATCATCCGCTGACCCCGGTACAGCAGCGCAACCTCGAAAAAGAGTTGAACGCCAAGGTGCTCGACCGCACCGGGCTGATCCTGGAGATTTTCGGCGAGCGCGCCCGCACCAAGGAAGGCACGCTGCAGGTCGATCTTGCCCATCTCAACTACCAGAAAGGCCGCCTTGTGCGGAGCTGGACCCACCTCGAGCGCCAGCGTGGCGGCGCCGGCTTTCTCGGCGGCCCTGGCGAGACCCAGATCGAGTCGGATCGGCGTGTGCTGCAGGACAAGATCACCAAGCTGAAGCACGAGCTCGAAACTGTGCGCCGCACCCGCGACCTGCACCGCGCCAAGCGCAAGAAGGTGCCATTTCCGGTGGTGGCGATCGTCGGCTACACCAATGCCGGCAAGTCGACTCTGTTCAACCGGCTGACCGGAGCAGGGGTGCTGGCCGAAGACATGCTGTTTGCCACGCTCGACCCGACGCTGCGCCGCGTGCGCCTGCCGCACGGCACGCCGATCATCCTTTCCGATACGGTCGGCTTCATTTCCGACCTGCCAACGCATCTGGTCGCGGCCTTCAGGGCGACGCTGGAGGAAGTGGTCGAGGCAGACCTCGTCATTCATCTGCGCGACATCTCCGATCCCGATACGGCCGCGCAGGCCGAAGATGTCGAGCGCATCCTTACCGATCTCGGCGTCGATGCCCGCGATAGCAAGCGCGTCATCGAAGTATGGAACAAGATCGACCGGCTCGACGAGGGCAACCGGGCGCGGCTGCTTGCCGATGGTGCTGACGGCAAGAAGGCACCGCCGATCGCCATATCGGCGGTAACCGGCGAGGGCATCGATGCGCTGAAGACGATCATCGAGACGATGATGTCGGGCGAACTGGAGACGTTCACCGTCACACTCAAGCCCGACCAACTCGGCGTCGTCGACTGGCTTTACCGCAACGGCGACATCGTCTCGCGCGACGACAATGAGGATGGCAGCGTGACCGTCGCGCTCAAGGCTACACACAGCGCTCGGCAGGAGATCGAAAGCCGATTGCGCCGTCAAAACAACGGGTAGAGGCGTTTACTTCGCCCTTTTTGCCTGATGCCAGAGCGCTTCCATCTCGTCCAGCGTCGCCTCTTCGAGGCTGTTTCCCGACGCTTGCAGCGTCCGCTCGACATAGTGGAAGCGCGATCGGAATTTTTCGTTGGTGCCACTGAGTGCCGCTTCGGAATCAATTTTGAGGTGCCGGCCGAGATTGACGACCGCAAACAGCATGTCGCCGAACTCATCCTTGATCGGCGCGCTGTCGCCTTTGGCCAGCGCTTCTCGCAATTCGCCGATCTCCTCCTCAATCTTTTCGAGGATCGGTGCCGCCTCGCTCCAGTCGAAGCCGACGCGGGCGGCCTTTTCCTGCAGTTTGAGCGCTCGGGTCAGTGCGGGCAGGGCGACCGGCACGCTGTCGAGAAAGCCCTTGCCATGGTCTTCCGGGTCGAGCCCACGGGTGAGGCGCGCACCGCGCTTCTCCGCCTTTTCCTCTGCCTTGATCTTTTCCCACATGCCCTTGGCCATGCCGGCGCTGCGCGCCTTGTCGTCGCCGAAGACATGGGGGTGGCGGCGGATCATTTTTGTGGTGATGGCCTGGACTACATCGCCGAATGAAAATTCGCCCGCCTCCTCGGCCATTTGCGCGTGGTAGACCACTTGCAGCAGGAGATCGCCAAGTTCATCCCGCAGATCGTCGAGGTCGCCGCGCGCAATGGCGTCCGCCACTTCGTAGGCTTCCTCGATCGTGTATGGCGCGATTGTCGAAAAGTCCTGCTCGATATCCCACGGGCAGCCGGTTTCCGGCGCCCGCAGCGCTGCCATGATCTCGATCAGTCGGGAAATGTCTTTCGAGGGTTTCATCTGGGAAACGCTATCCTGTACACGGCTGTGCGGCCAACGGCTTCAGCCGGTGAGGGCGCCTTGTCCACAGACGGGCCGCCAGACCATGATACGAAAGTGGAAGCCGGTTTCCGGAAGATCCTAGTTAGCAAAAGCATCAGTCGAGCACGGAGACTATCGCCTTGGCGAGCGCATCCATGCCGTCCTCGGGCAGGCCGGCAACGTTGATGCGGCTGTCGCCGACCATATAGATGGCATGCTCGGAGCGCAGCCGCTCGACTTGCGCTTCCGACAGGCCAAGCCGGGAAAACATGCCGCGATGGCTGGCGACGAAATCGAAACGGTCGGAGTTGGACTGCCGCCGCAGCGCCTCGGCGAACTGGACGCGCAGCCGCAGCATGCGCAGCCGCATCTCTTCAAGCTCTGCCTCCCAGTCGGAACGCAATGCGGGGTCTTCAAGCACGATGCGCACCGCCGCCGCGCCGTGGTCCGGCGGCATCGAATACATGGCGCGCGCCGCCGACAGCATCTGGCCCATCGCCAAATCCGCCTGCGCGCCACCTTTCGCCATGATCAGCGCTGCACCGACTCGGTCGCGATAGACGGCAAAGTTCTTCGAGCAGCTGGAGGCAACGACCATTTCCGGAACTTTTGCCGCCAGAAGGCGCAAGCCGGCGGCATCCGCATCAAGTCCCTCGCCAAAGCCCTGATAGGCGATGTCGACAAAGGGCAGCAGGCCGCGCCCAACGACAAGATCGGCAATGGCAGCCCATTGCGAGATGTCTAGATTGGCCCCCGTCGGATTATGGCAACAGCCATGCAACAATACGACGTCGCCAGGATTCGCGGTTCTCAATGCATTCAGCATGTCGTCGAAGCGAACCGCACCAGAAGCAGCGTCGAAATACGGATATTCGCGTGTCTGCAGGCCAGCGGCGCGCATCACCGGCATGTGGTTCGGCCATGTCGGATCCGACAGCCAGACCATCGCGTCGGTGCGGGTCCTTTTCAGCAGCTCTGCTACCAGCCGCAGCGCGCCGGAGCCGCCTGGCGCCTGCGCCGCACGAATGCGCGTCATGTCGGCGGCTGGGCCGAACACCAACCTGGCCATCGCCGCGTTGAAGGCGGTATCGCCGGCAAGGCCGAGATAGGTCTTGGTATCTTGGCCCTGCAGCAGCCGCTTTTCGGCTTCGCGCACCGCGCGCATCACCGGCGTCTTGCCGTCGCGATCCCTATAAACGCCGACCCCAAGATCGACCTTGTCGGGACGCGGGTCGGCGCGATAGAGACCGATCAAGGCCAGGATCTTGTCGGCAGGCGCGGGCTGGAGATTTTCGAACATCGATAAGGTTCCGTTGGCGGCGGAGTGATACGCAAACCGGCCGTACTTTGCCAGCAGTTTCATATGCGCCAACTCGGCGCCGGTTTGCCTCGAAGCCGACCGATACTATCTGGCGGGCGAGAGCGGGCCCGATATCTCCCAGGACGAGAACGCGGCGAGCCGTAAGAAAATTTCGGGGAGAGCGGGATTAACATCCCGACCTGCTCCGTAAACAGGACATGAAACGGCCGATGCCACGCTTCGATATTCTGGGACATCTCGATTCGCTGCGCCGCTATGCACGCTCGCTGACGCGCGACAGCGCCGATGCAGAGGATCTGGTGCATGATGCGCTGGTGCGTGCCTATGAGCGACGCGGCAGCTTCCGCTCCGGCGGAAATCTTCGCGTATGGCTGCTGTCGATCGTCCATAATGCATTCATCGACGGTCTGCGGTCCCGCAAATCCGAAGCAATGCGCATCGAACAGGCCGGCTATCTCGCCGCCGAGGCGAATGTCCAGGCTCCGCAGGAACATTCGGTCCGTCTGGCGCAGGTGCGCGAAGCGTTTTTCGAATTGCCGGAGGAGCAGCGTTCGGCGTTGCATCTCGTCGCCATCGAGGGGCTTAGCTACAGCCAGGCCGCTGAGGTGAGTGGCGTGCCGCTTGGCACGCTGATGTCGCGCATCGGCAGGGCGCGTGCGGCCCTGCGCGAGATGGAGGGCGCGGTGCCGGCACGCGCGAAAGGCCATCTGAAGATCGTCGGAGGTGGATCATGAACCAACTGCGCGATCCCGTGACCGACGCCGATCTCGACGCCTATGTCGACGATCAGCTGGACGTGGCTCGTCGCATCGAGGTTGAGGCGTTCCTTTCGGCCCGCCCGGACGCGGCCGCGCGGGTGATGTCCGACTTACGGATGCGTGACGAATTGCGCGTGGCGCTTGCCGGATCGAAAGGCATGGCGCGGCCCGCGACGGCCGATGCTGCACGGCGGCTGGAGCGGGGATTGGCGCGCGGCCGCGTCCTTGGTGCTTTGCAGCGAGCTGCGGCAGTTGCTGTCTTCGTCGCTGCCGGCTGGCTTGCGAACGGGCTCATCGGACCGATATCGGTGACGGAAGTCGTCGCTTCGACCCATCCGCCGGCCTATGTGGAGGACGCGGTCCGGGCGCACCGCACGACGCTCGTGCGCGAGGCGATGTCGTCACAACTCGAAGCACCCGGTTACAATGCCGACGAAATCCGCGCCGCGACGGCGATCGTGATGCCATCGCTGCCAGCGGACTGGACGGTCCGTGACGTGCAGATCTATCCATCGCAATTCGGACCGAGCGTCGAGATGGCTGTCGAGACGAAAGAGATGGGGCTGGTCTCGTTGTTCGCGATCAGGCCCGGAACATTCGACGTCGTCAAGCCGACCGTCGTTCCCTCGGGCGAAGTTTCCTCGGCTTATTTCCAGATCGGCGAGGTCGCCTACGCGGTCGTCGGACGCAGCGATGTCGGCGGTCTCGATCGCACGGCCGAAGCGCTCGCCAAAACGCTTTACTGATCGACCTGCAAGAAGGAGAACCACATGAACAATCTCGGATATATCGGGGCCGGAGCCCGAGCCGGAGCCGTCTACGATGAAGGCCTGCGCCGGCACATGCTGCGCGTCTATAACTATATGGGCCTTGGCCTCGTCGTTACGGGCGTGATCGCGTTCGTGGTGGCTTCCACGCCCGCCCTTTACGTGCCGATCTTCTCCACACCGCTGAAATGGGTGGTGATGCTGGCCCCGCTGGCCTTTGTGCTCTTGTTCTCTTTTCGGATGCAGGCGATGTCGGCAGCCGGCGCCCAGGCGATGTTCTGGGCGTTCTGCGCGGTCATGGGCCTGTCGCTGGCTTCCGTGTTCCTGGTCTTTACCGGCACCAGCATCGCACGCACCTTCTTCATCGCCGCCACCATGTTCGGCGCGACCAGCCTTTACGGGTACACGACCAAACGCGACCTGACGCAGTTTTCGTCGTTCCTGATCATGGGCCTGATCGGCGTGGTGATCGCCAGCATCGTCAATATCTTCCTGGGCTCGACCGCGCTCCAATTCGCGATCTCTGTGATCGGCATCGCCGTCTTCATCGGCCTCACCGCCTGGGATACCCAGACGATCAAGGAGCAGTACGCGGAAAACTTCGGCGCGGAATCACAGCAGAAACTCGCTATCTTCGGTGCATTCTCGCTCTATCTGAACTTCATCAACATCTTCCAACTGCTGTTGAACTTCACCGGCGAGCGCGAATAGCCGGCGTTGAACCAAGACCGGAGTTGGACATCATGGACAGAAATGATCAGCAAGCGATCGGACAGCTCTTCGAGAAGTTGGCAAGCGCCGAGCGCCAGGCGCCGCCGCGCGATGCCGAAGCAGAGCGCTTCATCCAGGACCAGATCACCCAGCAGCCTGGGGCGCCATATTACATGGCCCAGACGATCGTGGTTCAGGAGCAGGCCCTGAACGCAGCTCAGGCGCGCATAGAAGAACTGGAGGAGCAGGCGCGGCAGCCGGCCGGCGGTGGACCGCTCAGCGGCTTCTTCGGCCGCAGCGGCGGCAGGCGCTCAGGCTCGGTTCCGCGGGTAGGGCGCACCGCCTCCGTTGCAACTGAAGGGCCGCAGGACTCGCCACAGCGGGCAGGCGGCGGTTTTCTTGCCGGCGCCGCGCAGACCGCGATGGGCGTGGCGGGCGGCGTGCTGCTCGGCAACGCGATCGCCGGCGGGTTTGGCGGCAGCGAAGCGAAGGCAGCTGAACAGCCGACGCCGCAGCCGGACGAAGCCGATCAGGCAGGCGATTCCAGCTCCGATAATGGCGGTGACTTCGGTGATATGGAGTTCTGACGAGCGACCCAGCCTGTGCCTGTGCTGGCGCTGGTGACGATTGCGGGTCAGCATAGGCGAGATGGCGAGGCAACATCCGGGAAGCGAGCCCTCGCCGGCGGCTAATAGCCCAGGCGCTTCAGTTCAGCCTTGACCGCCGCGATCGTCTTGAAGCGGAAGTGCTTCGTTGCGCCGTCGCGCCAATGGCAGTCGCATGTGGCATCGAACGTCCGGCTCGCTTTCAATTGAGTCAGCGCCTTCTGGCCTGGCTTGGGGCCATCGAAGATGCGAACTTCGTAGAGCGTCCCTTCGACATCGTAGTGCATCTGAGCCCAGGAAAGTATCACGATCAGTTCCTTTGCCGGGTCGTGGTCGGCGTTGGCGAGGCCGAGCGCTATGTCCGGTGTGTCGCCCTCTTGTTCACCGATCGTGACCTGGATTGCGCGATATCTGTTGTCGGCTAGCCGTTGCAGCGCGACGAGCGGGCGTTCCGGATAGTCCTCAGCGGTCTGGTAATCGACGAAGAGTGTCTGGAGGCCATTCCAGCTCACGGCTGTGGTGTGCGGAACAGCATTGTCGGCGAACCCAACAACACGTTTGGCGAAAGCCAGGTCGTTCTCGCCTGGCGCACGATCAAGGTCCTGCGCTCGCGCGCCAGTGAGCGCGCAGGCGAGGGTGAGGGCAAGACTTGCAAGCAGCGGAAGCGTGTTCATGATTCGCAACCCTAGCATGCCCGTTGCCCCACAGCGCTGTTGCGAATGTCTAGAGTGACCGGCCTGATCTCGCCGCCGACGGATCCTATAGGTGTAGTCGCATAAGATAGATTATGGAACTGGCATGGCCGATTGGATGTGACGTGAAGCTAGCACCTCGCGAGATCCAACTCGGGAACCCAGGACGTAAAAACTTAGTCTTTCACGCTGATTCGTAAGGGATTTCGATCGTCATGCCGTCATAAGCAGGCTCGACGTTGGCCGGCGTCTCGGCCATTACCGTAGCGTAGTCGAGTGGCACATGCATATGCGTCAGCACCGCGTTCTTCGGCGCCAGTCTTTCGATCCAGCCAAGCGCCTGGCCAAGCGACAGATGGCTCGGATGGACGGTGTATTGCAGCGCGTCGATGACCAGCATGTCCAGCCCGCGCAAACGCTTGGCGGTCGCCTCCGGAAAGTCGCTGACGTCAGGGCAATAGGCCAGCCCGCCGATGCGGAAACCCAGCGAGGTGATGTCGCCATGGAGCTGCAGCAGCGGTTCGAGGGTGAGGGCGCCGCCCTCGCCTGCGATCACCACCGGCCTGTGGTGGTCGATGATATGGGCGTTGACGATCGGCGGATACGAACTGCCTTTCGGTGTTTCGAAACAGTAGCGGAACGCCTCGCGTAGGCGCAGCATGGTAGCCTGATCCGCATGGATGTCGATCCGGTGGCGCTGCTCGAGCACGAAGCCGCGCAAATCGTCGATGCCGTGGATATGGTCGGCATGCGGATGTGTATAGACCACCGCATCGATGCGCTTGACCGATGCCAGCAGCATCTGCTCGCGGAAATCCGGGCCGGTGTCGATGACGACCGTGGTCCGGGCGCCACTCGCCGCGATCCGCTCGACGAGCGCTGCGGTGCGCGTGCGCCGGTTCCGGGGGTTCGCGGGATCGCAATTGCCCCAGTCGCCGGTGATGCGTGGCGTGCCCGGCGATGAGCCGCAGCCGAGGACGGTAAGACGTAACCGGTCGCTCATGCGTCAGGCGCCCGGCGCGCTCGGGCGCGGCATTTTCCTGAACAGCCGGAAGAAATTATCCGTGGTGATATTAGCGATCTCGGCCTCGCTGAAGCCGATCGTCTCGGCCAGCACCTTGGCTGTATGCGCGACATAGGCGGGCTCATTACGCTTGCCGCGAAACGGGATCGGCGCAAGGTATGGCGCGTCGGTTTCGACCAGCAGACGGTCGCGCGGCACATCGGCGGCGACGGCGCGCAGCTCGGCGGAGTTTTTGAAGGTGAGGATGCCGGAAAACGAGACGTAGCCGCCAAGCGCCACGCCGATCTCGGCCAGCCGGCGCCCCGACGAAAAACAGTGCAGGATGAAGGGGAAGGCGCCCTTCCCCGTTTCTTCTTCGAGGATATCAGCCATGTCGTCGTCGGCGTCGCGCGAATGGATGACCAGCGGCAGACCGGTCACGCGCGCCGCGGCGATGTGGGTGCGAAAGCCCTGCGCCTGTGCGTCGCGCGGCGCATGATCGTAGAAATAGTCGAGTCCGGCCTCGCCGATCGCCACCACTTTGCGATGAGCAGAGAGCCGCACCAGATCATCGACAGTGACATCAAGCTCTTCGGCCGCATTATGCGGGTGGGTGCCGACCGAGCAATAGACCTCATCGAAAGTCTCTGCAATCTCAAGCACTTGGTTAAATCGCCTAACCCTCGTCGAGATCGTCACCATTCGGCCGATGCCGGCCGCTAGGGCGCGGGCGACAATGGCCGCCCGCTCTTCGGCGAAATCCGGAAAGTCGAGGTGGCAGTGACTGTCGACCAGCATCAGGCGTTCGCGTCCTGCTTTTCGTAACGCGGAAAGACCGCCTCCGGCGCGGGCAATGCCGTGCCGGGCACCAGCGCATAGTCGGCGTGGACATGCGCAAAGTCACGGTTGTTTGCCGGCACCGCCAGCAGGTCGAGCAGCTTTGCAGCCGACCCCGGAACAAAGGGCTGGCAGAGCAGCGTCACGCGCCGGACGACTTCGATCGTCGTCCACAGAACTGTCTTCATACGGTCCGGATCGCTTTTGCTTAGCGCCCAGGGTTGCTGAGAGGCGAAATAGCGGTCAGCTTCGGCCACCACTCCGAAGATCGCCGCCAGCGCCAAATGGATGCCCTGATCCGCCATCGCCTTTCGCGCGACGGCGAGTGCCCCCACCGCTTGGTCGAGGATGGCGCTGTCGGCTTCGGTCAGTTCGCCGCGCTTTGGCACCGCGCCGCTGCAGTTCTTGGCGACCATCTTCAGCGAGCGCTGCGCCAGATTGCCGAGGCCATTGGCAAGGTCGGCATTGGTGCGGTTGACGATCGCATCATGGCTGTAGCTGCCGTCCTGGCCGAACGGCACTTCGCGCAGCAAGAAATAGCGCACCTGGTCGAGGCCGTAGTGCTCGATCATCGCGAACGGGTCGATGACGTTGCCGACCGACTTCGACATTTTCTCGCCGCGGTTGAACAAAAAACCATGCGCGAACACGCGCTTCGGCAATTCGATGCCAGCCGACATCAGGAAAGCCGGCCAGTAGACCGCGTGGAAGCGGACGATGTCCTTGCCGATGACGTGCGCGTTTGCCGGCCAGAACGACCATCTCTCATTGGCCGGATCCGGATAGCCGGCGGCGGTGATGTAGTTGGTCAAGGCGTCGACCCAGACATACATCACATGCTTCTCGTCGCCCGGCACCGGGATGCCCCAGTCGAACGTGGTGCGCGAGATCGATAGGTCCTTCAGGCCGGACCTGACGAAGCTCATCACCTCATTGCGCCTCTCGGCAGGACCGACGAAATCGGGCTGGTTTTCGTAAAGTGCAAGGAGCCTGTCCTGATAAGCCGACAGCCGGAAGAAGTAGCTCTCTTCCTCGACCCATTCGACCGGCGTCCCCTGCGGCCCGTAGCGGACATTGTCGCTACGCACCTCGGTCTCTTCTTCGCCGTAATAGGCTTCGTCACGCACCGAGTACCAGCCGGCATAGCCGCCTTTATAGACGTCGCCATTGGCGGCCATCGCCTTCCAGATCGCCTGCGAGGCCTTGTAGTGCCGCTTTTCCGTGGTGCGGATGAAATCGTCGTTGGAGGCATTGAGCGCGACGGCCATGCGCTCGAAATCGGCCGAGTTGCGGTCTGCCAGATCGCGCGCTGAAATACCTTCTCTCTTCGCCGTCTGCAGCATCTTGATGCCGTGCTCGTCGGTGCCGGTGAGAAAGAGCACGTCCTTACCGTCGAGCCGCTGGAAGCGGGCCAGCGCGTCGGTGGCAATCAACTCGTAGGCATGGCCGATATGCGGTTTGCCGTTCGGATAGGAAATAGCCGTCGTGACGTAGTATTTTTCGCGTGCCATGGATGAGCCGTCATGAATGTCTGAATGAAAGATGTCGCGGTGAGATATCGCATCGAAACGGCAATTGCCATCCGACGCCAATGTGGTGGCTTCGAAGTTCCTGCGATTGATTGGGATCAATACTCAGGGGCTTCAAAGCCACGCCGGCGGCCGTCACATTCGCATTGCAGAATTCAGGCGGTCGATCATGGTCAGGGCGTGCTGCTTTTTGTCGAGATTGTAGGTCTCGGTTTCAGATATAGCGTTCAAAGCCTCGTGCCAAGTATCCGACAGCGTTTTGGCCCGCGCGAGATCGCCGGCGAGCGCGGCCTGGCTGGCGCCGGCCGACAGCAGATCAAGCGCGCGGCGATTGAATATCTCGAACGGGATCGCCTGGTCGCGGCCGGCGACCGCCTCGGCAAGACGGTAGGCGCCTGCGACATCTATCTTCTTGGACATCACCAGGGCGTCGAGGGTGGCGGCGATTTCGAGCCCTCCATACTGCGTCAACAGGATCGCATTGCGCGCGCTGCCCCCTGCCCGCTCCGCCAGCGCCGCGCGCGCCCCAGGATCCTCCGGTGGCGGCGGCTCGATGCCTTCCAGAACCGTCATCAAGCTCTCGGCATCTAGCGGCGCCAACCGCACCATCTGGCAGCGCGACCGGATCGTCGGCAGCAGACTGCCCGGCGCATGGACGATGAGGATGAACAAGGTGCGCGCGGGTGGCTCTTCAAGATTCTTCAGCAAGGCATTGGCAGCATTGGTGTTCATGTCGTCGGCGGGATCGACGATAACCACCCGGTAGCTGCCGTCGTGCGAGGTCAGCGACAGAAAACGGCTGACCTTGCGGATTTCGTCGACCGTCACCACTGTCTTGAAGCTCTTGGTCTTGTCGTTCGCCGGGCGTGTAAGATGCAGCACCGAAGGATGCGCGCCGGTGGCGATCTGTCGAAACAGCGACGAAGCCGGATCTGGAACGGCAAGGCTCTCCGGCGCCTGCTCGAAGGCCGGGTGCTTCAACAGATGATGCGCCAGGTGAAAGGCCAGCGTCGCCTTGCCGATGCCAACCGGTCCGGCAAAGATCAGTGCGTGCGGCAGCTTTCCCGAGCGGTAAGCGGTGGCGAGCATGTTGGCCGCCTGCAGGTGACCGACAAGACGCGGCGTCTCGGATGGCTCGGGCACCCCGTCCAGCGTATCGTGCTGTTCGGGCGCGATGCGTTCGAAAATCATGCTGGCGCCGCCTGCCTTCTTTGCGCCGGCATCATCCTCTCGAGAGCCGCGAAGACCGCGGCGGTAACGACATCCTCCACCGCATCTAGGTCGGCTGAGGCATCGACGACAACGCAGCGTTCGGGTTCAGCTGAGGCGATCGCGAGAAACGCCTCGCGCCGGCGTTGGTGGATGGCCAATGTTTCTTTCTCGAAGCGGTCCGGTCCGTCACTGCTGCCCCGCCGGGCGGTAGCGCGCCTCAGGCCCTCGGCGGGGTCGATGTCGAAGATCAGTGTCATGTCCGGCACCATGCCGTTGATGGCGACCTTCTCCAATGCGTCCATAAATGCCGGGTCGAGGCCGCCGGTGACGCCCTGGTAGACGCGCGAGGAATCCATGAAACGATCGCAAAGCACGACCGAACCGCGCTCGACTGCCGGCCGGATGACCTGTTCGACATGGTCGGAACGCGCAGCGGCGAAAAGCAGCGCTTCCATCTTGGGGCCGAACGGCTCGGCTGCGCCTGAAAGCAGGACATGCCTGACCGCCTCCGCGCCCGGCGAGCCACCCGGCTCACGCGTCACCAGCACATCGTATTTCTTGGCGCGCATCTTCTTTGCCAGCCGCTCGATCTGCGTCGACTTGCCTGCTCCTTCGCCGCCTTCAAAAGTGATGAAAAATCCGCGCGCCAAAGCCTTTGTCCATACTTCGGGGACCGTATAGTCCCGGCGGGAAAAAAGGTCCACCGCGACGGTGCTAACGCAGCCAGCCGACGGCCAGTTCCTTGGCGGCATCGAGCGCGCGCTGCGGCAGCGAACCGACACCGATCGACTCGGCGGCAAACAGCGGCGTCTCCTGGCTCAGCGTATCGCCGATCCAGACGCGCAGCGTACCCACCGGCTGCCCCTCCTCCACCGGCGCTGCCACCGGTCCGTCATAGACGATCCTGGCGGTGAGCTTGTCGCGGTTGGTGATCGGCAGGAAGATCTGCACCGGTCCTTTTGCCTTTAACGCGACACCGGACTTGGCGCCGCCAAAGACCTGGGCTTCGCCAACCACTTCGTCCTTGGCGAATACTTCAGTCTTCTCGAAGGAGCGAACGCCCCAGTCGAGCAGCTTTCGCGCTTCCTCAGCACGCTCACGGTCGTTTGCCAGGCCGCTCATCGCCGCGATTACCCTTGTGCCGTTGTGGCTGACCGAGCCGACAATGCCGAACCCGGATTGCTCGCTGGCACCGACCGCGAGCCCGTCGGCGCCTATGTCCATGGCCAGTAGCGGATTGCGGTTCCTCTGGGAAATCTTGTTCCAGGTAAAATCCTTCTGGCCGTAATAGCGGTAGAGATCCGGGTAGTTGCGCCAGATATGCAGCGCCAGAAGCGCGAGTTCGCGAACGCTCGTTTGCTGCCCATCGGCCGGCAGACCGGTGGAATTGACGAAAGTCGATTTCTGCAAGCCGATCTGGCGGGCACGCTCGGTCATCTGCGCCGCGAAGTTTGCTTCGGACCCGGCCATCCCTTCAGCGATGACGATACAGCCGTCATTGGCCGCCTGCACGGTCACGCCCTGGATCAGGTCTTCCAGCCGGATCGTCGACTTGAGCTTGGCGAACATGGTCGATGTCCCCGAAGGAGCGCCGCCTTTGCGCCAGGCGTTCTCGCTCACCACGAAGGTGTCATCGAGCGTCATGCGCCCTGATTTGATGGCGTCGAAAACCACTTCCATCGTCATCAGCTTGGCCAGCGAGGCCGGCGGGATCAACCTGTCGGCGTCCTTGGAAAACAGCACGGTTCCGGTTTCGGCATCGATCATGAAGGCCTGCGCGGCCTTGGTCTCGAAAAGCTGAGCTGAGGCCTGCGCAAGCGAGAGCAGCAGCAGGCCGAGCGCCATAAGCCCGGTGAAAGGGTGAAAAGATTTCATCAGGTTCGACCAGTGAGCCGGCGCTTTTGCAAGTTGGCAGAAGCTATCAGGCTTTTGCCTGGCGTATCAATCGCGCACGAAAAAACCAGGCAGCCCGAGCTCAGTTGCGTACAGCAAGCGCATCCGGCGCACCATGCGACCACGCTGCCTGCAGCATCTCGTCCAGGCTGCCACGACCGTCGGCAAAGAGGTTGACCGAGTACCAGTCCTTGCCTTCAAGTTCCGAGCGCTGGATCTCGGTCTTGCCGAAGCTGGAAAGCTGGGCCGCCACACGCTCCGCTTCGGCGGCATTCTCGAACGAACCCGCCGCGACATAGTCCGTGGGCGACCCGGTTGGAGGAGCTTGCCGCTTCCACGATTGAAGAATTTCGGCGGGCGACATGCCGGCGCCATCCAGCTCGGCAAACGCGTTGGAGGCGCGTTGCACGCGCTCGTCCGCGTAAGACAGCGACGCCACGGTGAACGGCGATTGCGCCGGCAGGTTGATCTCCGGGCGCTCCGGCACGATCGGGCCGAAATCGGGCAGTACAATGTCTCCCAAAGCAGATGCTTGCACTGCCGTGACAGGCCCTGCATCGGATCCCTGCCCGGAATTCGTCAGCTGACCGGGGAACGGCACGGCAGCAGCGCTCACCGGCAGGCTTGGCGACGGCCCATTCATCGCGACCATGACATCGCTGGGCAGGCCGTCCGACGGATCCGGCGCCCTGTTGCCTGGACGATACGAAGCCATAAGATACTGCCCGTCATTGCCTTCGAGCGGCGCACGGCCGACATATTCGACCTTCACCTCGGCCGTACCGATGTTGGCATAATCGAGCATTTCAGCAGCGCGCTTCGACACATCGATGATGCGTCCATCATGATAGGGTCCGCGGTCGTTGACGCGCACGATCACCGAGCTGCCGGTCTTCATGTTGGTGACCCGCGCATAGCTCGGCAGCGGCATGGTCGGATGCGCCGCCGTCAGATCTGCCATGTCGTAGACTTCGCCGTTGGCGGTCAACCGGCCGTGGAAGGCCTCACCGTACCAGGATGCGAGGCCAACCTTGGCGTAACGTTTGTCTTCCTTCGGATAATACCACTTGCCGCGCACCTGATAGGGCTTGCCGAGCTGGTCGCGTCCGCGAGACGTCTTGAACATGACGCGCGGGCTGGCTTTCACGCCGTATTCGGCTTCGGAAAAATATTCCTTGGAGCGAGGTTTCTTGTTGACCATCGCCTTTTGCTGCGGCCCGGCACATGCTGCAAGAAAGGCTGCCGACAAGGCAAACAGCGCGAAAGCGGAAGCGCGACGAAGACGCGGGCGCGCCGTGGTCTGCATATTTTGATTGTCCCCTATAGCATCGACGAAGGCACCGCAGCATGAACGTCAGCGATGCCAAAGCACCCAATCCAGAAACGCCGGCGACGCCCTACCCCAATCCTTTTTGTGCGCAGGAATTGTTTATCACCGTATTAACCGATTGTGGTCGGAACCGGGCGAGATTGTGGCACGGACCGCCTCGCTGATCGGCATGAAAATCATCGCTGATCGATCAGCAATGTGGTTCGTGGCGCGTTGCCCTTGGCTTGGCGTGTCTGCGAGCGCAGATTCAGGGACCGAATATCACAAGTTCGGTGAACGTCAGATCTCCAGGTGCGGGTGGTCTGGGACCTTTGTAGTATTTCAGCCCCTTGTTGGGGCGGTACCATCCCACCAAGCCTGGAATCGGCTCCTTGGCGTCGACAAAGCAAACCAGGATTCCGCTTCGCAAGAGAAAGCGCCCCATCGCGCCGGCGCAGCGGCTCAAATCCGCAAGCGAGCGGCAATAGATGACCTGATGGCACTGGATAACACCGTGCAACATTCGGCGCGGCATCAATACCAGGGGGAACGCTGCTCCGTCGCAGATGCAGATCAACGACAGGCAGCCCAGCGCGGCGTGTTCCGAGAGTATGTATCTCTCACTCTCGGGCAGCATCGCCAATTCCGGAAGATCGGGACGCACTTCGACCACGCGACATGACCGCTGCGTCGAACTTAAAGCCGGCAAGAAGGTAAATTGTCCGCTGGAGAAGAGCCGAAAGCCTAGCGCCCGGTTGGCTTTCAATGTCGCTTGTGCCGGCGAAATGTTCGTGTAGGTCACGTCCTTCCGCTTGAGAACCGCCGCAACCAACATGGCGCCATAGGGACGGAAATCTGCATCGACTGACCAGCTTGAAAGATTGCAGCGGATTTCGTCGCCCTCTGGCCCCTGGTAGCGAGCATAAAGGGTGAGCACAACGCCGACGATCCGACCGGCATGCTCCAAAACAAAGCCATATCGTGGGAACTCGGCAACCGCAGGCCGCTGCGACAAACGGGTCAGAGCGTGTATCCAGTAACTCCGGTTACGCGCCGGAAAGCCCCTGCACAGGCAATCAACCACTCCCTCCCAGTCGGTTTCGCGGATTGGTCTACAGCGAAGACCGGGCGGGAGAGCGCCAAGTACGGCCAAAATCAACTCCAGAATACGATTTACTTACATGTGCCTAATGCGCTCCACATATCAGCGCTCAACGATTAATAGTCCGTGCGGGTTTTAAAAACGATTTTCCACACTCAGCACAAACACAGCTTGCCATGACGCTGCTCACGCCCTGGATCGCGCCGAAAGGTGCGGCCGCCACGGTTGACTTGGCGTTGAATGCGGCTTTACAGGGATGGAGCGCGAACCGGTCGGGGAACGTCCTGGTGCCAATCCGGTACCGACAGCTCGAACCCGCTCCTCTCGCGATATCCTAAGTGATTGAAAAATCACCTTGGAGGGATGGCCGAGCGGTTTAAGGCACCGGTCTTGAAAACCGGCATGGGTGCAAGCCCACCGTGGGTTCGAATCCCACTCCCTCCGCCAGATCCGTTTCTTGAATCCTGCAGGCATGGACGTCGAGTTTTCCGCTCGTCGGATTCTCGACTGCCTGGGTTTAACAGGCCGGTCCGCTTCGGGGAGAACCGCCGCTCTGCCCCATGCAGCGCACCACCTCTCGCGTCGCTGAAATGCGACAGGTGCTGATCGTGGCAACGATACCAAAGTACCGGTGATACTATTGCGTAATCAACAACCTGCCACAAAGCGAAGTCTATCACCCGCCGCGCAGCCGCGCTCGTCGGGTTGATTTCTCCGCCCGAATATGATGCTTCTCCCGCCTATGAATAAACTATTTTCTGCGGTCCTCGGATGGACGATAGTGGCTTGGCCGGCCAGCGCGATGGACAGCGCATTGCGCGCCGGCCTGCTGAAACTCGATCCGCAAACCCGGCTGGAGCAGCGATGCGACGCCGAAATTCTCGACCGGATTACCCGCGACGACCACAAATACAAAGCCGATCGTGTCGTCGCCTACGCTTTTGCGACGCCCGAAATGGGCGCCGATGCGATCAAGAGCCCGGGTGCTGCGTTTCGCAGCAAGGGACAGTGGTACCGGCTGAAATTCAAATGCGAAACAGCGCCGGACCATATGCAAGTCCTGCAGCTCCGCTATCGGATCGGTGATGAAATTCCGGAAAGCGACTGGCCCAAATACAATCTCTATAACTAGGCATTCGCGACCTGTGGCCGCATTTTGCCGGTGTTCGGGCCGATCGTCGCAAACTCTGTATATTGCCGCAATAACGGGCGGTTTGCCGACCTTGTTCCAACCAGTCCCTTGACGCGCAGGAACCATACACGTTAGGCCCTCCAGGCATTCGACGCGAACGGTCGGCCAACCAGCAAGGGACTTCCAGTCGATGGAAATTTTCACTGCCGCGGGCTTCTCGGCCCTGCTCCAGGTCATCGCCATCGACCTCGTGCTTGCAGGCGATAACGCCATCGTCATCGGTTTGGCCGCGGCGGGCTTGCCGGTCGAGCAGCGCAAGAGAGCGATTCTCATCGGCGTGGTGGCGGCGACGGTGCTGCGTATCGGTTTTGCTGCGATCACCGTCACCCTGTTACAGATTGTCGGCCTGCTGCTGGCCGGCGGCATCTTGCTGCTGTGGGTGTGCTGGAAGATGTATCGCGAGCTGCGCACGTCGTATGCTGACGAGGTGGAGGCGACCGAAGCGCTGTCCAATTCCGATATCAACAGCGATGATATGGTGGCCGGCAAGGCGCGCAAGAAGACCTTGGGTCAGGCGGCATTGCAGATCGTCATCGCCGACGTGTCGATGTCGCTCGACAACGTACTGGCGGTCGCCGGCGCGGCGCGCGATCACTTCCAGGTGCTGGTGATAGGCCTCGTCCTGTCGATCGCGCTGATGGGCCTTGCCGCGAGCTTCATCGCCAAGCTGCTGCACCGCCATCGCTGGATCGCCTATATCGGCCTTTTGATCATCTTTTATGTCGCACTCGATATGATCTACCGGGGCGCGGTGGAAGTCTTGCCGCATGTCAGCAGTGCGGTGAGCTGACACGCCGACTCGAATTCTCATCGGCCGGCCTTTCAGCTTCGGCGAGCCTTCGGCGACGCTGGCGGTTGCGTTTCGCCGCAGCCGCTGCCCATACCAATGCCGCGACAAGTGTGGTACTGCGCCGCCAATCCTGAAAATCCGGAAAGCTTTGATGTCCGCCCCTCGCGTCAGTTTCGTCAGCCTTGGATGCCCGAAAGCCCTTGTGGATTCGGAGCGCATTATCACCCGCCTGCGCGCCGAAGGCTACGAGATCGCCCGCAAGCACGACGGCGCCGACCTGGTCGTCGTCAACACCTGTGGCTTCCTCGATTCGGCTCGCGACGAATCGCTCAACGCCATCGGCTCCGCACTTTCGGAGAATGGCAAAGTTATCGTCACCGGCTGCCTCGGCGCCGAGCCGGACGTCATCCGTGAAAGACATCCGAACGTCCTCGCCATCACCGGACCACAAGCTTATGAAAGCGTGATGGCGGCGGTGCATGAGGCTGCCCCCCCGAGCCATGATCCCCACATCGACCTTTTGCCGCCGCAAGGGGTCAAGCTCACGCCGCGCCACTATGCGTATCTCAAGATTTCGGAAGGCTGCAACAACCGCTGCACCTTCTGCATCATCCCGGCGCTGCGTGGCGACCTCGTATCGCGGCCGGCCGCCGACGTGTTGCGCGAAGCCGAGAAGCTGGCCAAGGCCGGGGTCAAGGAGATCCTCGTCATCTCGCAGGATACCAGCGCCTACGGCATCGATATCAAATACCGGACCAGCATGTTCGGCGATCGCGAAGTGCGGGCGAAATTCCTCGATCTATCGGAAGAACTGGGCAAGCTCGGTGTCTGGGTGCGCATGCACTATGTCTATCCCTACCCGCATGTCGCGGACGTCATCCCATTGATGGCCGAAGGCAAGATTCTTCCCTATCTCGATATCCCATTCCAGCACGCCTCGCCGCAGGTGCTGAAGAACATGCGCCGGCCCGCTCATGGCGAAAAGACGCTCGAGCGCATTCGCGGCTGGCGCGACGTCTGCCCGGACCTTGCCATCCGCTCCACCTTCATCGTCGGCTTCCCCGGCGAGACGGATGACGATTTCGAGATGCTGCTCGACTGGCTGAACGAGGCCAAGATCGACCGCGCCGGCTGTTTCAAATACGAGCCGGTCAGAGGCGCCCGCTCCAACGAGCTCGGCCTCGAGCAAGTGCCGCAGGAGATCAAGGAAGCCCGCTGGCACCGCTTCATGCAGCGCCAGCAGAAGATTTCGGCAACGCAGCTCACCAAGAAAATTGGCAAGCGCCTGCCGGTCCTGATCGACGAGGCGCATGGCAATTCGGCCAAGGGCCGGACCAAATACGACGCGCCCGAAATCGACGGTTCGGTCCATATCCAGTCGCGGCGGCCACTGCGCGCCGGCGACATCGTCACGGTCAAGATCGAGCGCGCCGACGCTTACGACCTTTACGGCTCAGCAGTCTGATATTCGTCCAAAATGAAAAGGGCGCCGCGTGGCGCCCTTTCGTTCGATATGTTTCCGACCACCTACTGCGGCAGCTTGTCGTCGACGCCCTTCACGTAGAAATTCATGCCGAGCAACGTCGCGTCGTCGGCGACCTCGCCCTCCTTCAGCCAAGGTGTGCCGTCCTGCTTGGCGATCGGCCCGGTGAAGGGGTTCCAGCCGTCGGCGATCTTCTTGGTGGTGGCTTCGGCCATCGCCTTGACGTCGTCGGGCATGTTGGTGAACGGCGCCAGCTTGACGGCGCCGTCCTTAATGCCGAGCCAGACATTGTCGGGCTTCCAGGTGCCGTCGAGCGCCGCCTGGACGCGGCTGATGTAGTAGGGACCCCACTCGTCGGTCAGCGCGGTCAGCTGCGCGTGCGGCGCGAACTTGATCATGTCGGAGGACTGCCCGAAGCCGTGCAGCTTGCGCTCCTCCGCCACCTGCAAGGCAGCGGTCGAGTCGGTGTGCTGGACGATGATATCGGCGCCCTGGTCGAACAATGCCTTGGCAGCATCGGCCTCCTTGCCCGGATCGAACCAGGAGTTCACCCACACGATCTTCGCCTTGAAGTTCGGGTTGATCGACTGTGCGCCGAGCATAAAGGAATTTATGCCCATCACCACTTCCGGGATCGGGAAGGAAACGATGTAGCCGGCGACGCCCGACTTCGATTGCTTGGCGGCGATCTGGCCAAGCACGTAGCGGCCTTCGTAGAAACGCGCATTGTAGATGCCGAGATTTTCGGCCGTCTTGTAGCCGGTGGCGTGCTCGAACATCACCTTGGGGAATTTCTTGGCGATCTTTACTTCCGGGTCCATGAAGCCGAAGGACGTGCCGAAAATGATCTTGCATCCCTCGCGCGCCAGGCGCTCGAAGGCGCGGTCGGCATCGGGGCCTTCGGAGACGTTTTCGAGATAGGCGGTCTCGACCTTGTCGCCGAGTGCCTTTTCCACCTCGAGGCGGCCTTGGTCGTGCTGGTAGGAGTAGCCGAAATCGCCGATCGGGCCGGTGTAGACCCAGCACGCCTTCAGCTTGTCCGCCGCCTCGGCTGATGCCGCCAGCGACAATGCGGCCGTCGCCGCCATCAGGGCAATAAGCAGTTTTTTCATTGTGTTACCTCTCTGAGTTAAGCCTTGGAGCTTCCGTCTTTTTGTTGTCAACGATCCGGAACGAATGGCTGGCCCAAGGAGGCCGGCGTGTTCATCATCGTCAAACGCTTGTTGCGCGAGATTAGAACGAGAACCACGACGGTTGCCAGATAGGGCAGCGAAGAAAGCAGTTGCGAGGGAAACGATTTTAAGAACGCAATTAACTTGTAGAGCAACCAGGGCGCGTCGACGAAGTCCTGCAGATTTATGGCTTGGACGTGAAGCTGGCCAACCCAGATCGCGCCGAAAATATAGGCGCCGGCCAGCACCCGCCATGGCCGCCAGGAGGCGAAGACGACCAGAGCCAGCGCGATCCAGCCGCGGCCGGCGGTCATGTTCTCCACCCATTGCGGTGTGTAGACCAGCGATAGGTGACCGCCGGCGAGGCCGGCACAAGCGCCGCCGAAAATCACTGAGAGATAGCGGTAGCGGATGACGTGGATGCCAAGCGCATGGGCGGATGCATGGCTGTCGCCGATCGAGCGCAGCGTGAGCCCGGTGCGGGTCTTGA
Organism: Mesorhizobium sp. M0185; assembly: GCF_040322175.1. NCBI lineage: Bacteria > Pseudomonadati > Pseudomonadota > Alphaproteobacteria > Hyphomicrobiales > Phyllobacteriaceae > Mesorhizobium > Mesorhizobium sp. M0185. The sequence goes on along the minus strand of NZ_JAMYSY010000033.1, from coordinate 9,684 downwards.
ACAGGAACCACATGACGGCGGCGGTCAGCGCGATCGAGATGTAGAAGATTGGATCCTGGCCGAACAGCAGCCTGCCAACGACCGGGATTGCGGTCAGGCCGGGAATATCGAGGTTTGGCAGCCTTTCGCCGGGCTGACCGACAAAATTCGTTCCCATCATGCCGGAAAGGCCGAGGCCGAGCAGTGTCAGCGACAGGCCGGTGGCCACCTGATTGGTGGCCAGCGACAGCGTCATGACGGCGAACAGCAGCGAGAACACTGCCCCCATGGTGATTGCCGCCAACAGCCCTATCCAAGGCGAGCCGGTGAGATAGCCGGCGCCGAAACCGCCGACGGCACCCATGATCATCATTCCTTCGACGCCGAGATTGAGCACACCCGAACGTTCGACCACCAGTTCGCCGATCGCCGCGATCAGCAGCGGCGTCGCCGCCGTCGCGATGGTCAAGAGGATGTTGACGGTGATGTCCATCAGCGGGCTTCCTCCAGCTTCGGCCCTGCCTCGAGCTTCGGCGCGGAAAAGCCGGTCAGGCGAATGCGGTAATGGATGAGCGTGTCGCAGCCGAGCACGAAGAACAAAAGCATGCCCTGGAACACGCGCGCCACCTTGTCGGAGATGCCGAGCGCGCTTTGCACTGCCTCGCCGCCCAGATAGGTCAGCGCCAGCACAAGGCCTGCGGCGACGATGCCGAGCGGATTGAGCCGGCCGAGAAATGCCACGATGATAGCGGTAAATCCGTAGCCGGGCGAGATCACCGGCTGCAATTGTCCGATGGCTCCCGAGACCTCCGAAATCCCTGCAAGTCCGGCCAGTGCGCCCGACAGCAGGAAGGCAAAGAAGACCATGCGGTTAAGGCCAAACCCGGCGAAGCGCCCTGCCCTTGGGCTTGAGCCGAGCACGCGGACCTCGAAGCCTTTCAGCATACGGCTCATCAGGATCCAGATCAGTATCGCCGCGATCAGCGCGAAGACAAATCCCCAGTTTGCCCGGCCGGATTCCGGGAGGAGTTCCGGCAGTATGGCCGAGTCGTTGAACTGGATGGTCTGCGGGAAACCGTGGCCCTGCGGATCGCGCCACGGCCCGCGTACGAGCCAATCGAGGAAGAGCTGGGCGACATAGACCAGCATCAGGCTGGTCAGGATCTCGTTGGTGTTGAAGCGCGTCTTCAGCAGTGCCGGGATTGCAGCATAGGCGGCCCCACCGACCATGCCGAGCAGAAGCATCAGCGGCAGCACCAATGGGCCTTCGAACTGCGGAAACAGCACGGGGATGATCGAGCCGACAATGCCGCCCAGGATGAACTGGCCTTCGGCGCCGATGTTCCAGATGTTGGCCTTGTAGCAGACCGACAGTCCGACCGCGATCAGGATCAGGGGGGCGGCCTTGATCGCCAGCTCATGCAACTGCCAGACCTGGCTGATCGGTTCGATGAAGTAGATGCGGAACGCGGTCAACGGGTTGACGCCGAGCAGCGCGAACATGATGGCACCGGCAATGATCGTCAAAACGAAAGCGATGAAAGGCGAGAGTGCCGAAAACAGCATCGAGCGCTGCGGGCGTTTTACAAGTTCGAGGCGCATCAGGCCGTCTCCAGCGTATGTTCGGCATGACCGGGTTCGGCGCCGCCCATCAGCAGCCCGATTTTCTCGAACGTCGCTTCAGCTATCGGCAGCGGCTTCGACAGTTCGCCATTGTGCATGACCGTGATCGCATCGGAAATCTCGAACAGCTCGTCGAGGTCCTGGCTGATCACCAGCACCGCCGAGCCGCTGCGCGCCAGTTCGATCAGCGCCTGGCGGATGTGGGCCGCCGCACCCGCGTCGACCCCCCAGGTCGGCTGATTGACCACCAAGACGCTCGGCCGGCGGTCGAGTTCGCGGCCAACGATGAATTTCTGCAGATTGCCGCCCGAAAGAGCCGCAGCCTCCGGATCCGGCGCGCTCTTGCGCACGTCCATTGCCTTTATGATGCGCTGGGCAGCGGTATGGATCGCATCGGCCTTGACCATTCCACCGGCGCCGACAAACATCTTGCCATCGGTGGCGTGGCGCGACAGAAGCAGGTTCTCCGAAAGCTTCATGCGCGGTGCTGCGCCATGGCCGAGCCGCTCTTCCGGGACGAAGGCAGCGCCCATCAGACGCCTGCCGGTGATGGTGAGGCCGCCGGCATCCTTGCCGCGGATGCGGACCGAGCCGGCATCCTGCTGCAGCACCTCGCCGGAAACGGATTCGAAGAATTCGCCCTGGCCGTTGCCGGCCACACCGGCAATGCCGATCACCTCGCCGGCGCGGACCTCGAGATTGATGTTCCTGAGCGGGATCGAGAACGGGGTCGCTGGCTTGCGGGTGAGTTCGCGGATTTGAAGCAGCACCGGCGCGGTCTCGATACCCTCGGCCGGCGCCCGCACCACGGCCAGCACTTCGTTGCCGACCATCATCCGCGCCAACGAAGACGCGGTTTCCTGGCGCGGATTGCAATGGCCGACCACCTTGCCGTGACGCAGCACGGTGGCGCGGTCGCAGATCCGTTTGACCTCTTCCAGCCGGTGCGAAATGTAGAGGATGGACTTTCCTTCCGAACGCAGCCGTTCGAGCGTCTCGAACAACTTATCGGCCTCCTGCGGCGTCAGCACCGAAGTTGGTTCGTCGAGGATGATGAGTTGCGGCGTCTGCAGCAGGCAGCGGATGATTTCGATACGCTGACGCTCGCCGACCGACAGATCACCGACCAGCGATAGCGGATCGAGAGGCAGGCCGTAACTGTAGGAGAGCGCCCTCGCCTTGGCCGCGATCGTGCTGATCGGCGAGCCGTCATCCAGCGACAGCGCGATGTTCTCCGCCGCCGTCAGCGCTTCGAACAGGGAAAAATGCTGGAAAACCATGCCGATGCCGAGCTTTTTTGCGGTGCCGGGGCTGGTGATCCTGACCGCCTGGCCATTCCAGAAAATCTCGCCGGAATTCGGTTCCAGCGATCCAAACAGCATTTTCACCAGGGTCGACTTGCCGGCGCCGTTCTCACCAAGCAACGCATGGATCTCGCCCTTGGCGATGTTGAGATCGACATGGTCGCACGCCGTCAACGTGCCGAATATCTTTGTGAGGCCGCGAACCTCAAGCAGGTTTGCGCCGTCCTGATCTGCACTCACGGTGCCTCCATCTGGTTTGCCAGACATGTTCTGTGTTCCCGCAACCATCGTATGCGCGGGCTGCTCTCTACGGTAAGCGCCTCACGACTTGAAAGAGCTTCAAGAATTTCAGCGGAAACTCAAGCGGTAAAGAGCAGTTCGCAAGAACGGCGGCGTCGGCGGCCCGAAACTGCGGGCGCCTAAGGGATAAGTATTGTTGTCCCGGTGGTCCGGCGCCCTTCGAGATCGGAATGCGCTTTGCCGGCCTCGCTGAGCGCGTAACGCTGGTTGATCTTGATCTTGACGGCGCCGCTGAGCACCACACCGAACAAGGCGGCGGCGGAAGCCTCGAGGTCTTCGCGCCTGGCATTATAGACGAACAGCGTCGGCCGCGTTGCGAACAGCGAGCCCTTCTGCGCCAGCAACGAGATGCTGAAGGGCGGGATCGGCCCAGACGATTGACCGAAGCTGACGAAAGTGCCGAGCGGCCGCAGGCAATCGAGCGAGGCTGGAAATGTGTCGTTGCCGACTGAATCGTAGACAACGTCGCATTTCTTGCCACCGGTGACAGCGGCAACGCCGGCCACGAAATCCTGTTCGCGATAGTTAATCACGTGGTCGAAGCCATGCGCCTTGGCGAGCTCGATCTTGTCGGTGGAACTCGCCGTGCCGATCACTGTCGCGCCGAGATGCTTGGCCCATTGGCCGAGGATCAGCCCGACACCGCCGGCCGCCGCATGAAACAGGATCGTGTCGCCGGCTTTCACCTTGAATGTACGGCGCAACAGATATTCGGCGGTCATGCCCTTTAGCATCATGGCTGCGGCCTGTTCGTCGCTGATGCCGTCCGGCACCTTCACCACGCGGTCGGCGGCGATCACGCGCTGCCCGGCATAGGCGCCGGTCGTCACGGCGTAGGCGATGCGATCGCCGGGTTTGAGCCAGTCGACATCCGAGCCGACATCCAAGACCACGCCGGCCGCCTCGCCGCCAGGGACCAGCGGAAATCCGCCCTGCGGCGGATAAAGGCCAGAGCGATAATAGACGTCGATGAAATTGAGACCGATCGCGGTATGCTTGACCAGGATCTGTCCCGAGCCCGGCTGCCCGGGATCGGCATCCTCATAGGTCAGGACCTCCGGGCCGCCATGGGCATGGATGCGGATCGCTTTGGACATTTTCTGGCTCTCTTGGGATCAGGCTTTCTTATCCGGCTTGGCGCCGAGATTTGGGAAGAACTGCATGATAGCGCCGATGCAGGCGAGGTAAAGCCCGGTGAACGTAATCCCGAACTTGATGAAATCGCTGACCTGCTCGCCCAGCACGCCGATCTGGTCGTAGAAGGAGGCAAGTGCGGCCTGCGCCAGCGCCAGCGCGCCGAAAGCGCACCAAAGCAGCGTCATGCCGAGATTGATTGGCCGCAGCCGCTTCACCCGCACCGGATGGATGAAATTGATCGGCACGAAGGTGAGAATGGCGGCCACCACGACCACCGCGAAAGAAACCCATTGTCCGGGCTCGATGACGAACAGCGTGAACACCACCATGTTCCAGACGACCGGAAAGCCCTTGAAGAAATTCTCCTTCGTCTTCATGCCGGTATCGGCATAGTAGATTGCGCTCGACACCACGATGATCGCCGCCGACAGGAACGACAGGCGCTCGCCCATGAAGCCGCGCTGATAGAGCGCGAAGGCCGGAATCAACACGTAGGTCACGTAGTCGATGATGTTGTCGAGCAGTTCGCCCGACCAAGTCGGCAGGATTTCCTTGACATCGAGCTTCCTGGCGATCGGCCCGTCGATGCCGTCGACGAAAAGCGCCAGCCCCAGCCACCAGAACATCGCCGTCCAGCGCTGCTCGCTTGCTGCCACTAGCGACAGAAACGCCAGGAATGAGCCCGACGCGGTCAAGAGATGGACCGAGAACGCCCGCGCCTGAGGCCATGTGACTTTCTTCTTCGGCCGCGGAATCCGGTCGGCGATTTTCCTGGCCGTCGTCTTCTTGCTCACGGGCCCCGCCAGTCCAGCTTGCAGATTTCGGCCGAACGGCCAGCAAAGTTCCAGTTGCGGCCAAAGGCCCGCATTTTGCTCTTGTCGGATTTGGCGACGATGATTTCCGGCGCAATCCAGTATTCCGAATTGCTGATGACCGTATCCTTGTCGCGATCCTTGCCGGTGATTGGCGTCACCGCACCATCGATGATCTTCGGTATCTGAAAGATGCGTGTTTTCTCACGCGTCTCGTAGGTGATCGGCACCTGCTCGGCGCCGAGGAACTGTCCGACCAGGATGGAGAGCAGCGATGTGGTTCCACCGGCCTTGCCGGTGAATATCTTCGTCAGTCCCTTCACAGCGTAAACCGAGGCGCGCTTGTCGATGAACAGGCCCGCCGTCCAGTTGCCGCGGCTCATATAACCGGGGATTTCCATGACCAGCCCAAGATTGAGGCCGGACAGGTCGACCTCGCCGAAATGGCCGGCATCGATCCGGAACCCCGCCCAGGTTTGGCAATAGCCTTCCGTAGGCGGATGATTGCCGAGCGACAGAACGCAAGGGCAAAAAACCGTGCAATTGCAGGAAAGTATGAGCTCTCCCTTCATTGCCCAGTTTTGATCTGTCATCGAATTCTCCCCCCTCATGCCGAGACTACTAGTAGCGCGGCTGCCCAGACAAGCAGTATCGCACCGCCCAACCGCGTCGGCAGATTGCCTGCCGTCTGTTTTTCGACCAGGCTGAACAAGCCGATCAGCGCCATCCAGAACACGTTCATCACACCGACGGCAAACATTACCAGCATCAGCGCCCAGCAGCATCCAAGGCACCACAGGCCCTGCTCCATACCGAGCCGGAAAATGCGAATGGGCTTGGCGCTCCAGTTGGCGAACAGGACCGAGAACGGATTTCTGCACTTCTCCAGACAGGCTTCCTTCAGCCAGCTGAACTGATAGAGACCAGCGATCGACAGCGCGGCTGCTCCGGCAATTCCAAGCAGCGGATCGAGCATCTGCCCGGATGACACGAATGCATGGACTGCGAGCGTCAGGGCAGCGAATATTGCCGAGGCGGCAAGCCAGACGCTCAAATATCCAGCGACAAGGATCAGCGGATGGGCAACAGGTTCCCCCTTGATCCTGGCGGTATCTGCGATCTCGCAATAGGTGCGGATCATCGGCGCCGCGGAGGGCAGCATGGTCGCGATGGCCATCAACAGCCACATCGCGGTGAGTGCCCCGCCTTGCGCCCCTACGCTTGCGCGAAGCGGCGCCGGCGCCAGGCAAAGGGCGAAGAAACGCGCAAGGAAATCCGGCAGCGGCAGTTGCGGCAGGTATTCCAGCACGGCGTCGCCGGGTACATCGGCGCCCGGGAGCCGGCTCACCGCCCCCCGAACTGCCATTGCGCCGAGAAGGAGCCAGGCAACGGCGATGCCCATGCCGGCAACGACGCCCACCGTCAGTCGAGGGCTACATGCAACGCTCGCCATCGCGCGGCCGGTGCCGTCGAGGTGGCTGAAATCGTCTTGTTGGCCGGTCATGGCAACCGAATGGGCCGAATCGCCGCGTTGATCAAGCCGCATCACCTGACCTATATGGACCAGCAGGTCGGACGGGCCTCACCTCGCAATCCGGAAGCCGAATTTGAACCATCGGGAAACAGCACGGATACTGGTCGCCGGCAGCGGCCCTGCGGGGCTGATCGCGGCGCTTGGCTTTGCCGAGGCGGGCTTTCCCGTGACGCTCGTCGGACCCGAGGCAGCCGGCCTCGACGGCCGGACGACAGCCTTGATGAACCCTGCCCTGAAGATGTTCGAACGGCTAGGGATCTTCGACGGAATCAGGCCGCACGCAGCGCCGCTCAAGGTGATGCGTATCGTTGACGCAACCAACCGGCTGATCCGCAGCCCGACAGTGACCTTTCGCGCCAGCGAGATCAACGAAGAGCAATTCGGGCTGAACTTGCCCAACAGCGTTCTCAACCGCACGCTAGCCGAGGCCGTCGCGCATTCGGGCATCGAATGGCGAAAGTCGATGGTGGAGGCATGGCGCCTCGATGCCGACCATGCCCATGCCGTTCTCGCCGACGGCAGCGAGGTTGAGGCATCGTTGGCAGTTGCCGCCGATGGCCGTCAGTCGCCGGCCCGCGAGGCAGCCGGCATCCGCACCTCGATCCGATCCTATCCGCAGGCGGCGTTGGTGCTCAATTTCGGTCACCGCAGCGACCATGCCTTCACCTCGACCGAATTCCACACCGAGACCGGTCCGTTCACACAGGTTCCCCTGCCCGGCAACCGGTCCAGCCTTGTCTGGGTGCTCGAACCCGATATCGCCAAGGACCTTGCAGCACTCGACGACGCCGAGCTTTCGACGCGGGTCGAACAGCGGATGCAATCGATGTTGGGCCGCGTGTCGGTTGAGCCCGGCCGGCAGGTCTACCCCCTTTCAGCGGTGAGCCCGTGGCGGTTTGCGCATCGCCGCGTGGCACTTGTCGGTGAAGCCGCCCACGTGTTTCCCCCAATTGGCGCGCAGGGCCTCAATCTCGGCATCCGGGACATCGACGACCTGATTGGTGCCGCAAGCAGAAACCGCTCGGACCCGGGCGCCCCCAAGGCGCTTGCAGCCTATGATTTCAAGCGGCGGCCGGACATTCTGGCGCGCAGCAGCGCGGTCAACCTGCTCAACATGTCGTTGCTTTCCGACATGCTGCCGGCTCAGATGGTGCGCAGCGCTGGCCTTGGCGCGCTTGAGGGGTTTGCGCCGTTACGGGCGTTTTTCATGCGCGAGGGTCTTCGACCCGGCAGCGGTTTTGCGGCGTTTTTTGGCGGATTGCGAAAACCGGCTGAGCGATAGCGATCTTGGCCACCGCCCTTGATCCGCATCTCGCGATGCTCAACCCGGCATCACGGGGATCGGGATTGAATTGACGCGGCGTCTGCGCCAAATAATGACGATGTCGACCTTAAGGTCTGGGCCAATCTTTGCCGGACCGGTGCGTAAGAATCTAAAGTCCTGGAGCGTTCCTTGCGTGTTCCAGGATGCGTGGCGTTCAAGAAGTTCAAGTGGTGAGTGCGATGAAGACAGCCAAATTCTCGATCGGACAGGTGGTTCGGCACCGGCTGTTTCCGTTCCGCGGCGTCATTTTCGACGTCGATCCGCAATTCGCCAATACTGACGAATGGTACGAGGCGATCCCCGCTGACGTGCGGCCGCGCAAGGACCAGCCTTTCTATCATCTGCTCGCCGAGAATTCCGAAACGGAATACATCGCCTATGTGTCCGAGCAGAATTTACTCGAGGACCGGTCGGGCGAACCGGTCCGGCATCCGCAGATTGGTGAAATGTTCGACAAGAAGCCTGACGGGCGCTACGAGCCGAAGTACCAATTGAGACATTGACTTAGCCGGGATCTGGCTGGACTGGGACAGGCTTGAGACATGGCTGGACCCGACAAACAGCCGGTCCAAACGAAAAAAGCGGGGCATGAACCCCGCTTTTTTGTTGGTTCGAAAACCCGTCGATCAGTTGGCGGCCTTCGCCTTTTCCTGCTCTTCCTTGAGCTTCTTGGCAAAATCCTGATTGTTCTTGGCGACGAACTCCTGGAGCTTCTTCTGTCGGTCCTCGATGTCCGACTGCTGCAGCGGCGGGCCGTCGAAGGCGCCGCTGAAGCCGGTCAGCGCAATCTTGATCGGGTTCGGCTGGTTCTGGAAATTGACCGAGGTGAGCGTCAGCGCCGATCCCTTCTTGAAGGATGCGACAAGCTGATCGCTCAGCGGCACTTCCGCCACGCAGCGATCCGGAAAACAGATCACATAGTCGAGCTTCTGCGCCTTGCCGCCGTCGATCTGGAGGCCGATGCCGGGAGGAACGAGACGGCCGGTCGGAACCGTCACCTGGAACACCTTGCGGTTCACCTTGCCCTTCAATTCGATCAGGCTGACGCCGGTGATGAGCTGGCCGTTGCCGGCGGTGGTGATGTTCTGGACATTGCAGATGTCGACGTCTTCCTGCTTGGTGCAGGCCTTGAACCAGCCTTGCGGAATCTGCTGTTGCTGCTGCGCGGAAGCAGCGGGAATCCCGGCGCCCAGAATGCCGACCACGCCAGCGGCCATGACCGACAGGCGGTACGCGTTGCTGTTCAGGCTCGTCATGTCGTGCATTCCTCTCAAATGATCCCGGAACCGGCTTTTTTCATGCCGTGTGGTCCAGCTACCTGTTGCCGAAATGAGGCAACAGAATGACTTCGGACGGCGTGTTACACTGCAAGCGGTGCCGAATCCAGCCCGGGTCTCGCGAATCTTGGCCAAGGGATAGGCTCAAGGGGTTGGCCGGTGCACGACCGGCTCATGTATGCTGCGCATCGAATCGGGAAGGAGACGGTCATGGGCCGCGTTGTCGTTTGGGTGATCGCCGCAATGTTGTTTGTCGGCCTTTCCCTGCAGCCGGCCCTGTCGGAACCGAAGCACGCGCTTGCCATGCAGGGCGAGCCGGCGCTGCCGGCCGACTATAAGCATTTCAACTACGTCAACCCCGACGCGCCGAAAGGCGGCAGCATTACCTATTGCG
>NZ_JAMYSY010000032.1:0-73263 GCF_040322175.1 Mesorhizobium sp. M0185 | reverse complement strand
GCAATGGATGATTGCGCCGAACCCGGACCTCAAGGTCCACGTAGCTGAAAAGTTCGCCAGTTCGATCGTCGCCGCCGCGCACTCGCCACCTCCGAATCCCTTCGGAGCCAGTGAATCATTGCTGCGGTCCGGTGGCGAGGGCCTTTTTCAACAGCCTGCTAGGTCGCGACCACTGTTTGCAGGGCGGCCATGATCTTCTTGCCATCCTCGATCGACAGGTCAAGGTCTCCGCCACGCGGACGCTCATCGCTTTTGTCGATCCGGACCTCGTTTCGACATCGCTGAATTCGTTCCTGCTCTCGATCGTGATCGTCCATTCCACCGCCATCGCCGCCGCCTTGAACAAAGTAACGGTGATGGCCCAGTCGGCGCTAACAAATCGTGGCCGCGCTCACCCCAGAGAAGTTACCGGTCCCAATGCCTCGATGCCCTCGAGCGCTTCATCCACCGAGTTACTGCGCAAGAACGTTGCTGATCTCGACCAGGTTCGAGCGCACGCGCAACATGTAGAAGCCAATTGTCGTTAGGTGATTCGGCAACAGCCAGCCATCCTCGCGGCCATTGGCGATGATGAAGGGCTGGATGCGCAGCGCCGAGACGAACTGCGAGTCCATCGTGTCCCACAGGCTCTGCAGGTGCTTTTCGTTGATCACGTCCTCGAAATCGGCCTCGGCGCCTTTCATCAGCCCGTAATAGGCATAGAGCTGGCCATAGGCGAACCAGAAGCGATCGTCGGCGCGGAAATCGAACCAGCCATTGTTGTAGTGCTCAGCGCGCTCCTTGAGGATCGCCGAGGTCGAACCGATGTCGGACGAGATGCGGTCGATATACTGCTTGAGATTGTCAGCGCGGGCATCGAACACCGTCTGGCAGGTTTCCAGCCGGGCGTTGAAGGCGCGCAGCTTGCGCACCGCATCGCGATAGTAGCTCGGCGTCGGCGTCTTCGGGCCGAACGGGTTCAGGCCGAAATACCAGGTCTCTTCATCGAACTGCAGATTGCCGCGCGCGTCCTGAAGATCGGCGTCGATCTGCGAAGTGGTGCGCACGCGGCCGAGATTGTCGGCAAGCTCGGTCGCCGTGCGCCGCACCGCCTGGTTGATGCCGCGCTGGAACGAGGCCTTGTTGTCCATCCACGGCGTGTGGTCCCAGTCGATGCCGAACAGGCCGAGCTTGTAGAGGATCATCGACGACACCCAGGCATTCTGGTTGACGTTGAAGTCGGTCAGGTCGGCCGCCAACTGGGCGATCGCCGAATTGCCACAGGTCCTGGCGGCGTCGGTGCCGGCACCGGCGGCGACCTGCTCGCCGGCCGACAGGTTGCGCTTCTCGAATATATAGGTGTCGGGATAGTTCGGGTTGAAATTGTTCCACCACTGGGTGGCGTAGAAGAAATTGGCGTAGAGACCGATCAGCACGAGCACAGCCAGGCCGAGCACCGCCTTCAGGATCCAGCCGCGCTGCGTATACCAACGCCCGGCCCACACGAACGGCCACAGGATGACGCCGATGGCTAAGCCGATGCCGCGGCCGATCCACTGGAAAATCCGGGTGAAGAAATTCACGATTGGATCAAGCATGGCGATGTCACCCCCTCAGTCAGTCAAGCCGTAGAGGCGCATGCCAAACGCCACCTTGTCTTTCAAATATGTGATTTTCAGAACGTCGCGCTGGGTAAGCCATTCTCAGTTTGGAGCCGCATGGTTATCGACCTTGCACGCGACCGGCAATTCCGGCGCGCTTTATGAGTTCGCTTGAGTGCACTGTTTGCTTCCATCTGATGTCGATAGATGTTCGCCAAATGCAAGCGGAATTGGTCTCATGACAGCCAGCTTTTCCGGCATAAATCTGTCCTGCCATCCGACGCAGGTTCGCGAGTGTCCGGCCACCAACCACGATCATTTCGTGCCATCGGTGAGAAGCGCCTTGAGTTCTTCGAGCCTGTCGTTGATGAGCCAGCCGTAATAGTTCTCGACGGGCAGGGTGCGGCCGGTCTTGTCGGTCACGGCTTGCCTCAACTCACGTGCACGTCTGCGCGGCTGGCCAACATTGTAGAGCGTGGCGGTGATTCCGGGATTACCGGATATATCGAACCCCTGTTCCCGATAGGCATCGATCGAATCCCGGATGATCGCGGCGATGTAAACAAGACTGCGATCAGGATCCATGACGTCGCGATAGATCGCCTGCGGGCGATCGGGCGACAATCGGGGAAGCTTGCTGACCCGGCTGACCATGTCTGTGACCTGCAGGGCTGCAAGCGGGCTTATCTGTCCCAGGCCGAAGGTCTGCCCCGCATAGAAGGGTTGGAAGAAGGCCCGCTGGAACGTGATGGGTTCGTAGTCGACGCCATCGACCTTGCGACCCCGGAATGTCTCTTCCCAGACCTGGTCACGGCAGCTCCAAATCAGCGCGCTGCTTTCGAGAGAAGAGCAGGATGCGAATTCGGGCCGCTGGACGAATGACTGGACCGGAGTGCCCCTGTAGCTGAAGGAGAACTTCAGATCGGCATAGGCGAGCGCCTTGACGTAATAGGTCTGAACCGAGTCGACCACGCTGATATTGTAGGTGTGCTCTCCGACGAGAGCCGCGACGATGTGGATCGGATCGATGCCATAGGCGAGCGCCGCCTTCCTGATCTTGCCGACGAGTTTGCGGTCGTCCCGTATCAAGGCGGTTATGGCCCGATACTTCTCCTCGTACGTCGTGTTGAATGCCTTGGAACGAAGCGCGGACGCTCTTGGGATCACCGGTTGCTCGGCAAGACGATTGCCCGTCGGGACGACTGCGACAGTCTGCGCCACGGCTGGGGCCGTTCCGACACAAGTTGCAACGATCGTCACCGTCATGAAAAAGGGCTTGGCTGTTGGCATGAGGCTCCGTTGGCAGCCTCCGGCTCCGTGAAGGGATGCAGGGTGTGCCGTCATATGGTCATGGCAGTGTGCTTTCGAGCCTATAACAGAGAGGCGGAGGTTTTGCGAGCCGGCAAGGTGTTCGGATGCAAGGACGCCGGAAAAATGTTCGGCATCGCGTTACCTAAGCGCGCCGACGAGAAGATTGTCTTCGCTTAAGATGGAAACCCACCGTCTCGTGTTGTATTCCGCTTGGCGCTTCAGGTAGTGATAGTTCGTCTCGTACCAGGGACGAACCCATATTGGTCAGATTATCGAGAATGAAATCGCCCTTGTCGGTTCGAACCGCCAATACAGCGTGCCCTTCGCCATCGGACTTGCGCACTGCCGTCAAGAGCAGACTGGAGACGCGAAGGCCTTTCGCATCAGCGTTCGCCGATTTTCCAGTGCATAATCCTCGCAATAGGACCAATATTCTGGAACTCCATTGTGTTCCATGTCGCTCACCGGCTTGACGCGGTGGTTTACGGATACGTTGACGCCTACGAGCGATCGCAAAAGTCATCGGTCATGGTCGGCGAATGCAGGGCAGCTCACATTCATGCGAACAAACGAACGGACAACGCAGCGATCGGTCATTACGAATACTGTCGGAACTATCGCGATGATTGCTCGATCGTCACGCGCGACCCGAAGCCCGTCGAACTGACCCGCTCCTTGTGTGAGACGCTGATCGAAATCAACAACAGGGCCAACACGACGATCATGGCCATGACGGACATAAATACCCGGGTGTCGAGGAGAAATGGGAGTATCCCTATAAGGGATTTGGCGACTGCGACGACATCGTGCTGGAAAAACGTCGCGAACTGATGAGACAGGGCGTGCCCCTGCAAGACCTTTTGGATAACGGTGGTCAGGCAGTCGAGCGGCGAGGGGCACGCTATCCTGAGCGTCAACACGACCGCCGGTGACTTCATTCTCGACAATCTGGAGCCGAAGGTCCTGCTGTGGTCGGACACCGGATATACCTACCTGAAGCGCGTCGCGATCCAACTCCGGCCACTGGGAAGCGATCGAATCCCAACAGAACATTCTCGTCAGCGGCACGAAATAATCTCAGGACGCTGACAGGAGACCGGCGCCGAGAAGCAGAAATATCGAGGCGCCGAGCCCGATCCGATAGTAGACGAAGGGTATGTAGCTGCGCGTCGAGACCAGCTTCAGAAAACCCACGATCGCGACATAGCCGACCGCGAAGGACAGCAGGGTGGCAAGCGCGGTCGGACCGGCGCCGACCGGACTGTCTGCCCCCCAACTCGCATAGAGCTGGAAGAAACCTGAGGCGAGCACGGCAGGTATCGCCAGCAGGAACGAATACCTGGCGGCGGCCTCTCGCGTGTAACCCATCAGCAGTCCGGCGCTTATAGTGCCTCCCGATCGCGAAACGCCCGGGATGAGGGCCATCGCCTGGGCCGCGCCGAACAGAAAGCCGTCCCGCCAGCCCAGATCGCGCAAAGCCTTGCGCTTGGCGCCCAGCCGGTCGGCGGCCGCGAGAACCAGCGCGAAGACGATCAACATGGTTGCCGTGAGATAGAGGTTGCGGGCCGGACCTTCGATCAGGTTCTTCAGCAATAGTCCCAGGATGCCGATCGGCAGGGTCCCTATGATCACCAGCCATCCCATGCGGGCATCCGGGTCCAGCCGTTCACGGCGGCCGGCCAGGGAACGCAGCCATGTGGCGATGATGCAGATGATGTCATGCCGGAAATAGATCAGGACCGCGATCTCGGTCCCGATCTGCGTAATGGCGGTAAATGCGGCGCCGGGATCGCCGGCCGGTGGCAGGAATTCACCAACGATCCGCAAATGCGCGCTTGAGGAGATCGGAAGAAATTCCGTCAGTCCTTGAACCACTCCTAGGATCGCCGCCTCGCTCCACCCGATTTCAGCCAATTGCATTTCCTTTGCGTCCGTCACGATCTTCCGGCAACCTGAACCGACGACTGTCTTGGGTGTCAACCGCGATAGAGCATTGGGCATAGGTTTTGTTGGCTTTTGACGAAACCGTTTGCAAGGACGAGCAGTTTCCTAATTCGGGCTGCGGTGAGAATTTTTGATGAGCACAAATCGGTTCAGTTTCTGAGTGCCTGCGCCGGCGATTGCCGGTATGCAAGCATCGACGGCACCAGAGCGATCAGACCCGTGACAGCCAATAACACAAGGGCGGACTGCCAGTCCTCGCTGCGGAACTCGACGGGCAATGTAAAGCCGCTGGCTCCGCTCAAGAGGTGCGCACCCGTCCTGGCGGCCGTGTAGCCCAGCCCGAAGCCGAGAAGCACCCCTGCTGCGATGATTGCGAACGTCTCCAGCCAGACGATTTCAAACACCACCGCGCGCGGCGCCCCGAACGCGCGCAAGGCACCAATCTGCCGGCGCCGCTGCATGACGTGAAGGACCACGACAAGCAGGATCGCGGCGGCGACAAGCGCCTGCGCTCCGCCGGCCACCAAGGAAAGCACGCGTCGCGCATCGCCGAGCGTCCCGTAGAGCCTCGTCAGCACCTCGCCCGGGAAGATCGCGACGGTCCGATCGTTGCGGTGCGCCTGTCGCAGCTTATAGGCGTCAGCGACCGTACGCGGTTTCACCACGATGGCTGGCAGGCCGGGTGTGGATGGATCGAGGACGGCCTCCGGATGGATCGGCTGGTCGAACTCGCTTGTCTCTGCGGCCCCTTGGGCGGCAGCCTGCAGGAGCGGCGATCCTGTTCCCGCCCGATCGCGTTCATGAATGTGCCAGACCGCTTCGATCGGAACGATGACGGCTCGGTCCCAGGCGGTACCGGTCGGCCTCAGCCGTCCCACGACCGCGTAGGTGACATCATTGTGCATTGCGGTCGCCTGACGGACCTGGCCGTGCGCCGGGTGAAAGCGGCTTCCCATGTTCTTCGCCACGGACGCTCCGACAAGCGCTTCGCCGAGCTTCTCGAACGTGCGTCCTTCGGAGACGCCGCCCAGTCCGTCGACCAGCGCTTGCGTCGTGCCGACGATCGGGAAATCCTCGACGAAATCACCGAACCCGACGGGGGCCGCCCAGGCCACACGTTCGTCCCTGATCAGCCCCGCCAGTACATTGCCCGGCATGAGCGTCAAGGGCGCTGCCTGCAGGAACACGGCGGACAGCAGCAATTGGGTCTCGCTGCCGGGCGCGCCGACTACCAGATCGAAGGCGCCCGCCGCGCGTGCGCTACCCAACCGAAGCGCCCGCTCGCCGAGCGTGACAGCGACGCCGAGCGCGGTCGCGAGCGCGATGAGCAGTGCCACCGCAGCCACGCCGATCCAGTGTCGCTTCAAGTCCGCAGCGACAAACCGCAACAAGGGTCATTTCCTTCGCGTGAGGGCGGCCGCAGAACCGGCAGTATGGTTACCTCGGCTGATGGGATTCGCGACCGATCGTGCGCGGACGTCAAAGAAACGCCTCATCATGCGTGGCCGCGGGCTTGCCGGTGTCGCTGACGACGGCGCCAGACTCCAGATGGATCACGCGATCGAGGCCTTCGATGAGGCGTTTTTGGTGGCTCGCCACGATCAGCGTCGCACCCGCCTGGTTGGAGAGTCGCAGTAACAGATCCGCGACAGAGGCCCCGGAATCGGCATCGAGACTGGCTGTCGGTTCGTCGGCCACGATGATTGCCGGCCGCCCGACCAATGCCCGAGCCACCGCGACCCGCTGCATCTGTCCGCGAGACATGGTTTCGACCGGCTGATCGGGACGATCGATATCGACCAGTTCGAGCAACTGCATGCCATCCGCTCTGAAGTCGGTATTCGAACGGAGCCGCGACAGTCGGCTCGGCAACAGCACGTTATCGAGCGCCGAGAGGCCGGGGAACAGGTGGATCTCCTGCATGACAAGGCCGACATGCATAGCGCGCCAACGGTCGCGACCAGCTTCCGAAAGACCGGAAAGATCGGTCTCGCCCCATCGAACCGAACCGTTCCGAACGCGATCGAGCCCGGTGACGACGTTCAGGAAGGTCGTCTTCCCGCACCCGGACGGACCGGTAACGGCAACTTTTTCGGTTGGCGCGATTTCCAGCGCGGACAGAGCCAGCGCAGGCCTGCCAAGACCCTGAAACGACATCTCAAGGTCACGGATCGTCAAACGCAGCATTTGCGGTCAGGCCGTGCGGAAATGCGCATCGACGATGCGAAGCAGGCTGACGAAGCCGGTTTCCGGGTCGGTCCATGAACCGACCTCCAGCCGCCCGCTCACCTCGATCGGGGCATTGGCCTGCTCGAAGGTCTGCGCCTCGTCGAGGTAGATGACCACGATGTTGTCCGGCCAGTCGGCGTCGGAGGAACAGAACGGGCAAAGCGCCATCGGGATTTCCGTGAGCACGAAGAAATTCGCCTCGGCCTTGAGCGGCGGCGCCATGAAGCCTTGCATGGAGACTTCCGCTTCCGCGAGCCCTTTCACCTTGTCCGAAAAGCTGAGCCCGAGAACGCTGATCTTTCCATAGAGCTCATCGAAGCCAAGGGTTGCCGTTGCCGTGGAAGCGGAACTCGCGCCAGTCATCTTGACCAGTGCGACGGCCGAGCCAAGCAGCACCAATTTGCGGCGGGTGATCGGGCGCTGTTTCATGAGCGAAACTTGCTTCCGGCGTTCTGCTCCAGGCGCCGTAGCGTCAGGAGCCATGTCGCGACTTGGTTCATCAAGCCAGATCGGCTAAAGTGCATCAGTTCGTTGCCGGCGCAAGAGCCAGGGCATCGGCAAGCACGCGATAGACGTCGCTCTCTTCCATATAGCCCTTGAATTCCTCGGCGCCAGGGCCGGTCGCCTGGAGCACGACATCGTCAACGGCGTGGACGGCCGTGTCGGCCGTCTTCGGCAGATTGCCGACGCGCAGGACCGCACCCGGAACGTCCTTGTACTTCTCGTTGGCGATGTACTGCTTCGCCCCGTTCTGCACGGCCGGCTCGAACGGACCATCCAGCTTCGGACGGAAGGTTTCGTAGTAATCGGGAAAGTTGCTGGCGAATATAGCCAGTCGCCGCGTGACGTCCACCTTGTCGGGATAACCGTCGCCGTTCTCGTCGGTGTAGTTCGGGAAGCCCGCATCGGCATAGACGCCGACCTTGTCGCGCATCTCCTCGCCCGGTTTCTGGTCGTCGATGGTACCGATGATCGACACGCCGTGCGTGTGATCGCCCGTGGCGACGATCAGCGTGTCCGGATGCGTCTTGGCGAACTCCATCCCGATGCCGACGGCTTTGTCGAACTCGATGGTCTCGAACAGCGACCGCTCCCAGTCCATCGGATGCGACATCTTGTCGACGGACGCCGCTTCGACCATGAGGAAGAAGCCGTCCTCGTCCTTGGAAAGCTGATCGAGTGCGGTCTGCGTCATCTCGACAAGGCCGGGCTGGTTCGGGAACTTCTCGACGCTGCCCTTCTTGAGGAATTCACGGTCGAGTGTCGTGTCCATGTTGCCGGTGTGGAAAAGGCCGAGGATCTTGCCGGTGTTGGTTCCCTTGGCGGCCACGAGTTCGGTCTTGTCGGTCGCCAATGTGTAACCGGCATCCCTGAACATTGCGATGTAGTCCTTGTCGTCCTTGCGCTTCGAGCCCGGCGTGCTCTGCGGCAGGAAGTAGGCGGAGCCGCCGCCAAGGACGATTTCGGGCTTGACGTCGAAGAACATGCCGACAATGTCAGCCTTGTCGGCGCGCAGGCGGGTATGGGCGACGACCGCCGCAGGGGTGGCGTCTTCCACCTCGGCGGTTGAGACAACGCCGATCGACTTGTTGCCGGTGCGCCGCAGCGCCTCTGCGATCGTCTCGACCCTGGGGTCGTCAAGGCTGGCCTTAGTGCGATCCGCATAGACGCCGAGCGCGTTGACAGCCGTCTTGTGGCCCGTCATGTAAGCCGACATCGTGTTGGCGCTATCGGTTGAGATCGCATTGGTCGCGGACGTGCCTATGAAGGCCATGTGATCGAGGTCGTCCATGTTGAGGCGCCCGTTGGCTTTGCCTTCCCTCATGCCCTTCGACATGATGCGGGCGCCGGTGCGATGCGCGACCGAAAGCCCGTCGCCGAGGAAGAAGATGACGTTCTTGGCCTTGGGCGTTGCCGGGGTGCCGAAAACCTGCCAGCTCACCGACTTCATTTCGTCGCCGGCCTTCGCCTTCAGCTTGTAGGTACCAGGCTTCGAAATGCTGGCTGCGCGGATCAACAGCGCCGAAGCGTCGAAATCTTTTTCCTTCTCGAGGAATTCGAATTTCTTGCCCAACACGGTTTCCGCCGGCTGGCCGTTGATCGTCACCGTGACTTGGTCGGCGCTAACGACCTTGTCGAACTCGACCTTCACGTCGAAAGGCGACTGCGCCAGGATCGTGGCCCGATCAAGCGGGTAGACCGTCGCTGCCCCCGCAACGGTGTTCAAGCTTGTTGTTATTGCGAGTGCAGCGATAAGACGGTGCATGGCAGGCTCCGGGTGGGTTCACGGACAATGTTCGGCGATGTCCGTGTCAGCGATGTGACATGGCAGGAAACGCGCGCCGACCAAAAACGACGAATTTGCCACGTGTCGACGTCACAGACCACGAACAAGCGGTCATTATTGCGTCCGAGCGATGACAATCGCGACCCATCTTGCGCGTTTCGAGGCGGATGGTGCGCAGCTCGTCTCGGGCTGTCCCTTCATCGGATCGTCGAAGAGCCGACGTTAGCCGGTGCGGGCCTGCAGATAGGGGCGCATGAGGAACTGCGGGGCGGTCACGCAGCTTTGCTGCGCTGATCGGGTCTTGGATTGTCGTTTGCCATGCCCGGATACCATTCCGCGAAGACTGCTTTGAGACTTCCGTCGAATGTCCGGGTGCGGCTATTGCTTCGCCAGTTGCCTCGTGGGCGCTCAACGCGAGGTGCAGTCGCTCGGCCGCTGAGCTTTCCCAATTGGTCAGGATGTAAAATCCCGGTCTTGCGCCGGCGAGTTCGGCGCCAACGACGACGACATTTACGTGATGCATGGCGCGCCGGGCCTGCGGCAGGCCGGAAGCGATGATGCCGACTACGTTGGTCGTTTCCAAATCCGGCTTGTCGACTGCCTTGATCCAATAGCGTTTCCCCATCAGAGCCAAAGGGAGAAGCTGCCACGGACCTTCCACCTTCGGCCCCTTCAGGACAAGTTTCTTTTCCACCGACACCGCAACGCAATCGATATGGATGTGGAACTGATCCTGGGATCGCTCAGTCCTGGAATTCACAGCCATGGCGATGGCCGTTCGTGGAAGGTGACGTCCGAGGCTCGCCGAGACCTTGCTTCGTGCTTTCCACGCCCGATTCCAGAGTTGGGAACTGCCCTGCCAACGGACAGACGGGCTTTCAAGGCCGGCAACAGCCGTAAGTGGCGTCAACAGAAACTCGGTCCGGTATCGGGGTGATTTAATGAGAGCTGATCCAGGCACGCCCTGCCTGGGCAGGATCACTTCCTCGCAGGGGAAAGCGCTGCCAAGATGCGCTGCGGCAAGAGCGCAGGTCTGCACAACCTGCCAGAGCGCGTTACGATGCGCTGAAGCGGAGCCGACGTCGGTGACCGCCGCAGTCAGCAACGCGATTGTCAAACAGAGCACGGCTGCAGCACGGCAGTGGTGGAACAATGGTAACCTGTGAAGGGATTTTACAGCGAGGGGAATGCCCGAGATGAGGTTTTGAGTCCCGGCGCGCAGTCGGCGAAACCGAAACGGTGAAGGTGGAGCGGCTGGGAGCCTCGCGATGGTTCCGATGGGCGACTGCTCTTCTGCCCGATCACTGGTTTGATGACGTTTCGGCATTAAACCTCGCATCGCAGTTCAGATTCTGCGCCCCGCTCAGCGGCCGGATCGAGATTGCTGTCCTTCCCTACTATGGCCTTGTCAGCGCTTCGCGGCACGTCCTCCATCGCATTCTGAAGCATCGAGCGGGTTTCCTGCAGGTCGAGTTCCTTCTCGGCTTGACGTACGGCGTCGTCAAACTGCTTTCGAAAATCGCCCGCAATCCGATTGAATGTCTTCATCATTGCCCCCGCCGATCGCATGACTTTTGGAAGCTCCTCCGGGCCGAAAACAACCAGCGCCACCACGAAGATAACCAACAGGTGGGTCATGCCAAGTCCGAACATCGGTACGTCCTCTCGCGCATATCGCCGGCAGCGACAACCTCTCCGCGGTTTGCGGCGACCGATCCGGTTGAATGCCTCGACCTACGGCGCCAAATCCAACCATCATAGCCTCTCGCCTGAGCCATTCCAGTATGCGGCCGCGGGAATGTCGTTCATACTACGAGCCATGTGGCACCACTCGTCAACCCGAATATCAGGCGCACGTCTGGTAGGGATATTCGCAACCGTGCTCGCAGCAAGCGGACTCCTCGCTGGAGCCGATGGCACAAGGCCCAGAATATTTGAAGCAGGCGCCTACTCCTTTTCCGACGAACTCGGCGGATTCCGGATCATTGCCGCTTCGGGAGCCGGAACAAGGGCCGATCCCGTCGTGATCACCGAGGAACTCGAGTCGGCAAGCCCGGTAACCCTCACCATACGCGCCATCCGGCCGGTTCAGCCATTCGGTGCCTCCGGCAACTATGCCACCGGGTTCATTTCCCTAAGGATCGTTGCCCTCAACAACAGCGGTCACGCCTGGGTCGAATTCGAGTTCGAGTTGCAGGAGATTCTCAACCAGCCAAGCGATTCCAGCGACGGGCTTTCGTTCGACCAGGCGCGCCGCGAAACGGATGCAATTCGGTCCGATAGTTTCGCCGAATTCAGTCGTGAATTCGAACCTTATGACCATCTTCTGTTCCGGAAAGGCGAGGTCGATCCGCTGAGCACGGTTTCGTTCTCATTCCTGGTGACTGATTTCACGCCGACTGCGCGGCTCTATCTCGTTCAGGACCCGCGCATTCCCTCAACATGAACGTGTCGCGCATCATCGCGGCCGTTGGTTCGAACAACGCTGCTCGTCATGTATGCCGGCAGTTTGGCAGGTGTCGTTGGGCGCGGCATGCCGATGGATTTGCTGGTCATTTTGGTCGCTTGGCCGTGCCTTTGATTCGGGCCACAAAATACGGACAACAGGGCAAAAACCGACGCGAACGACGATTGAGGATCGTGAGCGCCCGCGGTACGAGTTCTCCGCCGAGTTACTTGTGAAGCGTTCACACTAGCGACAGTTCCGGATCGTGCTATGATCTTGCGCATGAGGACGATCACGGCCTCTTACATTCTGGTTTTCGCGGCGCTCGCTGCAACGCCCGCGCGGGCCGAATGCCAGTGCCTCGCCAACGGCCACATTTTCCATCACGGCGAAATCGCTTGTCTGCAATTGCCGTCAGGTCCTGAACTCGCGCAGTGCGACATGGTTCTCAACATTTCGTCATGGAAAAAAATTCAGGATGGATGCCCCGAGGCGATGGCGCCGTTTGGCTTGCCTGTCAAAGGGGACGAGCAGAAACCAGGCGAAGGCGGAGATAAAGCCAACGATTTGGCTTTATCAACAGCAAACGCCCGGAGCTAAAGCGAAGCGCAGTTTGCGCGCATCCAACAGTGCGACGCAAGCCCAACGCATACCCTAGCGGTGTTCCAACACCGCTAGGAACCAGCCCTATGAATGAGCTTCCTGTTGAGATTCTGCTTTCCTGTCAGTCCTTCTTGTTCCGGTAGCTTTCAATGGCTTTGCCAACCATGTCGATGGCGACGTTGGCGCCACCAAAGCCGTTCAGCTCAACGGCCTTGCGGCCTTCAGGTAGCTGCTTGTAAACTCGAAAGAATGCCTCGATGCGCTGTCGTTCGATGGCCGGAAGATCATCGATGGTCTTGACCCCGTCATATTGCGGATCGATATCCGTGGCCGGCACAGCGATGATCTTGTCATCCGCTTCGCCGCCGTCGACCATGTTGAGCACGCCGATGGCGCGGACTTTGATCAGAGCACCGGGCACAACGGGTTCCCGGGTGAAGACAAGCGCATCCAACGGGTCGCCGTCGCCGCCCAACGAACTGGTAACGGAACCATAGTTGGCCGGATAGACGACCGGCATGGACTGATATCGATCGACGACGACATGGCCTGTCTCGGCATCGATCTCATATTTGGTGATGCTTCCCGCCGGAATCTCGATAACCGTGTAAAATTCGCTGGTGTCTTTCGGCTGCGGAAAATCGAAAGCTGTGACGAATTCGGCGAAAGCGGGCTGCGTGCCCAGCAGGGCCGCAAGCGCCATGACAGTCGGCAAAGCGCGCATGGTTGTCTCCAGAGGTTTGGACGGGCAGGGCGCCCTGCATCCGCCTAGCCACCGTATGTGACGGCAGCATTACAGGGTTCCGTTATTGAAATTGGATGACCGTATTTGCACCGATCCTGCGGCGAGCAGAAATGGGCCGAGATAGAGCGCTGACGAGTGATGAGCGTCTATGGGCGTTTGCGTTTACGGGCGTTTAAGAGACGGTGGCCGCTTCAAATGTGCTATTTCAGGCGAGCCCATTTCCGGCAAGGGGATAGCTTGCGTCGTAACTCCTGCCAATCGGGCACGCTACACCCACAACACGCCGTTCGGCGAGAGCTGCCACGTAGACGCCTCGCGGCTCAGTGCGACGTTGTGTAGCAATCATCAAAAAGCAAGTGAAACTCCAACTTCAGTTGAAGTCCTTCGGAGACTACGCCACCTTGACCTTGAATCATTGCCAGGGTTCGAAATTCGTGAACGAAGAGACAACAACACCACGTCCGCTATACTCCACTGAAAGGGCTGCTTCATGTCGGGAATGTCGCGCAGGGAAATCTTGCTGGGCGGCACGGCAGCAGTAGCTGTCGGCGCTGCAGGCGGGCTGGTTGCCGGCAGGGCCGTAGCAGCCGATCTGACCTTGCCGGTTTCAGCGATCAGTCGGTCGATTTTGCCCGGCACCGTCACCAAAGGGATGATGAGTTTCGGTGCGGGCGGGCCGCCGCCCACTCTGCGTTTATTGCGAGGTAGGCCGTTTTCCATAGACGTGGTCAATGATCTCGATGAAGCGACGATCGTGCATTGGCACGGATTGCGCATCGCCAATGACATGGACGGCGTGCCTTATCTCACCCAGCGTCCCATCGCGGCGGGCGAAAGCTTCCGTTACACTCTGACACCGCCGGATGCCGGCACCTATTGGTATCATCCGCATTGCAACACGCTCGATCAGATGGCCCGCGGTCTGACAGGCGTGCTTGTTGTCGAAGATGACGAAGATGCCGGTTTCGACCAGGATTTGCCGCTCAATATACGCGACTTCCGTCTCGGCGAAGACGGCCAGTTCATCGAATTGTTCAAGGCACGCAACGCTGCGCGCGGCGGCACGCTGGGTACGGTCTCGACGATAAATTGGGAAGTCACCCCGATTTACGATCTGCCGGCGGGCAGCCTTGTGCGCCTGCGTTTGGCAGTCACGGATGTCACCCGTATCGGCACTTATGACCTCGATGGCGGCACGGCCAAAGTGATCGCTCTTGATGCCAACCCGCTGCCGCAGCCTGTTGCGCCTCGGGGCATTGTCATCGCGCCCGGCCAGCGCGCCGATATCGCCCTCCGCGTGCCTGATGGCGAAGACGAGATCGTCAGCCTGAATCTCAGAACAGCCACGGGACCTCGCGTTCTCGTCCGATTCCGGCCTATCGGCGCCAGCGCCGGGCGGGCGCTTGGCGAACTCAAGCCGCTGCGGCCGAATCGCGTACCGGAGCCGGATCTTACCGATGCCGAGACAATGGACTTCGTCTTTGGCTGGTCGCCCAATGGTGATGCGCCGGCGCCGGGTATTTGCGGCACGCTCGGCTACACCTTCTGGTCGATCAACCGCGTCGCCTGGCAGGGGGACGCGCCGGGGCCAGTTGGTCCGCTCGCGGCTCTAAGACGGGGCAAAAGCTATGTTCTGCGCCTTCGCAACGAAACGCCGAACGATCATCCGATCCATTTGCACGGTATGTCTTTCCGTCTGCTACGCTCCGACAAGCGCAAAATTGCGTCGCTTGTAACAGATACGGCCCTTCTTAAATCGCAAGAAGTGATGGAAGTGTCGTTGGTCGCTGACAATCCGGGTAATTGGGCATTCCATTGCCACGTCATTGAACATCAGAAGAGCGGCCTGACCGGTTATTTGCGTGTGGAATGACGCGGTCCTCATCCAGGGTTGCGTTGCCGAGGGCGTGAGAGGGTCGAAATTGGGCGAGGCGGAGCGTCCGAGTTCTCGCCGCGCTAATGGCGCTACTGCTCACGGGCGCCGGAGCGGCCGGCGACGGGTGCTGATCTGTGCATCTGATCGAGCCTCTGCTGAGTGGCCTCCCGGGCTCGCTCGCCAACGCCGGTTCCCATGCCACCGCGGTCGCGATTGCGTTCGTCATCATCACGGCGCTGTAGCTCATGCTGGGCGATCTGGCGCCCGCTCCGGATCGTGCTATGATTTCGCATGAGGACGTTCCATGCCTCTTGCATCCTGGTTTTCGCGGCGCTTGTTGCAACGCCCGCGCGGGCAGAATGTCAGTGCCTCGCCAACGGCCGGACGTTCCATCATGGTGAATTCGCCTGTCTGCAATTGCCGTCTGGACCGGAACTCGCGCAATGCGACATGGTTCTCAACATTTCGTCATGGAAAAAAATTCAGAGCGGCTGCCCGGAGGCGACAGCGCCATTGAGTGTGCTCGTCGAAGGGGGCGAGCAGCAATCAGGCGAAGCCGGACACAAAGCCTTAACAACGACGAACACTCCGACCTAAGACGAAGAGCAGGCTGCGCATCAGCCACAGAGATCTCTTTCGGCAAGGCGTCAACTTTGGGGTGAACTGTTACACTACCGTCACTTGATTGCGCTGACCAGCGGGTTGTCGCCATCGAGGGAGACCCAGCGCCCCGTGTCGGTGCCGGCTTGCCTCTTCAGGAAGCGGTAGCCGGTCTGGTCCCAGCGGCGCACCGTGTCGGTGAGGTTGTCGAGGATGAAGTCGCCCGTGTCGGTACGAACAGTCAGCACTGCATGACCCTCGCCGTCGGGCTTGCGAACAACCGTCATCAGCAGATCCGACACAGGAATGCCGCTGTTTATCAGACGGCGACGCTTTTCCAGCGCATAGTCTTCGCAATCGCCGAAACCACTGTCCGGATAAGCCCAGAATTCGTCCTGTCCGTACTGGTCGAGATCGCTCATCGGCTTGACGTTGTTGTTGACCGTCAGGTTAACGCTCGTGATCTGCCGCCAGAGTTTTCCGGTCATGTGCTCCGGACCATTGTCGCGTGAGCGGATCTCACATTCGGCCCGATGGGATTTGCAGAAATCGTAGTGACCGATCGGCTGCGAGGTAAAGCCACCGATCGGCATCGACTGTGAAGCCGTCGCCGCCGACCACGTGGACATTATCGCAATGATTGCAACGACCGCACCGCCGCCCAACCGTACGCACAACCGCACTCGTGAGGAACTCATCCGACCCGCCCAACCACCTTTGTTAAGAATGAGTTAAGGTCGATCCCGTGGGTTCTGTCAATCAGAGCGGGAGGAAGATCCTTCTGAATGGTTACTTGCGCCGTGTGCGTTGCTCGGCCGCTACACGTCTGCACGATTTCCGTTTCCTGCGCGGCAGGTCTTTGCCAGAGGGACCGGATATGGTGAGATGTCAACCGTCGGTCACGCTTTCTTGAGTTGCGGATTGTTTCGCCTTCGAAATTCGAACTCGAACTGAACTGGGGAGCATACCCGATCGCGCCGCCTACGATTGATTCCTGCCCTTGCCAGAGGCAGACAATGACGGTCCGCCTTTGGTGCCCATCAAATCCACGCCTGCAGCCATTTGAGGCCGAAGGCGCCGGGAGCCAGAATACCTGTGGCCCAGACGAAGGCTGAGGTGATGTTGGCAATCTGAAACATCAAGGCGGGCATCTTACAGATGCCCGCCGCCAATGGCACGGATGCGCGCAAAGGACCGAAGAAGCGCCCAACGAACACCCCGGCCACCCCCCATCGCTCGAAGAACAGGTGACCGCGCGGAATGAGGTTTGGATAACGTGACAGGGGCCAATAGTGCGAAACCCCGTTTCCCAACCGCGTGCCGATCCAGAAGGACAGCCAGTCCCCCAATGCCGCCCCAATGGCGGCGGCAAGCCACAGGGGCCAGAATGCGATACCGCTTTCGCCGATGAGAAAACCGACACCGATCAGGATCACGGTTGCAGGCAACAACAGAGAGATGAACGCCAGCGATTCCCCAAAGGCCAGCACGAGCACCAGCGGAACACCCCATGCTTCATGCGTCCGGATAAACGCGATCGTCGCTTGCGTGACCTCATCGAGGCTCATTCATCACTTTCCAATTCGCACCAAGAATTAGGCACGGTTTCGTCTTGAACTCGTAGCTGGTTCCTTTGACGCCGCTGGCGCAACCGTAGGAGCCAACTCGCCGCCGCTACTCGAGGCCAGATTTGCAGATTTCTAGTGCGACAAAAGGACAGGCAGGCGCAGATCGCCCAGAACGCCCTTGGTTGCGCCACCCACGACAAAATCTCTCATCCGGGAATGGCCGTACGCACCCATGACAAGCAGATCGGCGCCCATGCCGACAGCGCGCTCCTGAAGCGTAACGCCAATGGGGCGATCTTCCGCATCGATTGAGACTCCCTCAGCGGGAAGGCCACGCATTCTCAGGCTTAAAGCAAGGCTTTCGCCAATATCGCGCAGCGGCTTTTCGATTGTCACCGTCAGTACGGTTATCTTTGCCGCACATTGCAGAAACTCATACGCGTCGGCAACGGCCCGGGCCGCAACGCGACTCCCATCCCAAGCGATGATAACATGATCGATTGCACCAACATTTGCGCTTTCCGGCAGAATTATGGTCGGTCGGCCCGAACCAAACAGAACCGCGTCAACGGTCATGCGCGCAGTCTGGTTATTTGGCTCCAACCCAATCAAAGCAAAATCGAAATAGCGTGACTTCACTGCCGCAACATCGCTGACAGATGCCGGCTGAACAGCAATCTCCTCGGTTGTCAGGGACGATCCGACACGTGCCGCTTCAGCTTTCAATGCCTCCAGCAAATCGAGCCCGTGCTTGCGGCTGGTCGCTTCTGTCTCCCGGATCATTTCGGGAAGGTTGATCAAGTATCTCGACACCGGGTTGGAAATACCCGGGATATCGACATTGATCGTTAATGCGTGAAGCGCCGCGCCAATGTGCTTGACCACGGCGATTGCGTTTAAGGCGATTTTGGTGGAATTCGCTTCCGGATACGTCACCAGAGGAAGTAAGGCAATCTTATTCATCAAACCTCAGCTCCATGATTTCGGCCGCTGTCGAGCGACCAATGGCCCAACGCGTGTTACACACCTCAAGCCTCCTACTTCAGCCCGCCAAAAAACTCAGACGACCGAGGTTCGCTATCGCCTACCTCGATATTCCAAGGCGATCTTGCGCCGCATCGATTCCGTCCTGAACGATCGTGGCTATAATGGCAGGCATCGATGACGAGAAATGTCAACAAAGATTGGCCCGTTTATTGCCATGAGCGCAGTGGCGCCCGCAAGCATTGTTTTGACAGTAGCGGCAGCCGAGGATGTGGCGGAAATTCCGCTGTCCTTCGGTTAACGGAATCCGTTGTCCGGAGTGGCTACATTGTTCGCATGGTGGACAAGCGCTTTGCTGTCGGCCTACGCCGATGATATTGGGCTCATTCTACCGTCGTCGTTTTAAGATGGAGGCGTTCGTTCGGCCTCTCCTTTTGAGCCTTTGTTGAACAGGCGAATGAAAGCGCATCGTTTTTTCGAAAGGAGGGAAATCGCAGCATTTGCCTGTTTCATGCAGACTGTCGCCATTTGATCCGGGATCAAATCCGAGAGGGCGATGTGCTTTCGCTTGACCATCATGCAGCTGGCCAAGTGCTTGCTCGGTTTAGTATCGCTAAGCCTGGAATGCGAATAGCTCTTATGGCGAAGATTCCGCTTGTATCGCTCGGGGAGGGAGATTCTGAAACAGCGACGATGGCCGTACCGGTTTTTTCAAGCAACGAGGGCTTGGTCGGGGTGGTGGCTGTTTCTGGACCGCTGACCAGATTTACACCGGAAAAGCTGGTCAACATGAGACCGCTTTTGCTGGAATTTGACGAACGCCTATCGACATCCCTTGCGAGTAGCCAATATTTACAAGCGCGCTCATAGAATGGTCGTCACTAGAGCGTGTGTGCCCAAGGGCACGGGAGCAGCAAATTGGGGCGGATTGCGGCCTTCTTGCCTTTGGAAGCGGTTAAGCGAGATGACAAGCGAGGCTCCAAATCGGCTACTCTGCTCGATTCATGGCAAGCGGCCCCGCCAAACATGATTGGAATCGACATCGGGCGCTTGAGGACATGACGGCCAGTGAGCGTCCGAGCAACAACGCGCACAATCAAAGCGATAGTGGCGATCTGATCCGCCGCGCGGTGGCTGCTTTCAATTCCGGTAATCACGACCAAGCGATGCATCTGTGCGCATTGGGCCTGGGGCAGCACCCGGGCGATTCAGCGCTTTGCCATCTTCTGGCGGCGGTCCTGTTCGCAAGGGCAGACATGCCGGCGGCTCGTGCGCGCATCGAAGCGAGCCTTGCCGTTCGCCCGGACAATGTGCCTGCCTTGATTCTGGCATGCAGGATTGTCCGGGCCGAAGGCAGGTTTGAAGCGGCGTTGCAACAGCTGGATCGCGCAGCCAAGCTATCATCGCAGGCGGAAATCCTCATAGAGCGAGCACGTACCCTTGATCAGGCAGGCGACGCCCCGGCCGCGCGCGAATGCTGGACACTTGTCTTGCGGCGGGATCCGAAATCCCAGGAGGCAGCGGCGCGCCTCGGGCGCCTTGCCTGGCAACGCGGTGCGCCTGCCGAAGCGGAGGGCTTCCTCGAACGCGCTGTCGCCGGCGGTGGGCATCCGACTGCGTGGTTTGACCTCGGGCTGGTGCGTCAGGACATGCGCAAGTTCGGCAGCGCCGCTCAAGCCTATCGGCGGGTGCTGAAGATGAGCCCGGACGCCCCGGAAGCTGCCGTCAATCTGGGTGTCGTCCTGCAGGAAGTCGGCGACCTCGACGGGGCCATGGCTGCGTATTCGATTGCCTACAGTCTGCGCCCATCCACGTTCGGCGTCATCGCCATGGCACTCACATCGGCGTCCAGCGGCCGGCTATGGCTTGATGAGGAAGCGCTGCATCGCTCACTCGCTGGTGGAGCGTCCCCGCCTGGCGCGAAACCGCTTGCGGTACACACCGGGCGTTGACAGGACATCGGCGACCGTCTGCGCATACGATGCCTGCCGCTTTTCATCGAACACCTCGTATTCCAGCTGCGGCTCAACCCGTGGAACCGCAAAGCACTGCGCGACCGGGGTTCCTTTCCTGAGCACGCCGGAAAACTCGGGCTCAGTCCAGACCGCCGGGAAATTAATGCCTCCATCGTTGAACCGGTCGGAATCCACCAGGCCCGTCACCAGCCTGAAGGGCAGATCGTCGCGATTGATCGGATGCGTCGCGAACAGCGACCAGCCGTCCTCGACCTGTATGGTCCAGAAGCTGTTGAATTTGAGGGCGGCTTGACCGGGAGTGGCAAACGGGCTGCCTGCGAGTTGCCCCGGCGTGTGGAAGCTCAAAGGCGCTCGGGGGTGGTTCCCGGTGACCGGGTCCGGAATCTGCCAGTCCCAGGAAAAGGTCCCTTTGTCGACGAGGACGTCGCACGGCAGGAGGATCATGAAGCCATAGGTCATTGCGTCGATGACCGGCGGGCACTGCTTGAGCGTACGAACGTCGCGGCCGTGGATCGCCGAAAAGGAAGTGGCGGGCATTGCGCGCAGCCAATCCGGTAGAGCGCCGCGCGCCAGGATCGGGCGTGGCAAATGCTCGACCAACATTGGATCACATCGGAAAATGACACGCATCGTCGTCTCCCGGCATTGCGGCACCATGATTGCCGATCACACTCCAAGCGGCGATAAGGTGAGGACAATGCTCCGTTTACACTTCGGACAAGTTGGCGAGTTTTTTTCAATACAGGCGAAACCCATCCGTCCGCTAGCCCCAAGCCCTTCCAAAGGCCATCAGGGAACGGAGCCACGCAGGCAACCAAGTGCCGCGTCATCATGACCAACGGCAGAATAACCAACACGATTGCCGGGTTTACGGGATAAACGAAGGGCGCCGCCGAGCAACCACGCAAAAATGAAAATGACGCCGCCTGTCTTGCAGGAATCCGGGCATTCTTACTCCGATGTTTCTTGCCGCCCCATGGGAGCGTTCCTTCGTGCGAGCAGTTTGTCGATCCGCCGGCCATCCATGTTCACGATCTCGAAGTGCCAGCCGCCATAATCAAAATGTTCCCCGACCTCAGGCAGATGCCCTAGTCGAAACAG
Source organism: Mesorhizobium sp. M0185 (assembly GCF_040322175.1). Lineage (NCBI taxonomy): Bacteria > Pseudomonadati > Pseudomonadota > Alphaproteobacteria > Hyphomicrobiales > Phyllobacteriaceae > Mesorhizobium > Mesorhizobium sp. M0185. Next base: position 52,013 of record NZ_JAMYSY010000032.1, on the reverse strand, counting down.
GGCAAATCCTGCGATCGTATGGAAGTCGCCTTCAGTTGGCCGTGCTCGAAAACCAAGGCGATCGAACGCGTCCTGGGCCGACATCATACCATCCACGAGAAGGGAGCCGTCTTCACGCTCGACGATATCCGGCTCTTCGCCTTCAATGTCTGGCAGGTCGCCGGCGATGGCTTCGAGCAAATCGGTCTGGGTAACAATTCCTTCCAGGCCTCCGTACTCGTCGAGGACCATTGCTACCCTGACGGGCGCCTTCCTGAACTGCTCCAGCACTTTGAAAATCGGCGTTGATTCATGAACGACGAGCGGCTCACGGATGATCGCCATCGGATCGGGAGGCTGGCCGTCAAGGACCTGGTCGAGCAAGTCCTTCTTCAGGACCATGCCGAGCGGTTCATCGATACCGCCCTTGCCGACAAGGAGTTGCTCATGGCGGCAATCGCGGATCGTACGAAGAATCTCGGTTCGGTCATCATTCACGTCGATCCAATCGATATCCGGCCGAGGCGTCATGATGTCACTGATGCGGCGCTCGCCGATATTGAAGACCCGCTCGACCATCTCCCGCTGCGCCTGCTGCAACAGCCCGCCTTCCTGACTGGCCGAGATCAGAAGCTTCAGCTCGTCTGGCGAGTGCAATGAATCCTCACCGGTTCCCGGGCGCAGACCGCAGAGTCGCAGAACGAGGTTGCCGAGACCATTCAGCATTAGAATCGCCGGCCTGAGCAGAAAGAGGAACAGACCGAGCGGACGCACGACCCAGAGCGCAGTGTCTTCGCTGCGCTGGAGCGCCAGACTCTTTGGTGCGAGCTCGCCAAGCACGATGTGAAGCGCGGTGATGATGATGAAAGCGATCGCGACGGCGACAGTGTGTGAGCCCGCAGTCGCCAACGACCCCAGCAGCCCGATCAAGAGAGGCTCGACGAGATGCGCGAGAGCAGGTTCGCCGATCCAGCCGAGTGCCAGCGATGAAATGGTGATGCCGAGCTGGGTCGCCGCCAGATTGGCATCGAGATTGTCGACGGCCCGCTGGAGCGCTGCCGCGTTCAGCCGCCCAGCCGCAGCGAGTTCGGCAACTCGGCTTCGGCGCACGGCGACCAGGGAAAACTCGGCGGCGACAAAGAAGCCGTTTGCGGCCACGAGTAGGAGAACCGACAAGATTCCAAGAATGTCGCTCAAACTGCCATCGCCTGTCGGCATGATATCCTCTTAATGACGCAATTGGATACGTCTCTGAAGCGCAAATGATGGCATTGCGCAATCGCTATCAGCATCACGATCGCCAGAAGCATAATCCCCTGATGGCGATGGTGGTGCATCTACTGGCGACTGATCACGGTGCGGTCGAATACGTTGAATGCGGCAAAGTGCGTGGTCCAGCCGTGGCTTGCAGCGCGGGTCATGTACCGACGCGCCCCGTTCTTGGCGTGGATGCGCAGATCAAAATGAAGGCAGACGGCATCACGCAGCCCGTCGATAAAGCTCAAATGATTGGACAGCTTGAACTGCTGACGGTAACAGGGCTGAAGCCAACGCGTGATCTGCAGATGATGTCAAGCGCCTCTCCGCAAAGAGGTGACGCTTGATAGGCGGCTGCTTCCGTGCAAATGCTCCGGCATGCGAATTCTCCTCGTCGAAGACACGCGCGACGTTGGCGAGGCTATCAGCCGCCGCTTCGAAACGATCGGCCACGCAGTCGATTGGGAGACGGACGGCCGTGCTGCCGCAGAGATCCTCGATTTCACCTGCTACGATCTCGTCATCCTCGACGTCATGCTGCCCAGCCTCGACGGGTTCGAAATCGTTCGAAGGCTCCGGCAGGCAAGAAATACAACCCCGGTTCTGATGTTGACGGCCCGTTCCGAGATAGAGGACCGCGTTGGCGCGCTCGATCTCGGCGCCGACGACTATCTGGTAAAACCGTTCGATTTCCGCGAATTGGAGGCGCGCGCCCGTGTTCTGCTGCGGCGGAAAAGCGGCGAGGCGACCAACATCGTACAATGCGGCGATGTCGTGCTCGACCGCGGCAGCCGCTCAGTCCGAGTAGGCAGGCGCGAGGTGCAATTGAAACGACGCGAGATGACGTTGCTTGAGATACTGGCATCGCGGCCAGGCCGCGTCTTCAGCAAAGATGAACTCATCGATCAGCTTTTCGGGTTTGACGAGCCGGCCAATCAGAACGCGATCGAACTTTATGTCGGGCGGCTGCGCAAGAAGCTGGAAGGCGCCAAGGCGCAGATCGTCACCGTGCGGGGCGTGGGATATCAGCTGGCTTCCGATGATACCGGCTGAGCCTTCCCTTTTCACGCGCCTGGCGGTCCGTATCTCGCTGGTGCTGGGCCTGGGTGCGGCTCTTCTGGTGAGTGCGGCGTCGTACTACGCACGTACCGCCGCCGATGACGCCTATGACCGGCTTCTGCTTGGTGCGGCCCTCCAGATGGCAGACAGCCTTACGGTTGAATCCGGTTCGCTCATCATCAACCTGCCGGTATCAGCTTTTGAACTTCTGGGCCTCGCCAGCCGCGATCGCATCTTCTATCGCGTCATCGACCCGTCCGGCGCGACGCTGACAGGTTATGCCGATCTGCAAACAGAAGTTGATCTGGCCGCAATACACGATGTTCCGGTATTGGAATCTGCGTATTATCGCGGCGAACCGGTTCGGATTGCGGTGGTGGCGCGCGCACTGTCCGATCCCGCCGTATCCGGTTGGGCGCATGTCATCGTTGGGCAGACCACGGAAGCCCGCCGCGCGCTCGCGGGTGAATTGACTCTCAGGGCGACCGTCCTCCTGGCGATCATGAGCATATTGGCATTGGCTGGAGCGATGATTGCTATTCGCTATTCTCTGCAACCGGTCAAGCATCTCGGAGCGACGCTCCGCCGTCGCGATCCACAAGACCTGACGCCAGTAACGGTCGTCGTACCGAGAGAATTGCGGCCCTTCGTTACTTCCATCAATTATTTCATGAGTCGGCTCGACGAGCGCGTGAAACTCCTGCAGCGCTTCATCGCCGACGCGGCGCACCAGATCAGAACGCCGCTGACAGCGCTAACGGCGCAGCTCGATCTGTTGAGTCAAGCCAAGCTGGACAAGTCGAGCCGCCAGCATCTCGATCGCGTACAGCAGCGCGCCAGCGAACTTGCGCGCCTGACCAACCAATTGCTCAGCCACGCCATGGTCATCCATCGTGCCGATTCCGTGCAGCTTCAGCCGCACGATCTGGCAGATGTCGCACGGCGCGCTTTCCGTGCGGCGGTTCCGATAACTATCGATCCGGACATCATCGTCTCCTTCGAGGCGCCTGACGACGAGCCGGTCGTGCTTGCGGACGCCGTCAGCCTTCGCGAAGCGATCGTCAATATCATCGACAATGCCTTGCGCCATGGAGTGGTGTCGCGCCTTGAGGTCAGAGTACGCAGCGACGGTACGCGTGCCCATGTCGAGGTCGAAGATGACGGACCGGGCATTCCGCCGGGCGAGTGGGAGCGGGTCACGCAGCGCTTCGAAACGTCCAAATCTCACGAAGGCAGCGCAGGTCTGGGTTTCGCCATCGCGTCGGAGGTGGCGGCGGCTCACGGTGGCGCGCTGACCTTTCGCGAGAAAAGCGAGGATGGCGGGAAGCGCACGCAAGGGTTCACCGTCACCTTGACGTTGCCCATCGCCAGGGAGAAGGCAGGGTGATAGCGGGAACATCGCGGACATTCGCTTTGCTGGCTGCCGTCGTCTTATGCATCGGTCACGCGGCAAGAGCTGCTGAAGGAAGCAGCGCATTTTTCCCTTCGTCTCAGCCGGAGAAGGACCGACTGTCGATCCACGCCGCGACCGATCTGGCAGCTATGGAACCACTGATCCGGGATTTTCAGTCCGTTTTCCCCAACGTTGCAGTCGACTATGTTGAATATGTCACCAACGACTTGCAAAAGAGTGCCAGCGAAGCCTGTCGGACGGGCGCGGTGCTGGGCGACATCTTGTTGTCGCCGTCGGTCGACCAACTCGTGAAGCTCGCCAATGACGGCTGCGCGGCGCCGCACGTGTCGGCCGAAACCGCGCATGTCGCCAATTGGGCAAACTGGCGCGACGAGGTATTCGGCTTTACCTACGAACCGGCCGTATTCGTCTATAACGCCCGCCTCGTGCCGTCCGGCGACGTACCGCGCACCCACATCGAACTCGCCGATCTTCTCAGGCGGCGGATCGACTTTTATCGCGGACGGGTCGGAACGTTCGACATCCGGCTTTCGGGGATCGGCTACCTATTGGCGTTCAGTGATGCGCGGCAGACGACGGCGGTCTACGGTCGGCTTCTGGAAAGCATGAGCCGAGCGGAAACTGTGGTGCGTTGTTGCACCGCGGAGACCCTTCAGGACGTTGCAAACGGGAGCCTGTATATAGGCTACAATATGATCGGGTCATACGCCTACGCGGCGGCCAGGGGCGATTCCGACTTGAGGGTCGTTGTCCCGCGGGACTATGCGCTAATACTCAGTCGTGGCGCGCTCATTCCGAAGACGGCGCCGAATATGGACGTTGCCAAACGATTTCTCGACTACCTTCTGTCAGCCCGGGGACAGAAGGTTGCCACGGATAGCGCCTTCTTCTTTGCCGAGAACGGGCAATTGCCTGAGGGAGCGGACGGCCCGGAAAAACTTGGGGAGTCTGGTATCGCGCGCGCCATACGCATCGGCCCTGCGTTACTTGCGGTACAGGACGAGGCGTTGCGCCGCCGCTTCATCGAGGATTGGAGTAAGTCCATGATCGATGCGCAGGGCCAGCGACCGTGACGCGTAGGATGCCGCTCCAAGATTTCAACGATCTCAGCGATACGTCGACGTGGCCGATCCGGCTGTCGTCGAGAAACCGAGCATGACCCATCGGGCCCAAGTCGGCTGAGTAAATCTCGACATCGCCATGACAGGTTGGTGACAGGTGAGGATGATACTCGCCTTTTGTGCCTGGAGGAGGTACGATTTAGGCGAACTTGGAGGAGACCCTAATGAAAAATCGTCTTGCGACGATGACGGCTGCGCTTACGCTGTCAGCCGCTTTCGCAACGCTTGCCGCCGCTGCCGAGATTCCCGCCGGGTATCCGGACAACTACAAGGATCTGGTGGCCGCCGCCACCGCGGAAGGACACCTCAGCATCTATTCGACGACCGATGCGGCGCTGGTCCAGCCCTTACTCAAGGATTTCGAAGCAGCATTTCCCGGGATTGCAGTAGAATATTCCGACCTCAATTCCACCGAACTCTACAATCGCGTAATCGCCGAAACCGCTTCGGGCCAAGGCACGGCGGATGTCGCATGGTCTTCCGCACCGGATCTGCAGATCAAACTTGCCGCAGACGGCTATGCGCAGGAATACAAGTCCGTGGAGGCGGCTCACGTTCCGGCCTGGGCCTCCTACAAGGACATGATTTATGGTGCAACTGCCGACCCGGTGACTTTCGTCTACAACAAGCGTCTCGTGCCTGAGGGCGACGTTCCCGCAAGCCACGCCGATCTGCTCAAGCTGATGAGCGGCAAGACCGCCGATTACAACGGCAAGATCGCGTCCTACGATCCGGAAAAGTCCGGTGTCGGCTTCTATTTCTACAACCAGGACGCCAAGATCTGGACCGATTCCTGGGCGCTCAACAAGGCTTTCGGCAAGGCCCATATCAAGCTCTACAGCTCCGCCGGCTCGATGATCGAGAAGGTCACGTCTGGCGAACATTCCATCGCCTATGGCATCTTCGGCTCCTATGGACTCGCCAAGCAGGCCAAGGACGAGAACCTTGGCGTGGTAATCCCGAAGGACTATGTCCTGGTGACCACCCGCGCCACCGTCATTCCGGCGGAAGCCAAGGATCCCAATGCTGCGAAGCTATTCGTAGATTATCTGCTGTCAGCGCGCGCGCAGAAGCTGATCGCCGACGACATCAAGCTCTATGCCGTTCGTGATGACGTTGAAGGGGCAACCACGCTGGCGTCCATCAAGGCCGCCGCCGGTGAAAACGTTCACCCGATCGCGCTCGACGACAAGCTGCTCGAAGGTCTCGACGAGACGACACGGCTGGCGTTCCTCAACGAGTGGCAGAAAGCCATGAAGGGCGAGTAATCGCTTGATCGGGAGTGCCGCGACAATCGGCTCTCCCGCCTTTCTTACTGTCAAGAACCATCGGAACGGCGCGCTTACGCTCTTGCCAGCGGACAGCCCCGGCTTTGTTCGAGGCGATCATGCCCTTTCGCGTCTTTCGTGTCAGCACCAACCTCCTCGCCATCCTGGTGGTGTTGGCGCCTGTCACGCTGATCATCTACCAGAGTTTTCTGTCCGCGCCTTTCTTCCAGAAAACCGCGCATCTGTCGCTGAACGCCTACAGCTTCATCCTCGCGGACGCGGATTTCTGGCTAGCGCTGACGACTTCGCTCAAGCTCGCGGTGGGCATGACGGTGATCGCAGTTCCGGTGGGAATCCTGCTCGCGTTCATCATCGTGCGCACCGACGTGCCGGGCAAGCGCTGGCTGGAGCCGATCATCCTGATCCCGGTTTTCATGTCGGCGGTGGTGCTGGCCTTCGGCTATGTGATGACACTGGGACCAGTCGGCTTCGTCTCGCTGGCGGTCAAGTCGATGATCGGCTACGTGCCCTGGAATGTCTATTCGGTGACATCGATCGCGATCATTGCCGGGCTCACCCATGTCCCACATGTCTATCTCTATGCATCGGCGGCGCTCCGCAACGTTGGCGCCGACCTCGAAGAGGCGGCACGCACCGCCGGCGCCGGCCCTTGGCGCGTCGCCGCCAGTGTGTCGCTGCCCATGGTGATGCCGGTGGTGCTCTATGCGGCGGTTCTGGTGTTTTTCCTCGGTTTCGAACTTTTCGGCCTGCCGCTGGTGCTTGGCGATCCGGAAGGCGTGCTGGTTCTCGCCACCTATCTCTACAAGCTCACCAACAAGCTCGGTGTTCCTTCCTACCAGTTGATGGCCGTAGTGGTGGTGGCGATCATCATGATCGCGCTGCCGCTGGTGGTGCTGCAGCGCTACATGCTGCGCAACGCCAGCCGCTATGTGTCTGTCAAAGGCAAGGGCAGTCGGCACAACCCCATCCGGCTGGGCGCTCTTCGCTGGCCGGCCTTCGCGCTTGTGGTGGCCTGGTTCGCGGCCACCGTGATCATACCGGTGGGGGGCGTGGCAATTCGTTCACTGGTGACAAGCTGGGGCGTCGGGGTGAATATCTTCCAGGTGCTGACGTTGGATCACTATCGCGATCTCGCTGACTATCCGAATGTCATCAGCGCCATTCTCAACACGGTCGGCGTCGCGGTGGTCGGCGGCGCGGCTTCGATCGCGGCCTATACTGCCGTGGCACTCGCCGGTCACCGCTCGAACGCACCCCTGACCAAAGTTGTCGACTACGTGGCCATGATACCGCGGGCGATGCCGGGCATTGTGGCTGGCCTGGCGATGCTATGGATCTTTCTGTTCTTCAAGCCGATCGCGCCCCTGCGTGCCACGATGATCTCGGTATGGCTCGCCTATACCATTGTCTGGTTCGCCTATGGCATGCGGCTGATTTCCGGAACGCTCCTGCAGATCGGCAAGGAGCTCGAGGAAGCCGGCCGGTCAGTTGGCGCCAGCGAGGGCCGGGTCGCCCGGGACATCACGCTGCCGCTCATCCGCGGCGGCATGTTCTCGGCCTGGCTGTTGATCTTCCTGATCTTCGCCCGTGAATATTCGACGGGCGTCTATCTGCTCGGGCCGGGAACCGAAGTGATCGGCTCGCTCATGGTTTCCCTTTGGGGCACCGGCGCGATCGATCTGGTTTCCGCTCTCGCCGTCATCAACACCGTCATTATCGTGACCGGTCTTGCCCTCGCGATGCGCTTTGGAGTCCGCCTCAATGACTGACATCATCATAGACGGTCTGCGCCTCAATTACGGCAACCTTGAAATCCTGAAAGGTGTGTCCTTCTCGGTCGAACCGGGTCAGATCGTCGCCTTGCTCGGCGCGTCCGGGTCCGGCAAGACGACGCTCTTGCGAGCGGTCGCCGGTCTGGAGACACCCAACAGCGGCAAGATACTGCTCGGTGACAAGCCGCTTTTCGATGCCGGGCAGAACATCAATCTGGCGCCGGAAACGCGCGGTCTCGGGCTGGTATTCCAGTCCTATGCGCTGTGGCCGCATCGGACGGTGTCCGAGAATGTGGGTTATCCCCTGAAGCTGCGCAAAGTGTCCCAGGCAGATGTTGCGAGCCGCGTCCAGAAGGCTTTGGACAGCATCGGCCTCGGCAAACTGGGCGAACGCTATCCGCATCAGCTCTCCGGCGGACAGCAGCAGCGCGTGGCGCTGGCCCGCGCGCTGGTCTATGAGCCGAACGTGATTCTGCTCGATGAGCCGCTGTCAAATCTGGACGCCAAGTTACGCGAAGAAGCGCGGATCTGGCTGCGCCGCCTCATCACCAATCTCGGGCTATCGGCGCTGTGCGTCACCCATGATCAGGTGGAAGCGATGGCGCTCGCCGACCGCATCCTGCTGCTCAACGGCGGCCAGATCGAACAGGACGGAACACCCAAGCAAATCTACAACAAGCCGAAGAGCCTGTTTGCGGCAGAGTTCATGGGTGCCAGCAATCGCCTTGACGGCGTGGTCACCGCCATCAACGGCAACCGTGCGGAAATTGTCGCCAACGGCATCCATCTTGTGGGCAGCGCCCAGCAGGAGCTGACCGTCGGCGCCAAAGTCACCGCACTCGTCCGGCTTGAGCGGGTGACGTGGTCCGGGGAGGACGGCCCTGGACGTATCGCCATGACCTGCGTCGAGAGCCTTTTCCTTGGCGATCGGCATGAAGTCATTTTCGAAAGCAATGACCTGACCATCCGGACCTATTCCCGGGACGCCCTTCCGTCCGGCCAATACTATGTCGAGTTCCCCTTCGAGGATCTGATGGTCTTCGCGGCGGAATGAACTTCGGCTTCACCACGAAGAGGATCATTCTTGCCAACCGGCATAAACATCCTCGAGCGGCTGACCTGCCACGGGCAATTTCCTCCATCTGAGATTAAAGTCCGGCCTCGATTGAAGGGCGGACTGATGAAGAGAATGCGGTTTACGCAAGAGCTGATCATCGCGGTCCTGCGTGAGCATGAGGCGGGGCAAAAACGGGCGACCTGGCGCGCAAGCATGGGATCTGCGAGGCGGTTAGCCTTACACACGTGTTGAACGCGTGTTCGCTTGCGCATCACCGGGTATCAAAGCTAATGAAACCCGGAGAGGACTTGGCTGCTTCTGCAGGTGAAAAGTGCTGACTTTCTCATGGTTCTATCTCGCGTCGTGCCTGCTTGCGCTTATAGCGCTCGTCGCCGTTCTCGAACTCGGACTGCTTCCGGCACTGCTTTCGGGCCTTCTCGTGTTCAACATCGTTCATTTCGCCGCACCGATGCTCCATCGAATCGGCGTTTCCAACAGCCTGACGAAAAGCCTTGCGCTGACCTTGGTGGCATTGATTTTCACGCTCCTGATAGCCGCCGCTATCTTTAGCGGCATGTCGCAATTGACTGGTGGTTCGGAGAGCGTCGTGACGCTCCTCAAGAAGATGGCCGAGATCATCGATACCGCGCGCGTCCATCTCCCGACCTGGGCGATGGCCTATTTTCCGTCGAACATCGAGGAACTGGAAGTCTTCGCGGCCCGGTGGCTCCGCGAACATGCCGGCCAGCTTCAACTCGTTGGGCGGGATGTTGGCGTCCTGGTGGTCCACATTGTCGTCGGCATGGTGATCGGCGGCTTGATCGCGGTGAGCTCGGCGGCGCCATCGCGCGAGCCCGGCCCACTGGCGGTCGCGCTGGCGGATCGTGTCAACATTCTGAGCAAGGCCTTTCGCAACATCGTGTTCTCGCAAATCCGGATTTCGGCGTTGAATACGTTTCTGACGGCGATCTATCTCGTCGCTGTTCTGCCGTCCTTCGGCATCGATCTGCCATTCATCAGGACAATGATAGCGCTGACTTTCGTCGCTGGCCTTCTGCCGGTCATCGGCAATCTGATCTCCAACACGGTGATCGTGGTTGTCAGCCTCAGCATCTCCTTCCTTGCAGCGCTCGGCTCGCTTGCCTTTCTCATCATCATTCACAAGCTCGAATACTTCGTAAACGCCAGGATCATCGGTTCGCGGATCAATGCGCGTGCCTGGGAGCTTCTTCTGGCGATGGTTTTCATGGAAGCCTGGTTCGGTATGCCGGGTCTTGTCGCCGCGCCGATCTATTATGCCTATCTGAAGGCTGAACTGGCGATGCGCGGGCTAATCTAGGGTTAGGGCAGGTGGCGATTTGACGACGCAAGCAAGGTTGCTGGGAAACCGCGCAAATTTGGCCACTCGCTGAACAGCACCATCTTGGTTAGTGAACCCTCAGGAGTTTCGTGACCGATTTGAAGGCCCCCGTTTAATAGCACGCCCCCTGCAAAGACATTAGACAGCGCTAAAACGTAAATTGTCCGGAGGCATGTAATCTGCTACTATTTGATCACCGACAAACGGCTCTGGAAAGCCGTGCGTCGGACATCATGCACAAGATCAACTCAAACCGGAGAACGGCCATGAAACGGCTTCTGACGGTCGCTGCCCTTTTGGCGGCAGGCAGTTTGGTTACGATGCAAGGCGCAGCCGCCGACGACGCTGCGATGATCAAGAGCGCTGAATCTGCTGCACCCCCTGCCGTGGCAAGCGGCGCTGCGGTCTACGCCGTGGATGAAAAGGGCGCCATGCGCACCCTGCGCGAGGGCAAGAACGGCTTCTGGTGCATGCCAGACAGCCCGTCCACGCCCGGCCCGGACCCAATGTGCGGCGATGCCAACGCGATGGAATGGGCGATGGCATGGATGGAAAAGAAGGAACCGCCCAAGGGCAAGGTCGGCTTCATGTACATGCTGTCCGGCGGTACCGATGGCAGCAACACCGATCCCTATGCGACGAAGCCCGAGGAAGGCAACAATTGGATAGAGACCGGCCCGCATGTGATGATCGTCAACGCAATGGACATGATGCAGGGCTATCCGACGGACCCCAAGCCTGACACATCCAAGCCCTATGTGATGTGGCCGGGCACTCCATACGCACATCTCATGATCCCGGTTAAGTAGCTGAAATGGAGTCACGCGGGCGCAAACGCTTGTTTCGCCCGCGCTTGTCCTGATAATTACAAACGCTTGCGGCGACCGTGACCTTCAATCGAGAGTCTCGGCGGTCGGTAGCGTGTTGGCCTGATCTCCCATCACTTTTCCGGCAAATGGAAAATTTCGTGACAGCTCGAACGGTGGCGGCCCTGCAACATCAACAAATTCGTATACTCGTCAGAAAGTGCATAGTCTTTGATGACCGTCGTCGCGGGAGGAGTTCGCGTTGAACCGAACTATCCGAATGATCGCCACAGTTGCGCTGTGGAGCGTGCCATTATCCGGCCAGGCGCTTGCGCATGCTCGATTGGTCGAGGCTACTCCAGAGATCAATAGCACCATTGCCGCTCCGCCCACTGAGATTCGACTGCGCTTTAGCGAACCCATTGAGGCTCGATTCTCGGGCATCGATCTGTCGGGGCCGGATGGTGCGAAGATCACCACGGAGATCGCGGTGCAGGATAAGGACATGGTGGCACCTGTATCAAGGTCCCTTGCGCCGGGTGTTTATCAAGTTGATTGGCACGTGCTGTCAGCAGACGGACACAAGGTGAAGGGCAATTTCAAATTTGAAGTCAGACCGTAGAAATGGACGTTGATGGCACTCTGGCCTTCGCCCGGTGGGTCTACTTCCTCTCAGTGATGATTCTATTCGGGTCGGCACTCTTCCCTTTCTATGCGCTAGACAGAACCGCGGCTCCCGCGCTTGCGCCTCTACCCCGTAACAGCAATCCTGCCCTCGCACTTGCGGCCGCAATCTTCGCGGCAATTTGGCTGCTGTGCTTTACGGCCGGGCTCTCCGGACGCGAGGGTATGGTTGACACCTTGCGCGGCGTCCTCATGGAAAGCGACTTCGGAACTGTTTGGTTTGTTCGCCTTTCGCTCGTTCTCCTGCTCCTGGTGATCAGTTTCTCGGGGCGGCCCGAATTGATCGTCGGGCCGGCTTTCTTGCTACTGACCTGCGAGGGTTGGCAGGGCCACGCGGCGGCGTTGGGCCTTCTAGGCTCACTGACTCAGGCTCTCCATGTTGCAAGTGCCGGGGCGTGGATAGGTGGCCTCCTGCCCCTCGGCCTGCTTATCGCGGCAGCACAGCGGCATCCATCCGAAGTCGCAGGCGTGGAAACCGTCCTGTGGCGCTTCTCCCGCTTTGGTATGGTGGCGGTTGCGCTCATTTTTTTGACGGGCGCCATGAACACTTGGCTCGTGCTTGGCTCGTTCCCCGATCCGCGCAACAGCTACGGTCGAGTTCTCCTGTTCAAGATCAGCCTATTCGTCGCGATGGTCGGTTTGGCGGTCTACAACCGATACGCCCTGGTCAGCCGCATGAAGTCCGAACCGGCCAAAAGCTTGGGCACATTATCTCGCAACGTTGCGCTGGAGCAGATCATCGGGTTTGGGGTGCTTATGGATGTAAGCGCGCTGGGGCTTATGGATCCGTACGCGTGACGCGCTGACTTTGCAATTATCCGCTGGCAACGTTTCTGCAATTCGCGATCGACACTCACCTCTATCCGCCTGGCGCACAGAGTGGCTGGCCGGTCTGGCTGCCGATCTCAACCAACGTCGGGACGTGTGGAGCGCGGATATATGCCTGCGACCTAGACACGATTCCATGCGTAAACGAGTAACTGCCAGCACCAGCCGGCCAGCGTTCATCGCTCCTTTGATCCCCACCCTGGTGGAGAAGCCTCCCGAGGGCCGAGGGATGGACACACAAGTTCGACGGCTACCGCGGGTCTTCAATGCGGACCGCGTCGGAGAATAACTGGCGAATGATACTACGGGGCGACGGCGCAGCCGCCGACAGTCGGATGGAGGTCGATCTCGTCGCAGCCGCTGGGCCCGCTAAATGGCACTCTTGACTAACGTGCCAGAGGGTCCATTTTTTGACCCTGCGGTGTGCTGATGTCGAAGCCCCTCTTTATCCCGGCGCTCGCTGCTATATGCCTGAGATCGCCGCTGGTGCGTGCCGATAATGTCGATCTGGCGTTGGAAGCTTTTCACGGTATTTGTCTTGCCCATGGACCTGACTTCGAACGAACCGTCCTGCGGCCAGGAGACGCGGATGGACTCCGTTGTCCGGCGACGCAGCACTTGCCCCCGTCGGTGACGTAGGCGCCTTCCAGGACCGGGAGGCGACCGGTGACGACCTCCCGGCCAAAACCATGATCGCGGTGACAAAAGCCACTTGAATGGCAAGTCCGTGCAAACTTGCTCCATAAAGCTATTCGATGTCGACCGCGCGGCATTCGAGGAGCGTTTCTTCGCCCGGACGGATGCCGAAACAATCGGCGAGGACAGAAACGGAATGCAAGTTTCCAAACTCTACATATTGACAGTCGGCAATCGCAAGCACTTGTCCATTTGACGTTCCCGAGATCCGGATCACATCGAACACGGTCATTGCAAGCTCGATCGCCGACGACTAGGGCGGATCAGCTGGTGTTATCTGCACGGGACGCGGGGCTTTTTGCGTTTGCAAGGAACTCGCGATAGGAATGCTCTGAATCGATCAGGAGCAGGAAATTGAGCGATCGGCAAAAGATTATCTGGATGATAGTGCTGGCAATCCTTGCTGGTATCGCGGTGATCATGCTCAAACATTCGCTGAAGGGCGACCTTGGGTAGCTGCCTCCTTAAATGAAGCAACACAGCCCTGATCGATCAAGGTTGGTATGGGCTTTGGCCCGTCCCATTTCGGCCTGCTTGCAATGGCAGGTGTCCTGCCTGATGCGGAATCGACGAGCGAAATGTGAGCGAAAAATGCAACTGACAGGCATGATATCCGGCGCGGCGCTGTTGCTCGCTTCCAACGCGGCAGCGAACGCCCATCCGCATGTCTTTGCCGAAGCGAAGCTGGACCTGACCGTCGGTCCAGACAGGACGGTCAAGTCGCTTCGGCATCTCTGGCGTTTCGACGACCTCTTTTCCAGCACTGTGCTGATGGAATTCGACAAGAATTCCGACCTTGTCCTTGATGCGAAGGAACTCGATGAAGTCGCTCTCACCGTCCATGCGTCGTTGGCCGAGTACAACTACTTTCAGATGGTGACCTTGAACGGCAAGGACGTGACGATGGCGCCACCGCCGAAGTTCAGCGTCAGCTATGAAAACGATCAACTCGTCGTCCAGTTCGAAACGCAGCCGAAGGACCCGTTGGCCCTTGCTGGACAAGTCAGTATCGGTGTATACGATCCGACTTTCTACACGGCAATCGATTTTACCGACGACGACAAGCTTGCGGTGGCCGGTCTGCCGCAAGGCTGCTCACGTTCCGTCGTCCGTCCAGATCCGGACACGGCCATCGCGCAGAACCAGAAGAGCCTGACAGACGCGTTCTTCAGTGATCCGACGGGGACCGATCTCGGCAAGATTTTCGCGACGCGCCTCGAATTGACGTGCGGCTGACCCGGAGCCGGTTCGATGGCCATGTTCCAGACGCTGGTCGAGTTCCAACGCACGATCTACCTGGCGCTGGCCGAGCAGATCAAACTGCTTGCGGCCGGCGGCGGTTGGCTGGCGTTCACGGCCTTTCTGCCCATGGGCATTCTGTTCGGTGCGGCGCATGCGCTGACGCCGGGCCATAGCAAGGCTGTCCTGGCCACCTATCTGGCAGGATCGGACGCCAGCGTCCGGCGTGGGCTTCTGGTGTCGCTGACACTCTCCTTCACGCATGTAACGATTGCCGTGCTGATCGCGGCGCTCTCGTTGCCGTTGGTATCGATTGCCCTGGGCAGTGTTGGCCGCGCCCCGCTGCTGGAAGACGTCAGTCGGGGCCTGCTTGGCCTGATCGGCATTTGGATGCTCTGGCGCGCATTGAGCCACGGCCATCACCACAAGCATGAGGGCGAGGCCGTCGGCGTCATGGCCGGCCTGATCCCATGCCCGCTGACGCTTTTCGTGATGACCTTTGCGATATCCAGAGGCGTTCCGGTCGCCGGCATTCTTTTCGCAATCACCATGATGGCCGGCGTGGCGCTGACGCTGTCTTGCGTTGCGGTGCTGTCGATCCTGTTTCGTGAACGTCTGGTGCATTTTTTCGATAGCCGGCCACGCCTGTTCGATGCCATTTCCCGAGCCATTGAGGGCGCTGCCGGCTTGGCGCTTGCCGGCGTAGCCGTTTGGCAGGTCACGTCGGGCTGAAATGCCGTGAACCAGATGGAGCGGTGGATCAAGACCCGTTTACCTGGAGGTCAGCCGTGTCTTCGTCGCGGCGCAAAGCTTCGACGCGCATCTGCGCTCGTCGGTGGAACAGACGGATAGGTGACGCCCGACGCTCGAAGTGGCGCCGGGCGACCCTGTATGCGCTAGATCATACGCTTGATGTCGATGTAGTCGCCTTCAGTCTGGATCGTCAGGGTCACGTCGCTGCCACCGCGGTTGCGCCAGAACCAACCGTGATTTCCATCGAAGGCGGCTTCAATGGCACCTTCGTCAGCTGGAACGCTGCGACCCTTTTCGTAGCTTACGGACTGACCGCCGCCATCGCCGTGCGTCTCGAAGTTCACCACGCCACCGTCAGCTGTCCAGGAAAAGTTTGCCTTGGCGCCCTGCCGCATCACGAGCTTGACTTCGGCACCCTGGCCTGGCGCCAACGTGAAGGATAGCTCGTCTTGCCTTCCATCTGGCTGGATCGGGGCTTCCGAGGTTTTTTCGGTGACAGGCGCTGTAGCAATGGCCGGAGCCTCGGCAGGAGCAGTCTCTCCAGCTGTCACATTCTCTTGGGCAAGGGCCTCCCCAGTTGGCGATGGCTGCGACGCGGGCTTTTCGGCGGTCAGGGCGACGAGGAGGTTTTCAATTCGGTCCATGCGCGCCATCAACTCGGCCGGAGGGACCATTTGCGTCATCCGCTCGGTTGGTGCCTTCGCGCTGGCCATTTCGTCGGCTGCCGCCTCGGCTGCCAGCTGTGTCTTGATTTCGCCCATTCTGGTGAGGCCGAGCAATCTGCCTGCTCCGGTCGGGTCGATCGCATACTCGGACGGCATGACGACCGTGATGAGCAATGCGAAAGCCGTCAGCGCGGCAATGAAGGTGGAGCGCTTGAGCTGCGCTGACGTCGGCAAATCGGCGCGGCTGGGAAGGTCGGTGTTGTACATGATTCGGTTCCTTATGCGGCGACGAACAGGCCGGTGAGCTGATATCCGATCAGCAGGAAACCAGCCGTCATCATGATGACGTTTGCGGTATAGGCGTGGCGCCAGAAGCTTCGTGTCCGGCGCCAGTAGCCCATCACGATCAGGATGGCGCCAAGGGCCATGAGCTGACCGATCTCGACGCCGACATTGAAGGCCAGAAGATTGGGCACTAGGCCATCCGGCGAGATGTTGTATTCGATGATCTTCGTCGACAGGCCAAAACCATGGAAGAAGCCGAAGACCAGCGTCGCGACCTTGGTGTTCGGCTGGAAGCCGAGCCATCTCTGGAAAGCGCCCATATTGTCGAGCGCCTTGTAGACCACGGACAGGCCGATGATCGCGTCGATGATGTAGCTGTTGATGCCGACATTGAAGTAGACGCCGAGCAGCATGGTCGTGGAGTGGCCGAGCGCGAACAGGCTGACATAGATGCCGATATGCTTCATCCGGTAGAGGAAGAAGATCACGCCGAACAGGAACAGGATGTGGTCGTATCCCGTCACCATGTGCTTGGCGCCGAGATAGATGAAGGGCAGCACGTTGATGCCCGAGATTTCCTGGATGTAGCCCTTGTCGCCGGCGGCGACGGCATGGGCAAAGGCTGCCCCGGCGAGCAGCGGCAGGGTCAGCAGAGCGATAAGCAGGGGCAGGGCGGGTCGCCAGTGGCCCCGGTC
This sequence comes from Mesorhizobium sp. M0185, assembly GCF_040322175.1. NCBI lineage: Bacteria > Pseudomonadati > Pseudomonadota > Alphaproteobacteria > Hyphomicrobiales > Phyllobacteriaceae > Mesorhizobium > Mesorhizobium sp. M0185. Next base: position 35,054 of record NZ_JAMYSY010000032.1, on the reverse strand, counting down.
GAAAGGTTCTTGCATAAAATTTCCAATCTTCGTCGTTGAGGGTGGCCGCGCGAGCGGCCGCGATCATGCGGCGAGGAATGGTCTCGGCGGTCGCTCGAGCCGGAATGTCGTGCCCGGATCGATGAAAGTCGGCGGGTAATTCAGCCAGCCCCGTTCGACCTGTGGAACGGTCGGTGCGAAGTCGACTGGCGTGCTCGCCGTCTCGTGCGAGTGGTCGGCCGCATTGTGCCCGTGAAAATGGCCAGCGCTCTGCTCGTCGGCAACGCCGTCATCGTGTGCGTGGTCATGATCTTCGATCTGCGCGGCGGCTCCGCCGTGACGTTCAACCGCGGTGGCAATCGCGATCGGATCGTGTGAGGTCGAATAGCCGAAAGGACGCAGCACGCCGAACATCATCGCTAAAGCGATGACCAGACAAAAAACTGTGCTGTGGATCCGATTCGGCATGAACGGCGTTTATTCTCCAAAATCCTAACGAATGGTTGTTGACTGCACCGGAATCGAGGCCTCTTTGAGGCTTGTTGTATCCCCTCCAAGAGGATAGTATCAAGAGATGAGCGAGCAGCCTCATACCCACGAAACCCATCCCGATATCGTCAAGCGCCTGAAGCGGGCTGGCGGACATCTGAAGGGCGTCATCGAAATGATCGAAGCGGGCCGGCCCTGCCTCGATCTTGCCCAGCAGCTCCATGCTGTCGAGAGGGCCATCGCGCAAGCCAAGAAGACCCTGATCCAGGATCATCTCAACCATTGCCTTGAAGACGTCGTCGGGCCGCTGGCGCGCGAGCAGCGCCGCTCGATCGACGAGTTCAAGGATATCACCAAGTACCTGTGAGAGAACACCATAATGGATAAGATACGCGACTGGTTCGGCTTCGGTCCGATGACGCAGGGCTTCGGCGGCCATGGACATGATCATGGTGATGGTGATGGCGGCCATGGCCACACCCACGGCGTCATCGATCCGACGATCGCCACGACGACGCGCGGCATCTGGGCAATCAAATGGTCATTCGTCGTTCTGGCCGTCACGGCAGCGCTCCAGCTTGTGGTCGTGTTCCTCTCCGGCAGCGTGGCGCTGCTGGCCGACACCATCCACAATATCGGCGACGCGGTCACCGCCGTCCCGCTGTGGATCGCCTTCATGCTGGTCCGCCGCAAACCGAGCAAGGCGTTCACCTACGGCCTGGGCCGCGTCGAGGATCTGGCCGGGATCGTCATCGTTCTCATCATTCTTTTCAGCGCCATCGTCGCTGGCTACGAGGCGATCGACCGGCTGGTCAATCCGCGACCCATCGCGTTTCTCGGCTGGGTCGCCATCGCCGGTCTGATTGGCTTCCTAGGCAACGAAGCGGTCGCCGTGTTTCGTATCCGCGTCGGCCGTGAGATCAACAGCGCTGCGCTGATCGCTGACGGCTATCACGCGCGCACCGACGGCTTCACCAGCCTGGCAGTCGTCCTTGGCGCTATTGGCGTTTGGCTGGGCTTTCCGCTTGCCGATCCGATCATCGGACTGCTGATCACCGCGGCGATCTTCGCCATTGTCTGGCAATCTTCGAAAGCCGTGTTGACGCGCATGCTCGATGGTGTCGAGCCCGCCATCGTCGATGAAATCCATCATGCTGCCGAACACGTGTCGGGCATCGGGCGCGTTGAAAGCGTTCAGGCACGCTGGATCGGACATCGTCTGCATGCCGACGTGGCCATCAGTGTTCCGGAGATGGCGACGGCCAAAGACGTGCTGGGCGTAACCGAAGCCCTCAAGCAGGAGCTGTTCGCCCACTTGCCGGCGTTGGCGGAAGCCAATGTCCGCCTGGTGAGCCCAGCCAGCCTGGCCGTCACTGGCGCGGAAGCCTCTGATGCTCACCATCATGCGCCGGAGCCTTTCAAGTTCGCCTGCGATCTGGCTGAAGGGACATTGGAAATCGTCGATACACCGGCTGGCGAGCGGATGCGGCTGACCATCGATCGCCACGCTGACGATCTGACAGCGACTGTGATCATCGACCGACCCGAAGGGCCAGAGACGCTTCGCCTCGAGCCCGCCGCTGACAACCATCATCGGCTTGAGAGCACCGTCGCCCCTGCCGAGCCGCATGAGTTCCAGGCGAGGTTGATCCTGGCCGCGAAAGGTCGCGAGCAGGTGCTGCCGTTCAAGATGGTCGAGCCGGAAGGTCACCATCACTGAGACAGGCAGGCCGTTCGCGCCAGTTCTCGACGAACCGTCATCCGCTGCAAGAAGACAAATATGCTTCAGGTCCTGGCCAATCGCACTTACCGTCATCTCTTCCTGGCCCAGGTCATCGCCCTGATCGGCACCGGCCTTGCCACAGTGGCGCTCGGGCTGCTGGCGTTCGATCTCGCGGGAGACGACGCTGGCGCGGTGCTCGGCACGGCGCTCGCCATCAAGATGATCGCCTATGTCGGCGTGGCGCCTGTCGCAGCTGCGTTCGCAGAGCGCCTGCCGCGCCGCACCATGCTGGTTTCGCTCGACCTCATCCGGGCTGCGGTCGCGGTGTTCCTGCCCTTCGTTACCGAAGTCTGGCAGGTATATGTTCTCATCTTCGTCCTGCAGTCGGCGTCGGCAGGCTTCACTCCGGCCTTCCAGGCCTCGATCCCTGACGTGCTGCCCGAGGAGAAGGACTACACGCGGGCCCTGTCGCTGTCGCGACTGGCCTATGACCTGGAAAGCGTCGTCAGTCCCATGCTGGCGGCGGCGCTGCTTTCCGTCATCAGCTTCCACAGCCTGTTCGCCGGTACGGTTATCGGCTTTCTCGCCTCGGCGGCGCTGGTGGTGTCGGTGGTCCTGCCGAGCCCTAAACCGTCGCAGCCGCGCGGCGTTTACGATCGTACCACGCGCGGAATCCGCATCTATCTGGCGACGCCGCGATTGCGCGGGCTGCTGGCCCTTAACGTTGCCGTCGCGGCGGCAAGCGCGATGGTGATCGTCAACACGGTCGTCCTGGTGCAGGCGCAGTTCGGCCTCTCGCAAAGCGACACGGCGCTGGCGCTCGCAGCGTTCGGCGGCGGATCGATGATTGCAGCCCTTGCCCTGCCGCGGCTGCTGGAGAACGTCCCGGACCGGGTTGCGATGCTCTCGGGCGCCGCGATCCTGGTCGCGGGCGTGCTGGTGGGACCGCTCGCCGGCAGCTACTATCTGCTGCTGCCGCTCTGGTTCGTGCTGGGGCTCGGCTATTCGTGGGCGCAGACGCCTTCGGGCCGATTGATCAGGCGTTCCGCCGATGCCGTCGACCGGCCCGCTCTGTTTGCTGCCCAATTCGCGCTTTCGCATGCCTGCTGGTTGATCACCTATCCCATTGCCGGCCGCATCGGTGCGGCGATGGGATTGCCCTTCACCTTCATTCTGCTCGGCATCATTGGCGCCGCAGCCCTGCTTGCCGCGATCTGGCTCTGGCCGAAACATGATCCCGACGTGCTTGTGCATACGCATGTCGATCTGCCTGAGGACGACCGTCATATTGGCGACGCAGTATGGTCGGAAGCGGGCTATGAGCATTCGCATGGCTATGTCGTCGATGATCGGCACCCGAAATGGCCCAGGGCAAGCTGAGAGCTCGAAATGCCTGGCGAGCTCGCCATCTATGGCGGTCTTTTCCTGACCGCGTTTGCCGCGGCGACCATTCTGCCGATGCAATCGGAAGCAGCCCTTGCGGGACTGCTTCTGACGGAAAGCTATGCTCCGGCTCTGCTCATCGCCTCCGCAAGCGCAGGCAATGTGCTCGGCTCGATCGTCAACTGGTGGCTCGGCCGGGGGATCGATTGCTTTCGCAATCGCAAATGGTTCCCGGTAAAGCCCTCCGCGTTGACGCGCGCGACGCGATGGTATCAGCGCTATGGACGATGGTCGCTGCTGTTGAGCTGGCTTCCTCTCGTTGGCGATCCGCTGACGGTTGTGGCGGGAGCGCTGCGGGAGCCATTCTGGAGCTTCTTTGCGATCGTCACGATCGCGAAGGTCGGCCGCTACCTTGCGCTGGCGGCGATGACGCTGAGCTGGATTTAGCGCCTGTCGAGACCCGCGCCGGCACGGCGATATTACGCGAGACGGCGCTTTCCTTTGCCAAACGCAGCGCTGCGCGCCAACTTGGATTGGCGCCGAATATGTCTATACAAATGGGAATTCATGTGTACAATCGCTACCAATCAATCAAAAATGGGGAACTGAAATGATCACTCTCGACCGCCGCAATTTTCTGGCCTCCACCGCTGGCCTTGCCTTCGTTGCCGCCTTTCCGCGCAGCGCCTTTTCCGAAACGCATGAAACGCTGAAGATTGCCATCGCTGCGGAGACCGGCGATCTCGACCTGCTGCAGAATGTTTCAACGCTGAGCACCTACACCATCGTCTTCGATGCGCTGATCCACTACGGCCAGAACGGCGCGCTTGAGCCGGGACTTGCCACCAAATGGACAGTCGCCGACGATCAGCTTTCGATCGCCTTCGATCTGCGTGAAGGCGTGATCTTCAGCGACGGCACGCCGTTCGATTCCACCGCAGCCGAATGGAACCTCAAGCGATGGATGGGGGTGAGCGACTTCTCCTGGATCGGCATCTCCGACGCGTTCGACAGCATCGTCACGGACGGACCGAATAAGCTGACGGTCAAGCTGAAGCGGCCGGTGCCGGCGGCACTCCTCGAACTCACCATCGTCCGCCCAGTCCGTTTCCTGTCGCCCAAGGCAGTCGACAAGGATGGCAAGCAGACGGCGCCGATCGGAACCGGTCCATGGATCGTCGAAAAATACGATTCGAGCGGCACCAGCCTCGTTCGCAACGACAAATACTGGGGCGAGAAGCCGCTTTTCAGCCGCATGGAATTGAAGGTGGTTCCCGATGAACTCGCTCGCGCCAACGGCCTCCGCTCAGGCGACCTCGATGTCATCGGCGGCGACTGGGTGGCGACGCTGTCGCCGCGCCGCGCTCGCGCGCTGGAAAGCGACGGCATGAAGGTCATAGCCGAGCCGGGCACCGCGACGATGCTGCTCGGCTATTCGCCGAAGTCGAAGATCATCGCCGACAAGGCCGTCCGTGACGCCGTCTATGCATCGGTCGACCGGGCGGCGATCGCCAAGGTCCTGTTCGAAGGCTTTGCCGACCCGGCCGCCGATCTGTTCCCGGCGAACGTGCCTTCGTCGGGCAAGCGGCATGACGTGCCGGTGCGCGACGTGGCGGGGGCCAAGAAGATCCTCGCCGATGGCGGCTGGGTCGACAGCGGCGGTGCTTGGACCAAGGCTGGCTCTCCTCTGACCATCGACTTTCTGGTTTCCGAAGAGTCCCTGCCGGGATCGCGGCGCATCGCCGAAATGATCCAGGGTCAATTGTCCGAGGTCGGTTTCCAGGTCCAAGTCTCCTCGGTGGACAATGCCACCATGCATGAACGGCGTCCGGCCTTCGACTATGATCTCGCTTTCTTCACCACCTATGGCGCTCCCTATGACCCTCACGGGACCCTTGGCAATGCCTTGGTCTCGACGGCGGACAGCGGGCCTGACGGCAAGATCTATGTCTCGGACGCGCTCGACGGCGTAGTCAAGGCTGCGCTCGAGGCGAGCGGCGCCGAACGCGACCTGAAGATGCAGGCTCTCTACGATTGGCTGCACGACAACACCGCCATCTGTCCGCTTGTCGTCAGCCAGCGGCTGTGGGCTCACAATCCGCGCGCAGAGAACTTCTCGCTTCCGGCGACTGACTACGACTTGCCGTTCAAGGCGATCACGCTGAAGGCCTGAAGACTTCGAGCCCGAGTGAGGCCTGACGATGAAACGCACGATCCTGCGACGGATGCTGCTTGCCTGCCTTTTGATCCTGGCGGCATCCGCGCTGACATTCGCCCTGGTTGCGGCGGCTCCGGGCAATGTTGCGGCGCTCATTGCCGAGCGTGCGGCAGGTCCTGGCGCTGACGCGCAAATGATCGCCAAGATCGGCAACGAGCTCGGTCTCTACGACTCGTTGCCGATCCGCTACGGACGCTGGCTTTCCGGCGCGCTGGCCGGGGATTTCGGCATCTCACTGCGAACGGGAAAGCCGATCTCGTCGGAGTTTGCCGCCCGCATCCCGATGACGGCGGCTCTGCTTGCCGGCGGCGGCATTCTCGCCTTCATTTTCTCGATCGCGCTCGGCATTGCCGGCGCCGTCAGCAATGGTGGCGTGATGGACAGGTTCCTGCATGCATTTTCGCTGATCGGCGCGTCGACCCCGAACTTCTTCGTGGCGGCGCTGCTGGTCATCGTGTTTTCGGTCATGCTGGGCTGGGTGCCCACCTTCGGCACCAGCGGCTTCACCTCGTGGCTTCTGCCGTGGGTGACGATCGCGCTGTTCCCAGCCTCCGTTCTCAGCCGCGTCGTTCGGGTCAACCTCCAGGAAGCGATGTCGCGGCCGTTTGCGACAACCGGCTTCGCAAAAGGCTATACCAGAACGCAGGTGCTGCTGCGCGAAGCGCTGCCCAACATCGCCATTCCGTTCCTGACGACATTCGGCGCGCAATTCACGCTGATGATCATCGGGTCGATCGTCGTCGAGACGGTATTTGCATTGCGCGGCGTCGGTGCCTTTTTCATCGAGGCGATACGCTTCCGCGACTTCATCGGCATGCAGTCGGTGCTGCTGCTGTTTGTCGTCTTCTTCGTCATAGTCAATTTCATCGTCGACATGATTTGCATCGTCGCGGATCCGCGAATGCGCCGGGCGCGGGGAGCATGAGGCGATGAACATTTCCGCTATCAGGGACATCAAGGACTGGCCGTGGCTGGTGCTGCTCCCCGTAATCGGCTTTGTGCTGATCGGCATCTTCGCTCCTGCTATCATGCCTTACGATCCAAGTGCGCAGGACTATTCGGCGACACTGGAGGGCATGAGCTGGAACCACTGGCTCGGCACCGACTATCTCGGCCGAGACGTCTTCAGCCGCATCGTCGGTGGCGCCCGCATTTCCCTGGTGGCGATGGTGATCGTGCTTGTCGCCGCGCTGGCGATCGGGGTCACGATCGGCTCCTTCGCCGGCTATGTCGGCGGCCGTGTCGAGCTCGTCCTTATCAGCATCATCGATATTGCGCTGGCACTTCCGAGTCTGGTGATCGCGCTGGCGTTGATCGGCATTCTGGGCACCGGCTACTGGTCGATGATAACGGCGCTCACCCTGGCGTGGTGGGCGAACTATGCCCGCATGAGCCGCGCCGTCGTCACCGCCGAGCTGCAGCAGCCCTATATCGAGGCGGCCCGCGTGATGGGCGCCGGCCATCTGTGGATTTTTGTTCGCCATATCCTGCCGCATGTGCTTGCCCTCGTCGTGGTCTATGCAAGCGCCGACGCCGGCGCGCTTGTGCTGGCCATCGCCACGCTCAGCTTTCTCGGACTTGGCGTCGCACCGCCGACACCGGAATGGGGCCAGATGCTGGTCGACGGCATGAGCTACATCGAGGAGGTACCGCGCCTCGTCGTGCTGCCCGGTCTGGCGCTGACGCTGGTCGTGGTCAGCTTCAACCTTCTGGGCGAAGCCTTCGCATTGCAAAAGGTGCCGCGGCCGGTTCGCGGCGCGACCTTGCGCAGACGCCGAAAGGCGCGCGCTCGCGAAGAAGCCGAGCGTAACGCCGTCGAAACGGGAACGACTTCAGCATGAGCGACGCTCAGCCGATCTATTCGATCGAAGATTTGGTCATCGACCTCTACGCCACCACCGTTTCGGTGCGGGCGGTGGACGGGGTGTCGTTCAACGTCCATCCCGGAGAAACGGTTGCGGTCGTCGGCGAAAGCGGTTCGGGAAAGACCGTAATGACGCTCGGTCCGCTCGGCCTGCTGCCCGAGGGCGTGACCGTGGACATGAAGGGATCGGCGCGAGCCGACGGAAGCGAACTGCTCAGCATCGGTTCACGGCAATTGTCGGACCTGCGCGGGCGCTATTTCGGCGTGATTTTCCAGGACCCGATGAGCGCGTTGAACCCGATGCTGAAAATCGGCCCGCAGCTGGCCCGCCAGGCGCGCCGCTTCGCCGGCCTATCGCATGAGGCCGCGCGCAAGGAAGCGGTCTCGCTTCTGGCACGCTCCGGCATTCCGGACCCCGAGGATCGCTACAACCGCTATCCGCACGAAATGTCGGGCGGCATGCTGCAACGCGCGATGATCGCGCTGGCGCTGGCGGCCCGGCCGCGCGTGCTGATCGCAGACGAGCCGACCACGGCGCTGGACGCCACGGTCCAGGCGCAAATCCTGGAGCTCATCCGTCAGATCCAGCGGGAGGATGGCATCGCGGTCGTGCTGATCACGCACGATATCGGCGTGGTCGCTTCCGTCGCCGACCGCGTCATCGTGCTTTACGCCGGCCAGGTGGCGGAGGAGGGGACGGCGATGGATGTGCTGACCCGGCCGGTCCATCCCTATACGCGCGGACTGCTCGCATCGGTGCCGGATTTTCGCGCCGACGAACGCGCGGCGACCCGCGAGATACCGGGCCTGCCGCCAAACCAGATCCGGCTGGAACCGGGTTGCCGGTTTGCCGAGCGCTGCGAATTGGTCGAAGCCGGTTGCCGGCAGCACCGGCCGCCGTTGCAGACGATATCCGCGTCGACAAGCCCGCACCGTGTGGCTTGCCCGGTCGTGCTGAAACGAGAGGGGATCGCCCTCCATGTCTGATGCCGCGGCGATCGAGGTCAAGGGATTGAAGGTGCATTTTGCCAACCGTTCGGGCACCGGCGCGGTGCGGGCGGTCGATGGCATAGACCTGACGGTCACGCGCGGCGCGTTCCACGGCATCGTCGGCGAGTCCGGCTGCGGCAAGACCACGCTGGCGCGCACCATCGTCGGTTTGCAGAAGGAGAGCGAAGGCACTGTCCTGATTGGGGGAAGGGATCGCACCGAATGGCTGAAATCGGACAGGAAGTCGTTCAGCCGCGAAGTCCAGTTCGTCTTCCAGGATCCGTTGGGGTCGATGAGCCGCCGCCAGTCCGTCTACCAGACACTGGAGGAGCCGCTGCAGATCCATCGCTTCGGTTCATCAGTCGAGCGCCGGCGCCGCATCGCCGAGCTTCTGGATCTGGTTGCGCTGCCTGAGACGGTGCTCGATCGGCTTCCACGCTCGCTTTCCGGTGGCCAGCGCCAGCGCGTTTCGATTGCGCGCGCGCTCGCGCTGAAGCCGTCCATACTGGTCTGCGATGAGCCACTTAGCGCGCTCGACGTTTCGATCCGGGCGCAGATCGTCAACCTGTTCACGTCGCTGCAGAAACAGCTTGGCCTGACCATTGTCATTGTCGCGCATGATCTGGCGATCGTGCGCGAGGTCTGCTCGAACGTGACGGTGATGTATCTCGGCCGCATCTCGGAAGCCGGCCTGACCCGCCCGCTGTTTCGCGAGCCGGCCCATCCCTACAGCCAGGCGCTGCTGTCGGCTGTTCCTTCTCCCGATCCTCGCATCGAAGCCGGGCGCCGCCGGATCATTCTCGCCGGCGATCCGCCAAGTCCCAGCGCGCCGCCTCCGGGGTGCCGGTTCAACACGCGCTGTCCGGTGGCGATCGATGTCTGCCGGGTCGAGGAACCGATGCTGCGATCGGTGCCGCATGGCGGCGTTGCAGCCTGTCATCTGGCTGATAGCGCGGGTCGCCCTGTTATCTGAAAGATGGGGTTTCTGCCCCCAACGCGTTTCGCGAGGCTGTCCGTCATTGCCGGTGTCCTGCGCGAGCTTTTTTTGCTGGTCACTGCCGCCAAGGTCGGCCGTTATCTTGTTCTTGCCGCAGTGACGCTGAGCGTGATCTGACCTCGCGAACCTTTTCGAAGCTGAGCTGGTTAGATCGGCTGGTTCGAAGGAACCGGCCGAAGAGTCCCGTCCGATATAGACGTTTGGGAAGCCTAGCTCTTTTTGACGGCGACCTTGTCGAGGGCTGCGCGCAGGCCTTTCGCCAGCTGCTGCGCGTCGCGGGACCGGCCAACCAGCTACGGTACAGCGCGCGAAGGGCTCCAGCCAACATGGACATTGTTAAAGACGTTCCTGTGGCCGCGCGCCAGGCCTGCACAACCAAGCTGTGCTGGTTCCAGATCATCAGCGCTCCACTGACTGCCATGAGCGCGACCACAAGGCCGCGGAACTGTCGTCCACTCAGGCGCTCGAGCCAGCGCTTGGCCAGCAGATTGGCAAGCGGAGCGCCCAAACCCGCGGCTGCGCCGTACATGACCGCCTGACCCCCGAGCGCGCCAAGTCCGGTGAATACCGCGATCTTGACGACATCGGTCACAAACGAGTTCACCGATTTCGTGGCGACCAACGTCTCCTTCTCCGAACCGTAGTTCAGATAGAGCGAATTCAGGACGGGTCCCACCGTGCCCATCAGCGCCGACAACAGCGCGACGATCAGGCCGGCCGGGAGGAACCACCAGCGGCGGACTCGGTAGCTCCGCTCGCGCGCCCCGCCGCGAAATTCCCAGACTGCACTGATCAGATAGATCCCTATGAGTATCTGGAGCCATTCCGCCCGACTGTTGGCGAAGAGCCAGGAGCCCGCCGCGGCGCCGGCGATGGCGCCGGGCAGGTACCAACGGACCAGGCTCCAATCGATGTTGCGCCGAAAGGCCAGGGCGCGGATGGGATTGCCGATGAGCTCGGTCAAGGTGATGACCGGCGCAACCGCCGCGCTCGCTGTGATGAAAGTCACGGCGGGGATCAGCAATAGACCTCCGCCTCCGGCCGAGAGGGTGTTCAGTGTCCAGGTGAGGAACCCCGCCAACGCCAGGAGGCCTAGTCTAATCCAGTCCATCGGATCAGAACGAAGCGGGCCTATTTCCGCCAGAAGCGCGGGTGAGGGGAACCAATGACCAGCGCCCATGCCGTCCATCCGAATGCGCTGGGGGATGAACCTTCGCATGGGATCCCCTTCCGCGAAGCAGTGCGGGTCTGGGCGCGAGTCGCTGCGTTGAGTTTTGGTGGCCCGGCCGGCCAGATTGCGGTAATGCATCGCATCCTGGTTGAGGAGAAGCGCTGGATCGGCGAGACGCGGTTCCTGCATGCGCTGAACTACTGCATGCTGCTGCCAGGACCGGAGGCCCAGCAGCTCGCCGTCTACATCGGGTGGCTCCTGCATAAAATCCGAGGCGGGCTCGTGGCCGGCACACTGTTCGTACTGCCCGGCGTCCTCGCCATCATGGCGCTGAGCTGGATTTATGCGATTTTAGGCAATGTCGGCGCGGTGCAGGCGCTTTTCTTCGGTCTGAAGGCCCTCGCGGCGGCCGCCAGTCCAGTCCTCGCAGGGGCTCTCCTTGCCGTCTCCAGCTTCGGCTGGCCCCTGATCATCGCCGGTGGGCTGAAAAATTATCTACGACCTTCTGCTGCTCGCGACATTTCGCAGTGTTCGCCCTCCAGAGGAGCACGGGGGCGGGAGGAATGAGATGTCAGTCGGCCATGATCGAACTGGCAACGACGCGCGGGTTTCCTGGTGGCGTTGAAGGCACGACCACCAGCCGGACAAATTGCTTACGTCCGCCGGCAACGAGGATGTAGAGACGCGAGAACTCCTCCGTATCGCGATCTTCGGCAATCTTCTCGGCATCCGTACGGGTGAAGAAACTCTTCCGAAATGCTTCTTGATCGACATCGGGAAATGCCAGCGTACACGTCTGCACCCGTTTGCCGCTCATCGTTGCCTTGGTGGTGCCGATGATGGTTCCTGCTGGCAATCCTTCCTCCGCCTCGGCCACCAGCCATGCCTCCACTGAGGTTGGATTAGCGATTGGCGCGAGTTCGGCGAAGCCTGTTTCGGCAATAAGTGTCCACCTGCGTTCGTGCGCGGTCTCTATCATGCGCTCGAAATTGGGACCCTCGGCCAGACAGGTACGGTGAAATTGTTCGACAGCCTGATCCGCATCACTGGCGGCCTGCGCCGGCGACATCGTCAGACCCAAGATGGTCCCTGCCAACGTTAGAAATCGGAACATGTCTATCTCGCGTAGCTGATTGTGGACGAACCACTTATCCTGAACGGGCTACGACACTCGTTGTTCCGGACTGTCGGCGCCTGCATGGCCGGTATCTTGATGGAGGCGCGAAGCGCCTGCGCAGTTGATGCAATGTTCAGGCATCTGGCAACTGATGGAACCATGCCGCACTGGGTTTCGATGACGGACCCTGCTACAGACCCACTCACACCGTCGGGCGGGACCATTTCGATCTCGTGCTGAGTTCCTGGAGACATCTCCCGACGCTCGCCGAGGAACCTGCATGTCGTGCTCGCCGGCAACCAGCCCCGGTGGTTTTTCGGGCACTTGGCCTATGTCCCAGTCCACTGTGGAAAGTTGTTAAAATCCCTTACGGCAAAGGTTTTCGAGGTCCGCTTTTGCCATTCCCTCGAAGCCCAGCGCGGGAAGAATATCATTATCTCCCTTAAGATCGCGACCGTAAGCCGCCGAGAATATGGCAATTCCAGATTCATGGAGAATCGCTGAATTTCCGCTGATCTTCCCCAACAAAACGGTCGGCAGCAGCCCGAACGGAACGTCCTCGAGAATATAGCGGCTGTCGATGGTTGACGGGCCGAAGCCGCCGCGGCCTTGGCGATCCATCTCCTGGTTCATTTCCGAAACGGTGGCCATGGGGACGTGAAACGATAATGAAAAATGCTCTTCAACCGTCCGCACGGCAATTCCAAAACGGGCGGCGATCGCCAATCGTTCCGCGTCCAGAGCCTCGATAAAGCGGCCGACAGCCGGGGTGACGTTTCCGGCCTGGCTCCACTGTTCTCCCTTCTCCATGCGTGTGAGATTAAGAAGAGCGATCCCGAGATGGTTCTGCGGATTGAGGTTGCTGAGCGCGATAGCAAGCATGCCGTCGCGCTTGACGAAACGATCGCCGAACAAGCTCGTGCAAAGCTCGAACCCTTGGTCCTGAGCACTGAAAGGCAGCGTCGCGACATCCAGTTTCTGGCGAACGGTTGCAATATCGATTTCGACTGGCCCGCGCTGTTGCCCAGTCACGAGCGTGGTACCCCAGACGACGATCGGCAGGCTAACCTTCCGGTCCGCAAGCCGCTTGGAGAGATACAGTGCCCCAAAGGAACTGTGCGAGCTGATGATAACCGGCGTTCCGTCGCTTAGATAAGGAGTGGCAGCGTCCATCACCATCTTGTGGCCGTAAGCCGGCAACGCGATTATGACGATGTCGGCATCGGCAATGGCGTCTTCGCAATCCTTGGCGATGCGCACCTTAGTCGTTGCCTTGATAGCTCCGGTAGCCTTCAGCAATCCACCGGCGGCCAGCGCCTTGGTGCGTTCTCCGGAAGGCGACCAAAGCATCGGGTCATGTCCCGCTTCGGCCAGATAGGCGGCAAGGCCGTAAGCAATCGCTCCGGCGCCAAGAATGCTTACGCGCATAAATTCCCTCCTGTTGCGGGCATTGCAGCCTCCATTTCTCACTAGGAGGTTCCACAAATCGGAGCCGCATCTGCCATCGTCGGCTTCTGTCGATGGGATTCCGGCCTGAGCCCGCGATTGCAACATGCCTCAGCGAATATTCGTTTCCGCTTGACATATATCAAAAATGAATGAGACGATGTCAATCATACGGATTGCGCATGTAGAGAGAACATGGAAACCCGCGACCTTCAGAGCTTCCTTGCGGTTGCTGCCAGCGGCAGCATCACCAAGGCTGCCGAGATGCTCGGGTGTTCCCAGCCTTCGGTGACACGCACCATTCAGGACCTCGAGGCGGAGCTCGGCTTCGAATTGCTGCACCGTGTCGGTCGCCGGGTGCAGTTATCCGAGGAGGGTGTGGCCTTCGAGGAGGAGGCGCGGCGTTTGCTGATGTCCTTCACGGAACTCGCAGCGCGGGCCAAGATGATCGCCGCCGGCCGGGGGCGGATCCTGCAGATTGTCACAACCTCCGCGATCGGTACTGGCTTGATCCCGACGGCCATGGCCGAGCTCAAAGGTGTCGAACTTCCGCACGAGACGCATCTCGGGCAGTTTCTGCCCTCGATCGTCGCCCAGGAGGTGCGCAGCGGTCGTGCCGAGATCGGGTTTTCAAGCCTGCCGCTCGATACGCCCGGCCTGGATGTCCTGCGGCTCTATTCGGCGCCTGATGTTGCTGCCGTGCGGGAGGACGATCCGCTGGCTGAACTTGACGTCATACCGCTTTCCGCCTTTGCCGGTCGCCGCGTCGCCACATTGCTCAACCCCCTACGTTTCCAGTTGCATGTCTCCAAGGCATTGGCGGCCAGGGGCATCGACACCGGGCCAGTGATCCGGACGAATACTGCCTATGGCGCGCTGCAGCTTGTGCGCCGGACCGGCGTTGCCGCTGTCATTGATCCCCTCACCGCCTATGGCGTGGCCTTGGCTGGGGTCGCCATCCGCCCGATTGACGCGACCGTTCTCTTTTATTGGGGGGTTGTGGCTGCCGAAAAAAGTCCCCTTCGTCCAGTCGCACAGGCGTTGATGGAGGCGGTCGAAGCGGTGGCTGAACGATCGATCGTCGGCTTCAAGAAACTTGATCCGGCCTTGGCCGGCCAATTGGTGACCGATCCTGCATCCGGCACAAATCACGGAACGGGAATATGAAGCATACCCCCACCGTGCCAACGCCGACAGGTCTTGCTGCGCTCGAAGCACAGCTCACGCAAGATCTCGACTTTCTCGAACTGCCCGCCAAGCCATGGGTTCCCGCGCGTTCGCACGATGACGTGCCGGTCCGCGATGTCGTGGTCATCGGCGCCGGCATGTGCGGACTTGCTGCCACGGCAAAGCTGTTACTGACCGGGATAAGCAATGTCGTGGCCTATGATGCGGCTCCGGCCGGGCTCGAAGGACCATGGGTAACGTTTGCCCGCATGCAAACGCTCCGGTCGCCGAAAACCCTGCACGGTCCGTCGCTCGGCCTGCCGCAATTGACGTTCCGCGCCTGGTTCACGGCGCAATGGGGCGTTGAGGCCTGGCGGTCGCTGGACAAAATCCCCAAGGGCCAGTGGATGGACTACCTGGTCTGGTACCGCAAGGTTCTTGGCCTGCCGGTGCGCAACAGCGTGCGCATGACCGGACTGGCAGCCGTTGGAGATCTGATTGCGATCGATATCGAAGGCGCGGAAACCGGCCGGGTTCTCACCCGTCGTCTCGTTCTGGCCACTGGTCGGTCCGGGTTGGGCGGTTTTGCCGTGCCCGATTTCCTCAGCGGCATCGATCGCGCCTATTGGGCCCATTCTGCCGACGACATCGATTTCGACGCGCTGAAAGGCAAGCGTGTGGCGGTGATCGGCGCTGGTGCCTCGTCCATGGACAATGCCGCAACGGCACTCGAGGCGGGAGCCGGCTCTGTTGACATGTTGATCCGGCGCAAGGAAATGCCGCGCATCAACAAGCTGACCGGCATTGGCAGCCCGGGTGTTGTACTCGGCATGCATCAGTTGCCCGACGCCTGGAAATGGAAATTCTTCGATTATACCGCCTCGACCCAGACACCGCCGCCGCGTTCATCGACACTTCGCGTGTCTCGCCATTCGAATGCTCGGTTCCTTCTCGACTGCGGCATAGTTGCGGTGAAGGAGGATACAGGGACCCTGCTGGTGGAAACCACGCAGGGGCCGTTGCGCTACGACTTCCTGATCGCGGCAACCGGCTTTTCAAACGACTTCAGCGGCCGCCCGGAATTTGCGGCGATCGCCCCACATATCCGCACCTGGTCGGATGGCCGATACAGGCCGGATATGGGACCGCCGCGTGCAGGCATGTCCGATGCACCGGATCTCGGTCCTGCCTTCGAGTTCCGTGAACGCACTCCCGGTTCCTGCCCGATGCTGGGACATATCCACTGCTTCAACGACTCCGCCATGCTGACCCACGGCAAGGTCTCCGGCGACATCCCGGCCGTCAGCGCCGGGGCCGACCGTCTCGTCCGCGGCATTGCTGCATCGCTGTTTGCCGAGGATGTCGAAACCCACTTCGCCAATCTGATCGCCTACGATACGCCCGAACTTCTCGGCGACGAATGGGTCGATTCAACACCCTTGCTGCAGAAGGAGGCCGCGTGGTGATCGACGCAATTGACAAAGCCGCCGGTCTTTCGCCGGACGATGCGCTTTTCGCCGCAAGGCGGTTTCGGCCCGAATTCGTGCACGGGGCGGAAGAATGTCGCCTCTCGGTGCTGCAGCCGGCAAACGATCAGGGGCTGGCGCCGAACTTGCGTGTTGCTCTTGCCCGCCGCATGGCCGCCCTGAACGCCGATCCGGTCCTGGTGGCCGAATATGATGTGCAGCTGGCTCAGCTTGGTCCGACCGAGCAGCTTCTGGCCGTGACCCAGGGCGAAACGGCTCTGGAAGAACCATTGGCGACCATCGTCCGTCATGTTGACCTGATCACCCTGACGCCGAAAAAGGCGGAAGCAAGCCACATCGCGCTCCTGGACAAGGCTGGATTGAACAATCCTCAGATCGTCGCGCTCTCCGAACTGATCGCCTTCGTCAACTTCCAGACACGGGTGGCGACCGGCTTGCGATTGATGAGGTCGGCATGATTTCCTCGGTGCGCCTGAAGCCGCTGAACTGGCAGCCATACATCGCGCCGGTCGAGCTGTCCGGGGCCACGCCGGAACAGCTCGATGCGATGAAGGTTACGCCCTCCGCCAAGAAAGTTTCGGAATATGTACGGACCCTTGTGCATGATCCGGAAAGCTATCTTGCCCGCACCAACTTGTTCAACGCGATCATGTATGTCGAAGGCGGGCTCGCCCGTCCCGATCGCGAACTTGGCGCATTGGGGGCCTCGATCGTCAATGGCTGCAAATTCTGTGCCGTTGTCCACGCCCGCAGGCATGCAGAGCTGACCAAGAGCGACGATGTGGTCACCGCGCTGTACCTCGACAAACCCGAAAAGCTTGGGCCGCGCGATGCGGCAATCTACAGCTTTGCCCGCCGCCTGTCGGCGGCGCCGTCGGAAGCGACGGCAGACGATATCGCCGCGCTGCGATCCGTCGGCATGAATGATGTCGAGATCATCGACCTTATCCACGCCATATCGATCTTCGGCTGGGCAAACCGGCTGATGCACGTTCTCGGCCATGCGGAGAGCGGGTGATGATATCGCATGCGATCAAGGCACTCCGTCCCACACTCTGAAGGGCACCAATCAGAATGCTTGAACTCAAAGATATAAAGCTGTCCTACGGAAGCACGCAGGTCCTGAACGGCGTCAATCTCTCGGTAAAGCGAGGTGACGTTGTGTCAATCATCGGCCCAAGCGGCACTGGCAAGACCACCCTGCTGAAATGCATCAACTACCTGGTTAAGCCGGCATCTGGAACCATCGCGTTCGACCAGATTCGGATGGATTACCAGCGCGCCGACAAGGCAGCCATCCAGGCGATCCGGCTGCGGACAGCGATGGTCTTTCAGCAATTCAACGTCTTCAAGAACATGACCGTCCTCCAGAACGTCATGGATCCGCTGGTCGTCGTGCAGCGCAAGTCCACGGACGAGGCGCGTGAAATCGCGCTGCGAGAGCTCGAAAGGGTCGGCCTCTCAGCGAAGCGGGACAGCTATCCGTCCCAGCTCTCAGGTGGCCAGCTCCAGCGCACAGGCATCGCACGAGCGCTGGCGGTTCGGCCGGATGTGATGCTCTTCGACGAACCGACGTCATCGCTTGATCCTGAACTGGTCGGTGAAGTCCTGAAAGTGATCAAGGACGTCACGTCGTCCGGCATCACCTCGCTGCTTGTGACCCACGAGATGCAATTCGCAAAGAACATCTCGAACCGGATCGTCTTCATGGATCGTGGCGTGGTTGCCGCCGACGGCAGTCCGGCTGAGATCTTCGATGCGCCTTCCAGCCCACGACTTGCTCAATTCCTGCAGTCTGAACTCGCTTTTCAATAATCCAACAAGAAGGGAACCCAAGAAATGTCTGCAATCAAATCCAGTTTTTCGCGTCGTTATGCCCTGGCCGTCGCCGGCGGCATCGCAATTGCCCTTGCGACAGCAGGGGTCAGTTATGGTCAGACCGTTCGGACAATCAAGATCGCGACCTCTGCCGAATCCAAGCCATTGGCTTGGGGCGCGCTCGGCGTCGAGCCGCAAGGGTATGAACCCGATCTGCTGAGGGCGATCAACGCCAAGCTGCCGCAATACAAGTTCGAAATGGAAGGTGTCTCCGACATCGCGCAGGAAACCGGCCTGGCCACAGGCAAATACGACATCGCGGTCGGCGGTTACTACAAGTCACCCGAGCGCGCCAAGCAGTTCTTCATTCCTGAAAACCCCATGGGCGCCAGCCTGATGAAGATCTACAGCAAAAAGGGCAGCGGCATCAAAGAAATGAAAGACCTGGTCGGCAAGAGGATCGTTCCGACCACGGCTGGCGGCGGAACCTATAAGTTCATCATGAACTGGCAAAAAGAAAATCCGCAATACAAGCTTGACGTGACGGCGTCGAGCGCCGGAATCCCGTATCCAAACCGTTTGGATGAGGTTCAGAACGGCAAGTTCGACGCGCTGGTCCTGCCTTCAAATCTTGGTGAGCAGACCGTCATCGATGAAAAGAAGCTCGACATCGTGGCGTCCGAACCAGTCTTCACCAACAATACTTATATGCTTATTCACAAGTCAGATGAAAACAAGGTTTTGGTCGATGACGTGAACAAAGTTCTCAAGAAGTTGAAAGACGACGGTACGATCGAAAAGCTCTCGCAGAAGTGGTTTGGCGAAGGCATCGTCAAGTATATGAAGTGATGCGATCTGAGTAGATATCGTCAGCGGCAAGGCTGAATTGCAAGAAGGAGCGTTTCAAAGTGGATGTTTCTGCTATGATTCCCGAGTTGCTCTCGGCATTGCCGCTGACGCTCGCTATCACGTTTACCGCCATGTTGGTCGGCTTTTGCTTGGCGCTCGTTGCGACAACATTGCGGATTCGCAGGATACCAGTGGTCAGCCACCTCACCGACCTCTACGTGTCCTATGCCCGCAGCGTTCCCGTCGTCCTCCAGTTGTTCGTCGCGTTCTACGGGCTCCCCCTGTTGGTGGCGCTGTTCGGCTCCGCAGATTTCTTCTCGCCGACGATCGCTGCGATGGTCGGACTGAGTTTTTACCATGGCGGCTATCTGTCGGAAGTCCTGCGGCCCGCATACCTGGCCGTCGATCGCGGCCAGCATGATGCAGCCGACAGTCTCGGATATACCTTTCGCCAGAAGATCACCCGCATCGTCGGCCCGCAAGCGGTGCACTTCGCATTGCCGGGCTATGGAAACTCCATCATTTATCTGATCCACAACGTTGCGCTGGTCATGTACATCGGGGCGGCGGACGTGATGGCGACCGCGCATTTGATCATGGAGCGCGACTATAACCAGTACCAGTTCGAAACATACCTCGTCCTGGCGGTTATCTATGCGCTTATGTGCCTGATTGCCTGGTTCATCGTGCACTTGTTCGAGCTTCGCTCGCCGATGCAGGCGCCTGAGGCCACGACAACAGCTCAGATCAAGAACGCGGCCATCGCCAGCGTCTGACCTAAAGGGTATTAAACCATGTTCGATACCGAAATTTTGCTCCAGGACACCCAGGAAATTCTGGGCGCCGTACCTGTAACGCTTGGAATGGCGCTGACGATTTTCGTCTTGTCGACGCTAGTCGGCAGCATTTTTGCGCTCGTCGAATATAGACGAGTCCCGGTGCTGCGAGAGCTCATCATGGCTTACAAGATCGTCTTCAAGGGCGTTCCGATGGTCATCGTGATTTTCCTCGCCTATTTCGGTCTGCCCCCGGCGTTCCAGTTCCTGCTCTCGTTGCTCGGGATCAACTTCAACGCCCACGAAACACCCAACTCGGTTATCCTTATTATTGCGGTGACAGGCTGTATCGCTGCGTTCCAATCCGAGATTATCAAGGGAGCCTTGAACGCCTTCGACACCGGTCAGTCAGACGCCGCCCATTCGCTTGGCTATACGAACGGCCAATTGTTCCGACGGATTCTGTTTCCCCAGGTGGCTCTCACGGCAATTCCCGACCTGACAACCTCGATGATGGTCATCATGAAGGCGCTTTCTCTCGGATTCGCCATCGAGGTTGTCGATATCTTCGCCCAGTCCCAGCTGACCGCCGCGCTGAACTACTACTACCTCGAAGCCTTCGTGATTGCCGTCGTGATCTACATGGTGATTGCCTATATCGTCACCCAGATTGCCGACAGGCTGGAGCAAGCCCTTAGGGTACGGACCTGAGCGAAGCGTCGTCGGAACCCGCGCATCAAGGCGGAGGAACTCAAGGCTCTGTTGAGAGCCTGCAAACAGCCGACGTGCGGGGCCAGCTCGCAGCCAGATCTGTGGGCTTGTAATAGACACCTTGGCGGGGCCTGCGGCCGAAGGCTTGCTCGACGGCCAGCGGCGCGTCCAATTGCGCGCCGGATTATCGCAGATTGGTCAGATCCACTGGACGATTGTTGATGATCGCTTCCATGGAGAAGAAGCCTGTCACCGTAGCCAGGTCGAAGTTCGTGATCAGTTTCTGGTAGAATGCATCGTAGCCGGACATGCCTTGTGTCACGACCTTGATCAGATAGTCCCAGTCCCCTCCGATCCGATAGAAATCGATCACCTCCGACAACCGTTCAACATGGGCACGGAACGCCTCACTCCACTCCTTGGAATGGTGGCGAGTGCGGACCATTACGAAAACCGTCAGGTCGAGTCCCAGCGCTCGCAGATCGATATCGCTGTGCGACCCCCGGATAAGGCCTAGCGACTGCAGGCGCTGGATCCGCCGCCAGCACGCGTTCTGAGACAGGCCGACCCTCTCCGCCAAATCTCGCTGGGAAACGCTTGCATCGATCTGCATGGCCGTCAAAATCTTCATATCAAATGCATCGATTTTCGCCCGATCTTCGATCATCTGACACGCTCTTTGCAAGAAATTGCAGAAAATAGGTGAATTTTTTCGACCGTGGAGCAGGGTACAATCCGAGTCAATATCCGAGCCGGGGAGAATGACCGTGCAAGCAGCTCGCCCAACGACAGGGCAGACCGAGACCCCTCTGTCAAAGTTCCGCCAGGGGCTAAAGAAAAAGGCTGACGTGACCGCCGACCTCCGGGATGGGCTTGTGGGATCGACGGCGAAAATCGTGGGTCCATACGGGCAAAAGGACTTGGTGTACGCCGACTATGTCGCGTCAGGCCGCGCACTCCGTCAGATCGAGCGCTTTGTGCTTGAGGAGGTCCTGCCGTACTACGCCAACAGCCACACGGAAGCCTCGTATTGCGGAGGCTTCATGACCCGCATGCGTCGGGAAGCGCGCGCCCTGGTCGGTCAATTCTGCGGGGCCACCGAACGGCATGCTGTGATCTTCACCGGCTCCGGCGCTACGTCGGGGATCAACCGCCTCGTCAAGCTATTCGGCGTCGCTGAAGCCGTGGCAGCGGGCAAGCGCGCTCGGATCATTATCGGTCCCTATGAGCATCACTCCAACATTCTGCCCTGGCGTGAGAGCGGAGCAGAAATCGTGGAAATCGCCGAGGATCCGTCTGGCGGGCCGGACCTGTCTCAGCTCAAGGACGCGGTTGGCGGGGGGTCGTCAGATCTGACGATATGCACCATGTCCGCGGCCTCAAACGTCACGGGCATCACCAGCGATGTCGCGGCCATCACCGTGATCGTGAAGGCCGCCGGCGCAAAGATGATCTGGGACTATGCGGGCGCAGGTCCTTACCTGCCGATTTCCATGTCGCCCGCCCCTGATGCCCAGATCGACGCGATAGTTGTTTCGCCTCACAAGTTCCTCGGGGGTCCCGGCGCCTCCGGCATCTTGATCGTTCGACGCGACGGACCTTCGACGAAAACGCCGTCGTGGCCAGGTGGCGGGACGGTGAAGTTTGTCTCCCCGAAGACACACGATTACAGCGACAGCCTGGAATCCCGCGAGGAAGCTGGTACGCCGAACGTGATCGGCGACATACGAGCCGCGCTGGCCTTCATCGTCAAAGATGCGATCGGACTTGATGTGATGGTAGCGCGCAATCGCGAGTTAGCGCGCCGTGCCTTTCGCGCATGGAAAGACGTGCCGCGGCTGGAACTCCTCGGCCTGTCGGATCCTGAGCGGCTTCCGATCTTTTCCTTTAGGGTCGAAAACGGAAAGGGTGGCTACGTCCACCAGCAGCTGATCACGCGCATGCTAAGCGACCGGTTCGGGATCCAGGCGCGCGGTGGCTGCGCCTGTGCCGGCCCGTATGTGCACAGACTGCTATCGATCGACGACGAACAGTCCGAGGAAATAAGGCAAGCCATTCTCTCTGGCGAGGAAATGAAAAAGCCGGGATTCACCCGGCTGAATTTCAGCGTTCTGCTGCCGGACGAGAAGGTGCAGTTCATACTCGATGCCGTGGCGCAGATTGCGTCCGAGGCAACGGACTTCGAGCATGACTACGACCTCGATCCTGGCCGGGCGATCTTCTTCCCGCGAGCCGCAGTCGAGGGCAATGCCCATGCAGCAGCCTGAAGTCGCCGGGTTCTATGATGCACGGACGGGCAGCATCCAATATGTCGTTGCATGCCCGAGTTCGCGAAGATGCGCCATCATCGACCCCGTACTCGATTTCGACGAAAAGTCCGGCTCGACAGCAACGACAAATGCGGACGTGATCCTCGACTACGTCAACAGCCACAATCTGAAGCTCGAATGGATTCTGGATACCCATCCGCATGCCGATCACTTTTCGGCCGCGGGTTATCTCAAGGCAAAAACCGGCGTGCCGATAGCGATCGGCGAGCGCGTGAAGAAAGTGCAGCAGATCTGGCAGGAGATCTATAATTGGCCGGATCTCGCATGCGACGGCTCACAATGGGATCGGCTGTTTGGCGACGGCGAGATCTTCAAGATTGGCGAGCTGGAAGCCCGCGTCATGCACTCGCCAGGGCACACATTGGCGTCGATCACGTATGTCATCGGCGACGCGGCGTTCATTCACGACACGCTTTTCATGCCCGATAGCGGCTCCGCCCGCGCCGATTTTCCAGGCGGCAGCGCAGCTGATCTGTGGCAGTCCATCCAGGACATTTTGAGCTTACCCGGCGAGACCCGTCTCTTTACCGGTCACGACTACAGGCCGGGAGGGCGCCAGGCTCTGTGGGAGAGTTCGGTGGCGGAGCAGAAAGAGAAAAACAAGCACGTTGCCGGTCAATCTCGGAGTGCGTTCATCAGGCTTCGAGAGGCGCGAGACAGGGCATTGCCGATGCCAAGGCTCATGTTGCATGCCCTCCAGGTCAATATTCGCGGAGGAGAGCTGCCTCAGGTCGAGGAAAATGGCCTGCGTTATCTGAAAATCCCGCTCAACGCGCTGCCAGGATCGGTCTGGGGTCAGTGACGAGTTGGAAGGGCTCCCTCCAGCAGCTTCAGCTCACGATCGGTTCAGGATTGCGCCGGATACACGCTCGTCCGAATTGGCGCAGGCGGGTCGATCCTCGCCACGTACGTCGTCGGGATGAACAATCCTCGGAGCGCTCTCGGAGGTGATCGCGGTAAGCAATTGCGGTGGCGCGCCTGCAACACTATTATCGATCATGTTCTGAGGAGGTATCTCGGATGTGGAATAGGATCGCCAAGCTTCGGTTATCGAGCCGCACCTGGGAGGCAATTCTTTTGGGGATGAAAAGCTTGAGGCGGACCTCACATAGCCGATGTATGTACTGGTGATTTGACGCGATTCCAGTCGACTAGAGCAATTTGATAGGCGCTCCAGACAGGCCGGAACTGCCGAAGGCTGATCGCGGCTTTCATGTTCCTCGCGCGCAACTAAATAGCCGGATTTGGCGCTCATAACTCGTTCCCATAGCCGGCACAGTTGACTGCGGGCGACCCGGGCAGCGATCATAGCGATCGCACACCAAAATCACCGCTTGTTCTCCCTTAGCGCTCTTGGTGTTTCAACGCGATGCCCTCAAACATAGATGCGACCGGTCTTGCCGCATTAAGGCGCGGACGTCTAGATCTAAGATGCCGCTTCAGGGATTTGAACTTCTTGCCGTCTTCGAGGCAGATAATGAAGTCCGGCGTCACCGACCTCTTCGGGTTGACCGCGGGAGTTTGCGGTTCAGCGGCAGGCGCGATCGGCGTGCCAAGTCCGGACAACGAAGTGTGAACCGATGCTATCACATCCGGCAAGCCAGACACCGGCAACGAATTGTTGCTGACATATGCTGAGACAATGCCGGCGGTTAACTCAGCAAGTTCGGCAGCGCGGGTATCGGCTTGGTTGGTCATTGATTGGTCCTTTTGTCTGATTTATTCCCTCTCTATTGGCTGATGATCAACGACGCAACGGAGTGCACCGGATTTAACCGCTGAAACAACGACTGGGCGGAAACGCCTATTGATACCAGCAAGATTCAACCTGGCTATGGAGCTTACTGAAACCGCCAAAAATGGCCATGCTGAACCGCAGCGAAGACCTTAAGCATCTTCTCGGCACACGCATGTTCCACTTTTCCTCCTCCATTCTCTTCTACGCGACAAGTTGCTCAAGGCTTAGTTCAGGGGCCTTCAGATCTGCTAGCTGGGTCGATTTGAGCCGAGCGTAGCGGGGCGTTTTCCAGAATAGCCGGTAACCTACCCTAATCGTGAGGGCTCAAGGGTTGGCGGGCGCGGTCACGGCGACCGCTCCTGGTGCTGCTCTTTTTTGGCGTCGGCGCGCTTGCCGCCGTTGTCACCCAATTCGTCATCGAAAGCACTGCAGGCCTTCAAAGCACCGCGACGTACCGGGTAGGACCGCCGCCTGGCCCGATGCAAGACCGAGCCTCTGGCATCCTTCACGACCTGATCAAGCTCTCAATCTCCTAGGGCAGCCTTAAGTTCAATTTGTGGTCACAGGCTTGGAACGCATTCTCGACACGGTCTCGCGCTCGGCGCGCTTGGAGCGCAGCGGCGGCAGGCCGCGGTCGATCAGGTCCATGTCCTCCAGCACCATGTCGCCCATGCGCTTGAAGGCGATGTCGAGCGCGCCGGCGCGGTGGGCCGAGCGAAGAAAGCCGGGCAGGGCACGCACGGGATGTTCCCGCGCCAGCGGCTCCTCGGGGAAGACGTCGCTTGCGGCGACGATGTGGCCGCTTTTCACCGCCGCCATCAGGGCGGGGAAGTCGACCACGCCAGCGCGGCTGAGCAGGATGAAGGCGGCGCCCCTGCGCATCCTCGCGAACGCGTCCGCGCCGAGAAAGCCCTGGTTCTCAGAGGTCACCGAGGCGACGACGAAGACGAAATCACTTGATGTCAGCACCTCCTCGAGCGAAGCCGGGTCGACGCCATTGTCGATCAGGATCGATGGCGGCAGCCAGGGATCGAACACTTTCGTGCGGGTGCGAAAACCGGTCAGCAGCCGGTTCAGGGCGCGGCCGAGATCGCCGAAGCCGATGATGCCGACATCGGCGCCCGAAAGCAGCCGCGCCGTCTGGTTGCCATCGCCGCCCCACAACTCCTTGCCCTGGCGGAAGGCGAGGTCGGCGTCGACGATGTCGCGGGCAAGATTGAGTGCCATGGCAAGGCCCAGCTCGGCCACCGGCTCGGCGAAGACGAGGCCGGTGGTGACGACATGGATGCCGCGCGCAAACAGCGTCTCATAGGGCATGTTGTTGACGAGATTGGTCTCGACATTGAAGACGCAGCGCAGCGCCTTCATCTGTTCCAGCGTCCGTGGCGAGATCGGCGGCTGGCCGATGATGTAGCGGGCCCCGGCCAGCATATCCGCCGGCAGTTCCGCGACTTCATCAGCGGTTGTCTCCACGATGCGGTACTTGGCCCGGAACCTCTTCAGCGCATCGAGGGTGAAAATCAGGTCGAGCGTGCGCGGTTCGGGCGCGCTGATGACCAGCGGCGAGGTACTATCGGACATGATGGTTCCTCCCGGCGACGCGATCCGCGTCCGCGCTTTCCTGAAGGGAATGTTTACTCAAGATTAAACGATTTACAATCGTGAAAAATCGATTTACTAATTTTGATAGCGGACGAGAATGCGTCTATCCGCCCCAGGAGGAGAACAATGGCGCATCGACAAGCCCAGCAGCGGCGTCCGTCGATCCACGACGTAGCCAGCCATGCCGGCGTGTCCGCTGCCACCGTCTCCAAGGTGATGGCCGGCGTCACCACGGTGAAGCTAGAGAATGCGCAGCGCGTCATCGACGCCATCGAGCTGCTGGGCTACCGCGTCGATCCGCTTGCCTCCGACATGCGCCGGGCCAAGCGCCGCATCATCGGCGCTATCATGCCCGAGTTCGAAAGCGAGTTCTTCGGCCAGATGATCACTCAGCTCGAGAGCCACGCCGAGCAGCGCGGCTATACGCTGGTGGCGGCATCGAGCCGCGAATCCGAGGCGCGCGAAACGGAGATCCTGGCCCGCATGCATGACTGGCGGGTGGCCGGCGTGGTGCTGGCGCCAGTGCGCAACGAGCACGGCCCGGCTGCCGCATTCATGAAGGCCAACGGCATGACCGGCGTGCTGATCGACCGCGTGCTGTCCGATGACGCCTTCGATACCGTGTCGGCCGACAGTGCTTCCGCTAGCGCTGAGGTCGCGGGCCAACTGATCGGCAAGGGCCACCGCCACATTCTGGTCGTCGGTCTTGGCGAACAGGCGGCGACCGTGCGCGCCCGCCTCGAGGGCTTTCGCGCCGCCGCGCGGGCGCTGGCGCCGGATGTCCGCATCGACGTCGTGCTTGCGGAAACCGACGTCGAACCGCTGCGGGCGCAATTGCGCGACTATTTTGCAAAAGGCGAACGACCGACGGCGGTCTATTCGCTGTTCCTCAAGGGCACGCTGGTGGCGCTGTCCGAATTTCGCCGCCGCGGCTGGCACTGCCCCAACGACATTTCGCTGATCGGCTTCGACGATGCCGAATGGATGCAGGTGACATGGCCGGCTATCGCCGCCGTGGTGCAGCCGATGCGTCAGATCGCCAGCCACGCCATGGAGGCGCTGTTTGCCAGGATCGAAGGCGAGGAGGGGCCGCCGATCGCGCGGCTCGAGCCTTGCAAGGTTTTGATGCGGGAATCCGTTGGCTCGCCAGGTAACGTCCCGCATTCCGGGGGAGGAGACCGACAATAACCCCCATTGTCGAAAACCAGTAGCGCTGCACCTGGCCTTGGCTCGCGGCACGTGACGTCAACCGGAGGATGAAAAATGACACCGTTCGTTCTGAAGATAAATCGATTTACCTTGGCTCTGTGCGTTGCGATGGTGCTCTCCGCCATCAGCGCGGCGAAGGCGGAGGATGGTGAATACGGCGTGCTGATGAAGACGCTGGCTAACCCGTTCTGGGGTGCGATGGGAAAGGGCGTCGAGGACGGTGCCAAGGAAGCTGGCGTGAAATATTTCCAGCAGGCGGCCGAAAGCGACCAGGCCGCCGAGCCGCAGCTCAACCTCTGCAACACGATGCTCGAACGCAAGCCGGTGGCGATGATCACCGCCGCCATCAACTCGACCAATCTGCTTCCTTGCCTGAAGACCGCGCAGGATGCCGGCATCAAGATCGTCGATCTCGACAACAATCTCGATCAGGCGGTGCTCGACAAGGAAGGTATCAAAGTCACCTTCCATATCGGCTCCGACAATGTTGCGGCCGGCGCGCAAGGCGCCGAATATCTCGTTTCCAAGCTAGGCAAGGACGCCAAAGGCCCGGTGCTGGTGATCGAAGGCCTTTCGGGCAACATCACCGGCGAGAAGCGCGCCAAGGGTTTTGCCGACAAGCTCAAGGAGCTGGCACCAGGGTTGGAAATCGTCGCGTCGCTGCCGGGCGACTGGGACCGCGGCAAGGCGGCCTCGATCGCCACTGATACGCTGACGGCGCATCCCGACCTCGTTGCCATCTTCTGCGCCAATGACGGCATGGCGCTGGGCGCGGTGGAATCCGTCTATGCCGCCGGCAAGGGGCCGCAGGTGACCATCATCGGCGTCGACGGCAATTCGGATGCGGTGAAGTCGATCAAGGACGGGCGGCTCAACGCCTCGGTGGCACAGCTGCCTTACCTCGTCGGCAAGCAGGCGGTCGAAAACGTCAAGAAGGCGCTGGCGGGCGACAAGGTCGAGGACAGCATCGCCGTGCCGACCCTGGTGCTGACCAAGGATGTGCTCGATGCCGGCAAGGAGCCGATGCTCGAATACGTGAAATAGTCCTCCCGGACTGGGCTGGCGCGGGTTTAGCCTGCGCCAGCCACCTTTTTCAAAGGTGAGGCAAATGGCTTCTGAAATGGCACAGCCTGGGTTCTGGGCTCGGGTGCAGCGTGCGTCCGTCGAACGGCTCCATATAAGACTGGAGTCGCTGGTGGTGCTGCTGGCGCTGAGCGCGGCGATGGCGGTGCTGTCGCCGTATTTCCTGTCGCTCAGCAATTTTCTCAACATCCTGCTGGCGACGTCAACGATCGGCGTGCTGGCGATCGCCGCCACCTTCGTCATCGGCTCGGGCGGGCTTGATCTGTCGCTCGGCTCGGTCATGGGACTTGCCGGTGTTGCGGGCGCATTCGTTGCCGTCAACCTCGGCTGGCCTTCGGTGTTCGCGGTCGCCGCTTGCATCGTGGCCGGCGGGCTAGCGGGTTATATCAACGGGCAATTGGTCACTCGCGCCTTCGTACCGGCCTTCATCGTCACGCTCGGCATGCTTGGCCTGGCGCGCGGTCTGGCGCTGGTGATCTCGCAGGGCAGGGCGATCTACGGACTGCCTGCGGCGATCGTCTATATTGGTCAGGGCCGGCCGTTTGGCATTCCAATGCCGGTCATCCTGCTGGTGCTCACAGCTATCATCGCGCATTGCGTGCTTGCATACACGCGCTTCGGCCGCCACACGCTGGCGCTCGGCGATAGCGAAGGCGCTGCGCGCGCCGCCGGTATCCGTATCGAACACCATCGCCGCATCATCTACACGCTGTCCGGGGCGCTTGCCGGTCTCGCCGGCCTGCTGTTCACGGCACGCGTCAACGCCGGCGACCCGACCGCCGGCATCAACTATGAGTTGACAGCGATCACCGCGGCGATCATCGGCGGCACCAATCTGTTCGGCGGCCGCGCCTCGATCCTCGGCACGATGATCGGTGCGCTGATCATGGGCGTGCTGCAGAATGGGCTGACGCTGCTTGCCGTCCAATCCTATTACCAGCAAATGGCGATCGGCGCCGTGCTGATCCTTGCGGTGTTCATCGACCAGTATCAGGTGCGGAAGGAGTCACGCGTATGACCCTTCTCACCCTCCACGGCATCCGCAAGAGTTTTGGCGCCGTCGATGTGCTGCACGGCGTCGACCTCTCGGTCGAAGCGGGCGAGGTGGTCGGCCTTGTCGGCGACAATGGGGCCGGCAAATCGACGCTGATGAAGACCATCACAGGCATCTACCGCGCCGATACCGGATCGATCGAACTCGACGGCAAGGACATCCTGCCACTCGATCCCGGCCAGCGGCGCGAGCTCGGCATCGAGATGATCTACCAGGATCTGTCGCTGGCCAAGCAGCAGGACGTGGCGGCCAACATCTTTCTGGGCCGCGAGCCGACCAGAAAACTGTTCGGGCTGTTTCCCGGCTTCGTCGACAAGACCGAGATGGACCGCCAGGCGGCAAAGATGATTGAGCGGTTAGGGGCGCATTTGCCGTCGATCAACCGCTCGGTCGGCTCGTTCTCGGGCGGCCAGCAGCAGACGGTGGCGATCGCCCGGGCGCTGACTTTCAATCCGAAGCTGGTGATCATGGACGAGCCGACTGCGGCGCTCGCCGTGCGCGAGGTGCAGAGCGTGCTCGATCTCATCCGTCGGCTGAAGTCCGAAGGCATCGCCGTCATCCTGATCTCGCACCGGCTGAACGACGTGCTTTCGGTCACCGACCGCATCGTGGTGCTGCGCCACGGGCGGGCCGATGCCGATCTCGTCACAGCCAGGACCAACATGAACGAAGTCGTCAGCCGCATCGTCGGCGGCGGCGATACCAGTGCCGCCGCGGCGCACGAACAACGAGGCTGACCGATGAATGTTTTTGGATTGCACACTTTCGCCATTGCTCCGGTCTGGGACCTTGACCTGATCGAGCCGCAGATGGAGCGGCTGAAGGAACTCGGCATCGGCCTGCTCGAGATCCCGCTGCTGCGACCCGAGGAGATCGACACCAAGCAGACATGCGCCTTCGCCGAACGCCAGGGTATCGAGCTCATCCCATCGCTCGGCCTGCCGCGCGCGCTCGACGTGGTCGAGCGGCCGGACGAGGCGCTGGCTTTCCTCGAGCCGGCCTTCCGGGTTTGCGAAGCGGTCGGCAGCGCGGCGCTCGGCGGCGTCACCTATGGCACGATCGGCAAGACCTCGGGCCGTGCGCCGACCACGGCAGAAATCGACGGCATGTGCCGATTCCTCGGGCGCGCGGCGAAGGCTGCCAAGGCGCATGGGCTGAAGCTCGGCATCGAGCCTTGTAACCGCTACGAGACACATCTAATCAACCGCGGCATCGATGCGGCAAAGATTATCGAGCGGGTCGGCGCCGGCAACGTCTTCATCCACCTCGACACCTACCACATGCATATCGAGGAGGAGAGCTTTGCCGCCGGCTTCGCCGCGGCGGCACCCTTCCTCGGCTATGTCCATGTCTCGGAGGCCAATCGCGGT
This sequence comes from Mesorhizobium sp. M0185, assembly GCF_040322175.1. Classification (NCBI taxonomy): domain Bacteria; kingdom Pseudomonadati; phylum Pseudomonadota; class Alphaproteobacteria; order Hyphomicrobiales; family Phyllobacteriaceae; genus Mesorhizobium; species Mesorhizobium sp. M0185. The sequence continues at coordinate 4,483 of NZ_JAMYSY010000032.1, read as the reverse complement.
GTGCCGGGGCGCGGCATGCTCAACTGGCGGGCCTGCATGAAGGCGATCGCCGATATCGGCTACCGGGGCGCGATCACGCTCGAAAGCATGAACCATGTCGATGTCGACATTGCCGGCGGCCTGGCGGTGTGGCGTCCGGTGGCGGAAGATCCGCGCGACGTCATCGAAGTCGGGCTGCCATTCCTGCGCGATGCGGCGCGCCATGCCGGACTGACGTTGGGCTGACTACCTTCGGGCTTGGACACGCGCCACGTCGAGCGCCCTTCGGTGGGCAAAAGCACAATGCGCGGCTGAACCACGTCGCGCTGTTGTACTCGAGACGATCGACATCGACAAGATCAGGCTGGTGGAGAAATACCGGCCACCGAAGCGCAAGAAGCCCCTGCGGGACATGGTGAATTAGCTCTTTGTATGTAAAAAAGAGACCTTGAACATTTTCCGGCAATCCTAGTTAGGACTGATGCCGCGCTATTTGTTCGACTTGTCCAGCAATGGAGAGATCTTCCCAGACCCTAAAGGTTCAGAGCTTCCGAACCTGGAATCTGCGGAGGACGAGGCAGCAAAAACGCTGTTTGAACGCAAGAGAAAAGCTGCCCGATGGCACCTACCGCGAGGCTAGCATTCAAGTCCGCGATGAAGCAGGCAACCAGGTAGTGCAGATCGTGGTCAAATTCGAACTGAGCCGCATAGCGGGCATCAGCAGCGCCTAGGTAGGGCGGGAGGAGCTGCTTTCTGACGAGATGGCCCCGTGGCCTACGGCTAGCCGGTCCAACAGCTTACGGGCTGCTGCGATTACACGGCGGGTTTCGCCGAGGGTCTGCCGAAGGTCTTCGATGTCTGCGCGGGCGAGGCGCTCATTCAATCGACCAGTTACTATGTCAAACTTGTCCCAGGCGGAAACCATTTGAAGACCGCTAGCGCTCCCGCAGCTCAAACTTGAGCACTGCCTCTGCGAACGTCTGGTCACTCTCGTCGGGTACCTTCATCACAAACTCTCGATAGGGGCCATCCGGCAGCTTATCTGTGGTGATCTCGACCAAGGCTCTCACCGCCTCTTGTTTTGCAGCTTCGAGATCGGGCAGATCTGTGCCTTCGACGTCGCGGAAGACTTGCCTGGTATCGGTGAAGTCGAAGAAAAAGCGAGGCATCCCTACAAACACAATAATGCGGGGAAGGTTCATCTTGCTTCACGATTGGCTATGCAGCCGGCGCCCGCCGCTCGAATGCACGCAACCGCTAACGAGCGTGATCTGACGTCCAATGATGTCCGCGCATTTGGTTAAAAACGTACGCCGCCAGACTCATCGCCCTGATCCGCTTAGAGTTACTTCCGAAAGGAGTGCTCTCATGCTGCCATTGCCCCACGCCGTCGATCCAAAGGTAGTTGCTGAGATCAATACTCTGCTAGCCCATCACGCCGGCGCGGTACCGGTCCCCGTTCACAAATTCGCGGCGGTTGTCCGGCTGCGCCTCAAAAGCCATCTTTCCATCGCGACTATCGAGGAGCTGATCGTGGACGAAGCCGAGTGTCGCCATCTGCCCATGCTGTTCGAACTGCCGGGAACGGAAGCGGCTTTAGTTTCATCCGCTCTGGGTCGTGCGACTTGAAGGTTAGGGGCACGGGCATCGCTGTGTGATTGGCGAACTAGGTCCATTCATACCACAGCGGCCGCTGTTCGCCGCGCCTCGGCTACCAACGCGGCAATCTCTTTGCGCTGCTCGATCGCCTCGCAAGTGAATCGCCCGTGGCGGCAGAGGCCATGAGCCTTACCTTTGGGCGCGTCAGACCGGCGGTAGGCTCGTTCGGTTTCATCCCCGACCTTGTGAGCCAGGGCGGCCTCCGCAACTTCGCGCGGGAAGCTTGTGGCGTCGCCGCACCAATCCCGGAAACCAGAGCGGAAACCGTGAACTGTGATTTCCGTCTGCTTCATGCGCCGAAGCAGCATCATCATGGCCATATTTGACAGAGGGTTCTCACCGTCACGGGTGAAGATGAATTCCTGTCCCTCCTGCCGTTGCTCGTGCAGGGCTTCCAGAATCGCCAGGGCCTCGATCGATAGCGGAACGGTATGCGGGGCGCCGGCCTTCATGCGCTCTTTCGGCACATTCCAGAGCTTTCCCTTAAAATCGATTTCTTTCCACGTTTCGCCGGATCTGGCCACAGTCAGGATTGTGAACTCTAGCGCACGAGCTGCCATCGCCTATGCCTTCCGCAAGCGAGCCGTGAACGCGGGGATTTCAGCATACGGCATTGCCGGCTGATGGCCTCGCTGCAACCGCTGGCGCTTCGGCAAGAGGTTCCGCAAGTTGCCGCGCCATGCCGCCGGGTTCTCTCCCGAGCGCCAGCCCTTCACCTTTGCGAACTCTAGAACGCGCTCGATACGCCCGCGAAGCCTCGATGCCGTCTCGGCTTTGGCCTGCCAGATGGGCGCAAGAACTTCTAGAACGTCTTCGGTTGTGATTGTCGAAACCCGCTTCGGCCGGATGCTCTCGCAGAAACTGGTGAGCGTCTGATTCCACTGATATTCGTGCTTGTCCGCCATTCGGACTTGATGGTGGCGATGTACTTGTCAGCGCAGTCCCCGAAAGTCGGCTCTGCTTCCTTCGCTTTCTCTGCAATTGGATCGCGGCCTTCCTCAACCGCAGACCTGCACTCGGTGGCCTTCGCTCGTGCCTTTGCAAGTGTGACGACGGGATAGGCGCCCAAGCCCATTTCACGCCGCTTGCCGTCACGAGCCCACATGAGTACGGGACGGGGCCGGACAGTGCGAGACAAATAAATCCAGAAGCCCAATATTTTCAAAGAAGCAGGGGACGGTACGGAATAGCCTGAAACGCTAGTTCGGTGGACCTCAAGAACAGCTTCGCCAGCGCACCACGAAACCGGCGGCAGCGCTATGACGAAGTCTTGGGAGGCTCGTCCGTCTCCGGCAAACGATCGCGAATAGCTTGCTCGGTTTTGCTTGCCGTCTTCTTTGCCACTTCGCCGACGCGGTCGACTAGCGTCTCGTCGCCGCTGGCGCCCTGGCGGTCAGCCTCTTCCTTTACGGTCTCATAGGCTTCGGCGGCGACCTGCTTGGCTTGCTCCATGCCATTCTCGAGGACGACCTCGGCACTCTCACGGAGCTGGTCGCTGTAACGGCCAAGTTGCTCGTCTTCCGTGGCGGTGTGGGGCAGCATCACACCGATGGCGGTGCCCACGGCGAGGCCGACCGCAGCCATTGCCAGAGGTTCGCGCTGGAACAAGTCCAGCGCAGATTCGCGCGCCTGTGCAGCCGCATCACTAACGCCCGAGGCGACTTGTCCGCCCGTGCTTCTCAACTTTTCTCTGGCCCCGCTCGCAAGGTCTGTAACAGCTTCGGTAGCACCGCCTGCTACCGAAGCCACCGAATCAGCGGCATCTGAGAGCATGGAGCCGCCTCCGGCAGCTTCGCTTTCGGCACCATAGTACTCGCTGCTCGACTCCTGCCAGCCCTCGCCGAAGCTCTGCCGGTCGGAGAAATTGCGGGAGCCCCCAGATGGCCTGCCGCTCCGATACGCACCTGGCGCTGACCTGTCTAGCGAAGTGCCTTTGCCGAGCATCAGCCACGCCAGACAAGGCCGATGAGATAAATGACACTGTTCATGGCGCAACCTCCTCCACTGCGCACCGAACTTGCCTGCGCTTTCTGTGTTCCGTTCGAACAGCACTTTTTTGGTAAGCTCCGCCTAACCAGCCTGAAGGGGTGCCTTATGCCCACGGCAGTGAGCGCCGTTAGAATGATATCGGCGACCGGACTCCGGTGCGACTGACAGGGAATGACTTGCCGCCGACCGTCGATCGAGCCCAGGCAAGCAGGGCGCGGCTTCCTTTTCGTTGCCGATGGCAAGCAACAGTCCGTGCGGCGCATCGCGCTCGCTAAGCTCGTGTGCCGACGGCATGGTGCCGATGCTGTATCAGGAACGCCTTTCGCTCCTCTGCCTTTGGGTCGAGGTTGTCGATCGAGCACTATTCTGAAGAGATTTCCGAGCTTCATCACATCGTCGAAGACGGCCCGGACTGGAACACCTGATTACGTGCACGGTGACGATCAACCGTACGCACGGTGGTGAGGAACAGAACAGCCAAGAAATGGAGGCGGACCATGAACATCGGTGAAATCGCAGAGCGCTTCGTGCGCTCGTTCTTACAGGTCAAGGTCAATGACGTGACTGACGCGGAAAGCCTGTCTTCACGCTGATGGGCGACGAGGTCGAGCCAAGGCGCGAATTCATCCAGGAGAACGCGCTGTCGGTCGCCAATCTGGATATCTGAGCCGCGATCCAGAATACGCAGGAGCAGGCATGAAGTGCATCCTGGCGCACCATGCCGGCTGCTGTATCGCAACAAGATAGCCGAGGAGCGCCGGAACGGAAAGTCTTTCAAGGCATTGTAGTTGATCACAATCGCCGCAGGAGGCATCCATGGGACGTGGCATTTTGCTCTGGCTTCTCGGAGTCCCAA
>NZ_JAMYSY010000031.1:0-73722 GCF_040322175.1 Mesorhizobium sp. M0185 | reverse complement strand
ACCTCAACCTCGTCGAGAGATAGCATGGAGCACTGTTCGCGATGTCCTCGCACACCTGTTCGCGATGTCTCCGGTCCAAACACCCTCGAGGGGGAGGGTAAAGACCCTCAAATCGCCGCGGTAACAATAATCTCGACCAGATATTCCGGTCCGGCAAGCTTGGCTTCGCCGGTGGCGCGGGCCGGCGTGTTGCCCTGCGGTACCCATCTGTCCCACTCCGCGTTCATCTCGGCAAAGGTGCTCATGTCGGCCAGCCAGATGATCGCCTGCAGGATCTTGGTTTTGTCGGTGCCGGCCTTGGCCAGCAATTCGTCGATCGCCGCCAGAATGTCCCTGGTCTGGGCACCGACGTTTCCGCCCGGCTTGCCGACCTGACCGGCCAGATAGACGGTGTTGCCGTGGATAACGATCTGGCTCATGCGCGGGCCTACATCGATACGACGAATGCTCATTGGATATTCCTTCTCCTCTTGTCGGTGCGCCTGTTTAGGGGCCGGGTTCGCCGGGGGCAAGGCCGCTCGAGCGGAACTTCTTGAGCCAAGCCAAAGCACACAACAAGACGGCCCGGCCGCAATTCCGCCCTATTGGCTTGTTGACTAATGTAATAACATCACATATCGAATCCGCCCCTGCAGCACCGATCATCGCCCCATGGATCGTCACATGAGCCAAACCTGCCTGACCTTCCGCGACCTGACGCTGGGCTACAATAGCCATCCTGCGGTCCACCACCTCAATGGTACGATCCGCAAGGGATCGCTGACGGCGGTCGTCGGCGCCAACGGCTCCGGCAAATCGACGCTGATGAAGGGCATCGTCGGCGTTCTGAAGCCGATGGCCGGCGCGGTGATCCGGGCGCCCGGCGTGCGCGCCGCCTATCTGCCGCAGCAATCGGAGCTCGACCGCTCCTTTCCGGCCCGGGTCGTCGACCTGGTTTCGTTTGGCCTGTGGCCGCGGCGCGGCATGCTCGGCCGTTATACGAGGGAAGATCGCGACTCTGTCAGCAAGGCGCTGATGGCCGTCGGCCTCGGCGGCTTCGAGAAGCGGCCGATCGACACGTTGTCGGGCGGCCAGCTGCAGCGCACCCTGTTTGCCCGCGTGCTGTTGCAGGATGCCGAGCTCATCCTGCTCGATGAGCCGTTTAACGCGGTCGACAGCAAGACGGTCGGCGACCTGATCGCGCTGATCAAGCGCTGGCACGGCGAGGAACGCACCATCATGGTTGTGGTCCACGATCTCGATCTGGTGCGGCAGAATTTCCCCGAAACACTGCTCCTGGCGCGCCAGCCGATCGCCTGGGGCGAGACCAGGGAGACGCTGCAGCCTGAGAATCTGTTGCGCGCGCGCCGCTTCCACGAAGCCTGGGAGGACAACGCGCCATGGTGTGAGCCCGGCGAGCATGATCACGAGCACGGTGGCCACGAGCACAGCCATGACCACGACCATCACCACGGCTCCGGGCCGAGGGCGGCATGATGGACGTGCTTTACGGTCTTTTCGTCGCTCCTTTCGCCGACTACGCCTTCATGCAGCGGGCGCTCGCCGGTTCGATGATGCTGTCGCTCGGCGCCTGCCCGGTCGGCGTGTTCCTGATGCTGCGGCGCATGAGCCTGTCCGGCGATGCCATGGCGCATGCCATCCTGCCGGGTGCTGCCGCCGGCTTCCTGTTCTATGGCCTGGAGATCCTGCCGATGACCATCGGCGGACTGATCGCCGGCATCATCGTGGCGCTCGGCGCCGGCGCCGTCTCGCGCTTCACCATCCAGCGCGAGGACGCCTCTATGGCGGCCTTCTATCTGATTTCGCTGGCCATCGGCGTGCTCATGGTGTCGATCCGCGGCTCCAGCGTCGATCTCATGCATGTGCTCTTCGGCACCGTGCTGGCGCTCAACAACGAGGCGCTGACGCTGATCGGCGGCATCGTCGTGGTGACGCTGGTCAGCCTCGCCATCTTCTGGCGGGCGCTGGTCGCCGAATGCCTCGACCCTTTGTTCCTGCGCTCGGTCAGCCGGATGGGCAGCCCGGTGCATTTCATCTTTCTCGGCCTCGTCGTGCTCAACCTCGTCGGCGGCTTCCAGGCGCTCGGCACCTTGCTGTCGGTCGGGCTGATGATGCTGCCGGCAGCGGCGGCCCGCTTCTGGACCTCGCGCGTCGAGCCGATGTGCGTGCTGGCCACAGTAATCGGCTTTGCCTCCTGCATTGCCGGGCTGCTGTTGTCCTACCATGCGTCATTGCCATCCGGCCCGGCCATCATCCTGTCCGCCGGCGTCGTCTATTTCGCCTCGATCCTGTTCGGCACGCGCGGTATCCTGCGCGCCCGCATCGTCCATCACCGCCACAGAACTGCCTGATCCCAACAAGGAGAAACTGTCCATGCTGAAATCGATCCGCGCTGCTTTGGCCGTGAGCGTTATAACATTAACCGCCTTTGGCGCATCTTCGGCCTTTGCTGAGCCTTTGAAGGTGGTCGCCAGCTTCACGATAATCGCCGATTTCGCCAAAAATGTCGGCGGCGACCGCATCGATCTGACCACCATCGTCGGGCCGGACGGCGACGCCCACGTCTACGAGCCGAGCCCCGCCGATGCGGTGGCGATGGCCAAGGCCGACATCGTGCTGGTCAACGGCCTGCATTTCGAAGGTTTTCTGCAGCGCCTGGTCGACGCCAGCGCCACCAAGGCTTCGATTGCCGTGCTGACCAAGGGGGTCACGCCGATCAATTTCAAACCCGAATTCGCCGAGGCCGATGTCGCCGAAGGCGCGGAAACCGACGGCGGCAAGACGGTCACCGATCCGCATGCCTTCCAGTCGATCACCAATGCCGAGATCTATGTGAAGAACATCGCCGACGCCTTTTGCACGGCCGACGCTGCGGGTTGCGACAGCTACAAGGCCAATGCAGCCGCCTATACGCAAAAGCTCGAGGCGCTCGAGGGCGAAGTGCAGGCGGCGATCCAGTCGATCCCGCAGGAGAAGCGCGTCGTCATCACCTCGCATGACGCCTTCGGCTATTTCGAGCAGGCCTACGGCTTGACGTTCCTGGCCCCGGAAGGCGTGTCGACCGAGTCGGAGCCCTCCGCTGCCGACGTCGCCAAGCTGGTCAGCCAGGTGAAACAGGACAAGGCGGCGGCGATCTTCGTCGAGAACATCACCAACCCGCGGCTGATCGAGCAGATCGCCAGCGAGACCGGCATCAAGGTGGGCGGCACGCTCTATTCCGATGCGTTGTCGCAGCCCGACGGCCCGGCCGCGACCTATATCGATCTGATGCACAACAACATCGCCCAGATCAAAGGCGCGATCCTAGGAAGCTGAGCTGTCTAGTCACTCCATCCGGTCGGGCTGAAATTGCCCGGCCGGATTTCTATCTAATGGCGGTTGCCGACCGGGTCCGGGAGTGGCAAGACTGCCGCTAGCCAGATTGTGAGGACACCGCCATGGAATACCGTCAGACCAGCGAGGACTATTCGGTCTCGGGCCAGATCCAGCCCGAGGATGTCGCGACCATCAAGGCCGCCGGCTTCAAAAGCGTGATCTGCAACCGGCCGGACGATGAGCAGCCCGGCCAGCCATCGGCCGACACCGTCAAGGCGGCGGTCGAGGGCGCCGGGCTCGCCTTCCGCTACATCCCTGTCGTCAGCGGCCAGATCACGGCCGAAAATGTCGAGGACCAGGCCGAGGCGCTTGACGAACTCGAAGGCCCGGTCTTCGCCTATTGCCGCTCCGGCGCCCGCTGCACCAATCTCTATGGGCTGATCAAGCAGTCGAAGAGGTGAGAGGCGTTCCGATGATTAGTGATGCCGCCGTCTGGCTATGACCCGCCGCAGCCAGAAGAAAGCGATAAGCAAAGCGACATATGGCGCAAGATCGACGAGCGGAATCGTAGCGACCAACATTACGACGAAGCCCACGAGACAAATCGGAAAGCCGACACCGCACCACCAGCGCGACTTCGGATGAGTGAGTTCGACCCAGCCATACGGCCACGAAGGCCAGGGATTGATGATGCGCAACTCCCAAGCCTTCGGTTCATGCGCGGCGTGGATCAGACTACCAATCGTGAACGGCACAATCCCCACTAGAAACAGCACGATGCCGGCGATCTGAAAGTTCGACATGATTTACACTCAAATCGGCAGCGCGCCGGTTTCCTTCAGCGTCTCCAGCACGATCGCCGTCTTCACATGCTGCACGGATTCGTGCGGCAGCAGCACGCCGTTGACGAATTCCGACAGCGACTTCAGGTCCGGCGTCACGACCTTCAATATATAATCCATCTCGCCGGTCAGCGCGTGCGCTTCCTGCACTTGCGGCAGCCGCGCCACCAATTCGCCGAAACGCCGCGCATTGTCGCGGTTGTGGGTGGCGAGCGTAACCGAGATGACGTTGACCAGGGAAAAGCCGAGCTTGTCGCGGTCGAGCACCGCCCGGTAACCCTTGATATAGCCGTCCTCCTCCAGCCGCTGGCGACGACGCGAGCACTGCGACGCGGACAGGTTCACCCGTTCCGACAGATCGTTGTTGGTCAGCCGTGCATCGCCCTGCAACAGAGCCATTATCTTGCGGTCAAACTGGTCGATGCGCGCCTCATCCATGTATTTCGGGTCCGCAGTGCACAACTCGCGCATGATCAGACCATTTCAAGCGTTTGAATGCAAGCAATTTGCACTCGCTCCGCGCTATAATTGGGTTTAGATGGCCGACGCGGCCAGTTCCAGATTTCGGAGCAATGCCATGGGTCCCTTCCCGCACGACGCACCGCCCGCCAAGATCAGCAAAACCAATCCCGCCGGCACCGACGGCTTCGAGTTCGTCGAATTCGCGCATGCCGAGCCGGAAAAGCTCGCCGAACTGTTCACCCGCATGGGCTATGTGCCGGTGGCCAAGCACCGCAGCAAGGACATCACCGTCTGGCGGCAGGGCGACATCAACTATGTCGTCAATGCCGAACCGGGCTCGCATGCCATGAAATTCGTCGACAAGCACGGCCCCTGCGCCGCCTCGATGGCGTGGCGGGTGATCGATGCAAGGCATGCCTTCGATCACGCTGTGGCCAAGGGCGCGACGCCCTATGAAGGCAACGACAAGACGCTCGATGTGCCGGCGATCGTCGGTATCGGCGGATCGCTGCTCTATTTCATCGAAACTTACGGCGAGAAGGGCTCGGCTTACGACGCCGAGTTCGACTGGCTGGGCGAGCGCGACCCCAGGCCGGAAGGCGTCGGCTTCTATTATCTCGACCACCTGACCCACAATGTCTATCGCGGCCAGATGGACAAATGGTGGGATTTCTACCGAGACCTGTTCGGCTTCAAGCAGATCCATTTCTTCGACATCGACGGCAAGATCACCGGCCTGGTCAGCCGCGCCATCACCTCGCCCTGCGGCAAGATCCGCATCCCGCTGAACGAGTCCAAGGACGAGACCAGCCAGATCGCCGAATATCTGAAGAAGTATAATGGCGAGGGCATCCAGCACATCGCCGTCGGCACCGACGACATCTACGGCGCCACCGACAGGCTGGCCGCCAACGGCCTGAAGTTCATGCCGGGACCGCCGGAGACCTATTACGACATGTCTTATGCCCGCGTGAACGGCCATGAAGAGCCGATCGAACGTATGAAGAAGCACGGCATCCTGATCGATGGCGAGGGCGTCGTCGACGGCGGCACGACCAAGATCCTGCTGCAGATCTTTTCGAAAACCGTGATCGGCCCGATCTTCTTCGAGTTCATCCAGAGAAAGGGCGACGAAGGCTTTGGCGAGGGCAATTTCCGCGCCTTGTTCGAATCGATCGAGCAGGACCAGATCAAGCGCGGCGTGCTGAAGGTGGACGGCAAGGCAGCGTAGCCAACTCGGCCGAGGTGCCTTGTGGTTTGATCAATTATGACCTAAATTCTGGTCATAAGAGGTCTGACCATGAATGTTCCGATGGCAAAAGCGAAGGCCCAACTCTCTGAGTTGGTGAAACGTGCCCAGGCCGGCGAAGAGATCCATCTGACGCGGCATGGAGAGGTGGTGGCGACCTTAAGCGCGCCCACCCGGGCCGGCGGGAGCAAAGGCCTTTTTGGGGCCCTGAAAGGCCAAATTCGGATACCGGATGATTTTGATGAACTCGGTCCCGAATGGGACGAGTACATTAAATGAGCCGCCAATATCTGGTGGATACTCATATTCTGCTTTGGGTACTCAACGCGGATTCACGCCTTTCGGATCACCATCGCGACATCTTTCTTGCGGGCGAGGATGTGGTCGTCAGCGCCGTCTCGGTAGCAGAGATCGCCATTAAGAAATCGCTCGGCAAAGTCACGCTCACAGGCAACATCGTGGAAATCCTGCGATCGAACGGCATTCCGATCCTCAGTGTGAATGAACTACACGCAGCGAGGCTTGAGCATCTGCCGTTCCATCATCGCGATCCCTTCGACCGTCTGCTCATCGCACAGGCTCAAATTGAAGGTCTGACGGTGGTCACTGCGGATCGACATTTCTCAGCCTACGACGTCGCGTTGGCCTGATCATCCAGCTCCAGCCGCTCGACTTCGGCTTTCCTCAACTTCACATCGTAATCGAGCAAGCACTCGTCGAGTTGCGGCGGTTTCACCGAGGTGCCGGACAGCATCGCGTGCACCTGGCCGCGACGATGGATGTCGTGGATGAAGAGATGGGCGAGCACGTCGCCGATCCGTTCCGGTACCATGCCGTCCTCGCGCCGGTCGGTGACGACGCGGCGCTCGAGATCGTCCGCCGACAGGCGGTCGCAAAAGGCGATCAGCCGCCGGTCGGCCTCCGCCTGTGCAACAAAAAGCGCCTTGGCATCATTGAACGGCACAAAATCGTCATGGGCGGCGGCGCCGACGCCGCCCTCTTCGAGAAAATCGAGATAGAGGTGATCGACCGCCAGGATGTGATTGAGCGTTGCCTTGATCGAGGGGAAGAAGCTTATCCTTTCAACCTCGAATTCGCCGGGCTCAAGCTGCAGCACGGCACGATAGAGCCGGTCGTTCGACCAGAGATTGTTGGCTGCCATGCGCCGAAAATGGTTCAGCAGGTCCATGACTTCACGGCGCGACCCGGAATAGCGACACACCCGCCCATAGAAGCGCAAACCCAGCCAAAACAGTCAGCAGCAGCCCGATCATGCGCCGCCGCATGGCTTGCGTTTCCTGGTCCAGCGCGACATTCGTGTTGGTGACGGTGTGAAACATCATCGCCTTGCGCGGAAAGCCGCTGCGGTTGGTCAGGCCGGGCGAGCGCGCCTCGATGCGATAGCTCAGGCGGATCGCCAGGATGAAGATCGCCAGCATGACAAGGGCCCAGACACCGCACAGCAGATAGAATGTCTCGCCCGTCATGCTCTTGCCCCCTCGTACTTCTCGACCTTCTGCTCGATGGCGCCGAAGATCGAATGCCCGCCCCTGTCCTTCATCTCGATGCGCACGCTATCGCCAAAGCGCAGGAACGGCGTTTTCGGTTCGCCGGTTTCGATGGTCTCGATCATGCGCAACTCGGCGATGCAGGAGTAGCCGGCGCCCCCCGCCGAGACAGGCTTGCCCGGCCCGCCGTCGAGCTTGTTGGAGACGGTGCCCGAACCGATAATGGTGCCGGCGGCCAGCGGCCGCGTTTTTGCGGCATGAACAATCAACGCCGGAAAATCGAAGGTCATGTCGATGCCGGCGTTTGCCCGGCCGAACGGCTTGCCGTTGAGATCGACCAGCAGCGGCAGGGCGACCTTGCCGCCGTCCCAGGCATCGCCCAGCTCGTCCGGCGTCACCGCAACCGGCGAAAAGGCCGATGACGGTTTCGACTGGTAGAAGCCGAACCCCTTGGCGAGCTCGGGTCCGGTCAGGCCGCGCAGCGTTACATCGTTGACCAGCATGACCAGCCGGATCGCCGCCCGCGCCTCATCGAGGCTTGCGCCCATCGGCACGTCGTCAGTGATGATGGCGACCTCGCCTTCCATGTCGATGCCGAAGGCCTCGTCGGCCATGCGGATCGGGTCGCGCGGCGCGAGGAAGGAGTCCGAGCCGCCCTGGTAGATCAGCGGATCGGTCCAGAAGCTTGCCGGCATCTCGGCGCCGCGCGCCTTTCGCACCAGCTCGACGTGGTTCACATAGGCCGAGCCGTCGGCCCATTGGTAGGCGCGCGGCAGCGGCGAAAGGGCGTCATGTTCGTGAAAGCGGGCAGACGGCACCGCATTATTCTCAAGCGATTCGGCCATCGCAGCGAGATGCGGCGCGATGCGATGCCAGTCGTCGAGCGCGGCCTGCAGCGTCCGCACCAGGAACGAAGCATCGGTAAACCGCGTCAGGTCGCGCGAGACGACGACGAGCTTTCCGTCGCGCGTCCCATCCTTCAATGTGGCAAGCTTCATGCGTCCTCCCAATGCGTTTATTCGTAGTATTTGCCGGCGTAGATAATTCTGGCCGCGGCTTTCCAAGGATTTTCATCCGCTAGAAACGCCGGATTGCCCTGCCCATGGGCTTCGAACCAGGCGACCGCCGATTCGAGAAAGGTGCTGATCGAGCCATTTTGCCACCCATTCCAGCCGGGATCGGATGGTCCGGGCTTCGCAATCTCCCTGCGGTCGGCGTCTTCCCGATCCCTCCTCAACGCATCGACGAACCGGACGAAAGACGGCAAGTCTTCCACCCGATCGAGAAACAAGGAGAGCTGCGCCCAGGATGTCTCCTCGGATTTCCGCACCTCTTCCCAAAGCTTGTCGTTGGTCACGTCTCACTCCCAAGCCCCACAACAAGGCCGTCGCGGGCGATCGTCAAGTCGCCGGCCCATGTTTTCCTGACGGCGGCAATCCAGTCGGCCTCGCCGATCTCGGGATCGTCGGCGGGAATGAGGTGGTTGAGGACCAGTCTTTTGACGCCTGCATCACAGGCGATGCGGCCCGCTTCCTCGGCAAAGCTGTGGCTGGCAAGCAGGTGTTCCCTCAGCCTTGCGCCGTTGCCGGTCTTCGCGACCAGCCGCTCGATACCCTTTTCCAGCATGGCCTCGTGGACCAGGACGTCGGCGCCCTCGGCGAAATCCGCCAATGGCGGAAAGAACGCCGTATCCGATGAAAAGACGATGCCTTGCCCCGCATGATCGAAGCGCAGCGCAAAGCAATCCGTCACCGGCGGGTGGTCGACGCGCAGCGCCGATATTTTGAGACCGCGCTCTTCCGCCACCTGGCCTTCACCAAACTCGACGATCGAAACCAGGTCGCGGATATCCGGCCGGCCTTCGTCGGCGATGCGGATCTCGATGTCGAATTCCATCGCCTGGCAAAAGCGCTGCCAATAATGGCCGATGCCGGGCGGGCCGAACAAAGTGACGGGCGCCGCCAGGCCGGCGGTCCAGGCGGTGTGGATCAACGGTCCGAGTTCCAGAACATGGTCGGAGTGCAAATGCGTGATGAAGATCAGGTCGAGCGCCTTCAGGCTGATGCCGGCATCGGTCAGCCCGCGCGTTACGCCCAGCCCGCAATCGACGACGATGGTGCGGCCGCCAATCTCCAGCAGCGACGAACTCGGCCACGGGCCGCCCGGCCGCAGCGCCGGGCCACCCTTCGAACCCAGAAGCACCAGACGATCCGTCATGCGACGGCGCTCAAGACCAGTCGCCCTCTGGCGTGCCGTTGAAGCGCTTCTTCAGGCCGGCCCAGCAGTCGATGTAATTGTCCTGCCGGGTTTCGAGCTCGGCGCCATAGCGGGTCACCATTTGCGGAAAGCGTGTCTCGAACATGAAGGCCATGGTGTTGTCGAGCTTGACCGGTTTTAGCTCCGCTCGCGAGGCTTTTTCGAAGCCAGACGCGTCGGGTCCGTGAGCCAGCATCATGTTGTGCAGGCTGATGCCGCCGGGCACGAAGCCCTCTTCCTTGGCATCGTACTGACCATGAATCAGGCCCATGAACTCGCTCATGATGTTGCGGTGATACCAGGGCGGGCGGAAAGTGTTTTCCGCCACAAGCCAGCGCGGCGGGAAGATGACGAAATCGATATTGGCGGTGCCTTCCTCGCCGCTCGGCGCGGTCAGCACGGTGAAGATCGACGGATCGGGGTGGTCGAACAGGATTGCGCCGACCGGCGAAAAGGTCGCAAGATCATATTTGTAGGGCGAATAATTGCCGTGCCACGCCACCACATCCAGCGGCGAATGGTCGATTTCGGTGACATGGAACTGGCCACACCATTTCGCGATCAGCCGACAGGGCGTGTCCTTGTCCTCGAACCAGGCGCAGGGCGTCTTGAAATCGCGCGGATTGGCCAGGCAGTTGGCGCCGATCGGGCCGCGATCCGGCAGCGTCAGCTTGGCGCCGTAATTCTCGCAGACATAGCCGCGCACTTGCGGATCCACCAGTTCGACCTTGAACACCAGACCACGCGGCAGCACGGCGATCTCCCCCGGCCTGAGTTGGATGACACCCATCTCGGTGACGAAGCGCAAGGCTCCAATCTGGGGCACGACCAGCAACTCGCCGTCGGCGTTGAAGAAATGATCGTCGACCATCGAACGGTTGGCGACATAGACATGTGCCGCCATGCCGGTCTGGCCGAGCACGTCGCCGGCGGTGGTGATCGAGCGCATGCCGGCAATGAAATCGGTCGGCTCCTTCGGCGTCGGCACCGGGCTCCAGCGATACTGGCCGAGTGCGAGCCGATGGTCGCCGACGTTCGGCGCGCTTTTCCAAAGCGGATAATTCGCCGCTTTGAAGCGACCGGTGTGCCTCACGCTCGGCCTTATCCGATAAAGCCAGGAGCGCTCATTGGTGCCGCGCGGCGCAGTGAAAGGAGAGCCCGAAAGCTGCTCGGCATAGAGGCCGTAGGCCGGCCGCTGCGGCGAGTTTCGGCCTTGCGGCAGCGAGCCCGGCAAAGTCTCGGTCTCGAAGTCATTCCCGAAACCCGGCATGTAGGAATAGGCCATGGAATCCTCCCGAATTCATGGTCTCGGAGCATCGTTTGCGCATCCGCAAAGATGCTCCAAGTTGACCATATCGGTTTCATTTGTAACCATTGAAAATGTAACCATCAACGGTGATTTCGGCATGAGCCGCCAGCATGCCAGTCAGGGCCAACCATGGAAATCCTCGAACTGGAATCCTTCCTGCCTTACCGGCTCTATCGGCTCGCCGATGCCGTCAGCCGCGAATTCTCAAGGATATACAAGGACCGCCACGGCCTGACGCGGCCCGAATGGCGCACGCTCGCCGGGCTTGGACAGCACGGCACGATGACGGCGACGGCGCTCGGCGAGCAATCGGCCATGCACAAGACCAAGGTTTCGCGCGCGGTCGCCGAACTCGAACGGCGGCGCTGGCTCAGCCGGACGCCGGACGAAAAGGACCGCCGTGTCGAGCATCTGGCGCTGACCAAGGCTGGCGTTACTGCCTATCGCGAGATGGTGCCGCTGGCGAAGGAGTTCGAGCGGGAGCTGCTGGAGAGGCTTGGTGCGGAAGAGCGGGCGGCGATTGTCGGTGGGGTAGCGGCGCTGGAGGCAAAACTCACCTTGGGTTGAAAATCCTCCCTCAGCTTCGACCGTCGCAGAAATCAGATGGCTTGGGCGGCAGGCGACGCTCCTAAACCGTAATAGGCGCGTTCGGCTTCAATGATGCCTCTGACATAGCTTCGAAATGCTACCGGATCATCGATGTAAGTCAGGAGCACCTGCGCTTGCGAAGCCGCGTGTCTTCGAACGCTTTCAAACAGCCGCCTCGCTGTTTCAAAATCACCAGCCAAGCCGGCCGCCACCCCGGCATTGAGAGCTGCCCATTCGCCGTATGCACGGGGCTGCAATTCATTCACGAGGATCGTCGCCGCCGCCTGAACGGAAGGGAACATCGATCGGTGAACCTGATCGATTTCGACTGCCTCCCTGGCCATTTGACCTACCAAGGGGAGAAACTGCTCTGGGCTCTCGAACTCAACAAAGGAGCCAACGCGCTCAACGCGATCGAACGTCAATGTGAATGGCGGCAAACCCCAAAGCCAGTGAACCGCTAAATTCAGGTAAGAGCCTTTCGACCAAGAGCTGGGTTGGAACTCGACAACACTTAGCCAGAAGCCACGGTCGGCAATCCAGGTTCGCGACTGACCCTTCCGCCGAAATCCAGCAGGCTGCAATGCGATCCTTGCCTGCGAAGCAATGATACGTCCGTGCTCGTTATCCGCCATCTCGGTCCCTACATGACAGCAATGGGCGTGGCGCTACCAATCCATCACCACCTTGCCGGAATTGCCGCTCTTCATCGCCTCGAAGCCGGAAATATAGTCGTCAATGCCGATGCGATGCGTGATCAGGCCGCTGACATCGAGCGGGCCTTGCACCAGCGCGATCATCTTGTACCAGGTCTCGAACATCTCGCGGCCGTAGATGCCTTTCAGATGCAGCATCTTGAAGATGACCTTGTTCCAGTCGATCTCGAAGCCGGTCGGCGCGATGCCGAGAATGGCAATCTTGCCGCCATTGTTCATGGTGTCGATCATGTCGCGGAAGGCCGGCGCGGCACCCGACATTTCGAGGCCGACGTCAAAACCCTCGGCCATGCCGAGCGCCGGCATCACGTCGCGCAGCTTTTCCTTCGACGCATCGACGACATGCTGGACGCCGAGCTTTTTCGCCAGTGCCAGGCGCACCGGGTTGATGTCGGTGATGACCACTTTTCGCGCGCCGACGCACTGCGCCACCAGTGCGCCCATGATGCCGATCGGCCCAGCGCCGGTGACCAGCACGTCCTCGCCAACCAAGTCAAAGGACAATGCCGTGTGAACGGCATTGCCTAAGGGATCGAAGATTGCCGCGATCTCGTCCGGCACGTCGTCGGGGATCGGCACGACGTTGTGCTGTGGAATCGCAAGGTATTCGCCAAAGGCGCCCGGCCGGTTGACGCCGACGCCGAGCGTGTTGCGGCACAGATGCCCCCTGCCCGCCCGGCAGTTGCGGCAATGGCCGCAGACTATATGGCCCTCGCCCGAAACACGCTGACCGATCTTGTACTCGGTCACCGCCGCGCCGAAATCGGCGACGGTGCCGACAAACTCGTGACCGGTCACCATCGGCACCGGCACGGTCTTCTGCGCCCACTGGTCCCAATTATAAATGTGGACGTCGGTGCCGCAGATCGCGGTCTTCCTGATCTTGATCAGAACATCGTTTGGGCCGATTTCCGGCACCGGCACTTCTTCCATCCAGATGCCCGGCTCGGCCTTGGCCTTGACCAGCGCCTTCATCATGTTTGACATTCTTTTGTCCCCAGAACCTTAGTCGCTTGAATCTCTTGATCCGGAATCGCTTTTCGGTCCCGGCCGCTCAGGAAATCACGCCGAGTTCGCGACCGACTGCGGCGAACGCCTCAACCGCACGATCGATGTCAGCGCCGGAATGGGCGGCCGACATCTGCGTGCGGATGCGCGCCTGGCCCTTCGGCACCACCGGGAAAGAGAAGCCGATGACATAGATACCGCGCTTCAGCATCCGCGCCGCCATTTCCTGCGCCAGCGTCGCGTCGCCCAGCATCACCGGGATGATCGGATGGTCGGCGCCGGCCAGTGTAAAGCCGAGCCTGCCCATCTCGGAGCGAAACCGCGCTGCGTTGGCATATAGGCGCTGACGCAACGCATCGCCATTGCGGACCAGTTCGAACACCCGAATCGAGGCGCCGGCGATCGCCGGCATCAGCGTGTTGGAGAACAGATAGGGGCGCGAGCGCTGGCGCAGCCAGTCGACTACCTGCTTCCTGCCCGAAGTGTAGCCGCCCGACGCGCCACCCAACGCCTTGCCAAGTGTGCCGGTGATGATGTCCACCCTGCCCTCGACGCCGCAATGTTCGGCCGAGCCGCGGCCATTCCTGCCGACGAAACCAACTGCATGGCTGTCGTCGACCATCACCATCGCATCGTATTTGTCGGCGAGGTCGCAGACGCCCTTCAGATTGGCGATGATGCCATCCATAGAGAACACGCCGTCGGTGGCGATCAGCCGGAACCGGCAGTCGCGCGCCTCTTTCAACCGCGCCTCCAGATCGGCCATGTCGTTGTTGGCGTAGCGGAAGCGCTTTGCCTTCGACAGCCGCACGCCGTCGATGATCGAAGCGTGGTTCAGCGCATCGGAGATGACCGCATCCTCCTCGCCGAGCAGCGTCTCGAACAGGCCGCCATTGGCGTCGAAGCAGGAGCCGTAGAGGATCGTATCCTCCATGCCGAGGAAGCCAGAAATCGTCGCCTCGAGCTGCTTGTGTTCTTCCTGCGTGCCGCAGATAAAGCGCACCGACGCCATACCGTAGCCGTAGCGGTCAAGCGCCTGCTTGGCCGCTTTCCGCAGTTCGGCGCTGTCGGCGAGGCCGAGATAATTATTGGCGCAGAAATTCAGCACCTTCTCGCCGCCGACCTCGATCTCGGCCGATTGGGTCGAGGTTATCACCCGTTCGGATTTGTAAAGGCCGGCCGATTTCAGTCCTTCAAGCTCGCTGTCGATGTGGGAAAGGAATGCTTCGGTCATGATCAGGCCCTGTTGAGATCGACGAGGACTGTCGCGCCGCGCGGACGAAAAATCCATCGCAAAAGCGACCGCTTCGGTGGCGGCAATGGCACGGCAGAGGCCACGATGTTCAAATGCGGAGGCGCCGCGAAAGATTGCAATAACCACTTTGCGGGTTTCCCGCCGCGGTCGCCGCCGCCGGCCTGCTGCCGTCCCAAACCTGTTAACACTTTGAAGCCAAAGGTTGTCGCACAAGAATTCGTTGGCGAGAGGGCCGCCTCAGAAAATGTCGCAGCAGCCGGTGCACGCCGTTTCAGGCAGGCTCATACTCCTGATCAAATCCGGCTACTGGCTGGCTCTGTTGATCATAGCCGCCATGGTCGTGGCCTCCTTCATCCTGCTGCAACAGGTGATGTCTACCCAACGGCACAATCAGGCGCTGCTCGATATCGTCAGCACACAGAAAGCCCTGTCGCAGCGCATCGTCTTCCTCGCCGGCGCGACAGGCAGCGCTTCACGCGACCAGCAGCCGGCCCTGGTTAGCGCGCTCAAGCAAGCGACGGTGGAGTTCGAGAAGAACTACGATCTGCTGCTCGAACGGACCGCCGCCGATCCGGCGTCGCCGGCAAGGTTCGATCCGAAATCGATCGAGAGCGTGCTTTTCGCCAAGCCGTACCATCTCGACTATTTCTCGGTCGGGCTTATCGCCAACGGCGAACGCCTGATCTCGTCATTCGAATCGCGGCTCAACATGGCCGGCAATGGTGGCTACAAAGGCGGAGAGGAGCGCGTCAACCTGAACGCTTCCGTTGCCAACGCAACATTGTCGGGCTATGCCGCACTTGGCCAGCGCATCAGCGCCTTTGCAGACCAGCGATCCGAAACACTTCTCGATCTTAACCGCACATTGTTCTACTCGACCATCGGCGTCATCGTGCTGGTGGCGCTTTTCATTTTCAGGCCAATGTCGAATGCCATCCTGCGCAGGACGCGCGAGCTGGTCGATGCGCGCAATTCCATGGCCTTTATCGCCGTGCATGACGGGCTGACCGGCCTGCACAACCGCACCTTCCTGACCGAGCATTTCGATACGCTGATCAATGCCGCGCAGCGACGGCGTGAACGGGTTGCCGTGGTGCAGTTCGATCTCGACCGGTTCAAGCAGATCAACGACACGTTCGGCCACGCCGCCGGCGATTATGTGCTGGTGGCGGCTGCGCAGCGCATGCGTGATTCGTGCCGTACGTCGGATCTCAACGTGCGGCTCGGCGGCGATGAATTCGTCATGATTCTCAACGGTGCCGGCAGCACCGAGGACATAGATACCGTCGCCTGGCGCATCCTGACCAAGCTCAACAAGCCGATCGTCTTTCGAGGCACGACGATCCATCCGGGCGTAAGTGCCGGGATTGCGGTCTACCCGATCGATGCCGACAATGCTCAGGACCTGCTCGTCCATGCCGATCTGGCGCTGTATTCCGCCAAGAAGCAGGGCGGCGGCAGCTTGTCGTTCTTCTCCGAGGAGCTGAGACGCGAACTCGATTATCGCAAGCAGCTCGAGCTCGACATCAGGACCGCCATCTCCGAGAAGGCGTTCGAAGTCTATTTCCAGCCGCAGGTGTCGCTGTCGAACGGCGCCATCAGCGGCATCGAGGCTCTGGTTCGCTGGAGACACGCCGAGCGCGGCATGATCGCGCCGGGCGAGTTCATTTCCGATCGCGGAAAAATGCGGCTTGATGTCCGAGATCGGCCGCATCGTCATTGCCAAGGCGATCAACGAAGCAGCCGAATGGAACCGCGCAGGCATCGCCTTCGGACGGATCGCCGTCAATGTATCCGGCTCGGAGCTGCGCGAGACAGATTTCGAAGTCTTCCTGTTAGACATGCTGGAGAGGGCTGGCCTGCCAGCGCACAAACTATCGCTGGAGATCGTCGAATCCGTCATTCTCGACGACGAGAAGACCGGTATCGCGGCAAAGCTGCGGCACATCCGCGCCGCCGGCATCCATCTTGAGCTCGATGATTTCGGCACCGGCTACGCATCGCTCAGCCATGTCAATCCAAACGAGATCGATCGGCTCAAGATCGACCGCCGTTTCGTCCAGAACATCAACGAGAACAGCGGCAACACCAAGATCGTGCGTGCCCTCACCGAGCTCGCCCGCGGTCTCGGCATCTCGATCGTCGCCGAGGGCGCCGAAACCGAAGCCGAGCTCGACTCGCTGATGAAGATCGGCTGCGACCAGGTGCAAGGCTATTCCATCGCTTTCCCGATGCCGCCGGACAGCGTGCGCGAATGGCTGGTGGCGCGAACGCCCAAGAAGGCCAGGCTGACAGTGCTGCAGGGCTGCCGGGCGTAGATCCGTTTCCTAGCCTAATTTCTAACCCTCGACATTGGCCCGCAACGCGGCCAGCACCTGTGCAAACTCCGCCAGCCTGTCGTCGGACAGTCCTTTCCGCAGCCGCTTGTCGAAGGCTAACGCGGCGGTGCGCAATTTCAGGAACAGCGCTTCTCCGGCTTGGGTCAGCTCCACCTGGTGAACCCGGCGGTTCTCGGGATCGCGGCGGCGCATCAGCAGGCCTTGCGTCTCCATGGCGTTGAGGTGGTGGGTCAGCGTTGCGCCCCGGATGCCGATCATGCCGGCGAGCTCGCGTTGGTTGGCCAGCTCCCGCGACTTGACCGACAGCAACGTGACCCAGACCGGCAGCGTGCCGCCTGCCTCGACCAAGGCAGCGTCGAAAGCCTGCGCAACCAGCTTGGCGGTGCGCGCGAGATTCATCCCGATCGGCGGGCGGTCAAAGGGCGTCATGATCCGACACTAGAACAAGGGCAAAGCCTATGGAACCGGCTCGAGCTTATGCGTTGACATCTAATCATTTGATATCTATCAATATGCCTAGCGGTGGGCAAGAGAGGAAATGCGGTCATGCAATATGTCTACATCATCGTCCTCGGCCTTCACGTCATGGCGGGCGTGTTCTGGGCCGGCACCACCATCGCGGTCGCCCGCGAACCGGAGATCAGGGCGGAACGTTTCTTCCGGCCGCAAATGGGCGCAGCCGGCGTGGTTTTCCTCACGGGCTTGCTGCTGTGGTATTTCTTCCACAACGACTCTTTCGGCTCGATGGAGAAGGTCTTGGCGCTGGGCATCTTGACGGCGTTAATCGCCGCCGGGGTTCAGGGCGCGCTGGTGGGTTCCGCCAGCAGGCAGTTGGCCGGCGCTGATGCGGTGAAGCAAACCCAATTGCGCGCCAAGATGACAAAAGGCGAACGCATCGCTGGCGGCCTGCTGGTTATCACCGTGTTCTGCATGGCCACCGCCAGGATGTTTTGAACGTCCTGCCGCAATCGCAAGATCGTACGGTGCCCGGCGATAGCCGGCGGCGTGCGCGGCGCGCAGACCGGACCAAAGTACCGTGGTGGCTCTCCGTACGGAGGTTCGGCTGCGCGCCACCAATCAATCCAAAATATTCCTCAGATCCGCAAGCCGAACCTGATGCCGTCATAGATTGCGGCGTGGATGTTGCGCGAGGCTACTGCATCGCCGATGCGAAAGACGACGAAACCGCCTTGCGGATTGCGCACCGGAAAGATGTCGCCGCCATTGACCAGTTTTTCGTAATCGATCGCGCCGGCGTTCTTCGACAGCGGCTTCAGCGCCAGGTAGAGATCGTCGAGCGGCAGCGTGCCGTGCTCGACCACCACCTGGTCGACGCGCCGCTCGCCGCGCCAGCCATCGGCGAAGTCGGAGGCGAGCTCGGCGATCAGCTGGTTGCCTTCGCGCCGCACAGAACGTAGCCGTGTGTTGATGGTCACCGTGACCCCCTTTTCCTGGAAGGCGCGCATGTAGGGCACATGATTCATGCCGCCCATTTCCGGGGCGAAGAAGCGCTCTGGTGAAACCAGCTCCAGCCTGGCGCCGCTATTGGCGATCAGTTCGGCGGCACCCATGCCCTGGTGGCCGCCGTTGTCGTCATAGAGCAGCACGTTCTCGGCCGGCTTGACGCTGCCGGCCATGATGTCCCAGCTCGAGGTGACGAGATCGTCGCCCGCCGTCAGAGGCGGGTTCTGCGGCAGGCCGCCGGTGGCGACCACCACCACGTCCGGCGACAGCGCCAGCACGTCGTCCGTCTCCGCCCATTTGTCGTAGCGGATCTCGACGCCCAGCCGGTCGAGTTCGGCCAGGCGCCAGTCGATGATGCCGATCAATTCCTTGCGGCGCGGGTTTTGCGTTGCCAGCCGCACCTGGCCGCCGGCCTGGCTCGATGCTTCCAGCACCGTCACCTGGTGCCCGCGCTCGGCGGCGACGCGCGCTGCCTCCAGCCCGCCGGCGCCGGCGCCGACGACGACCACCTTCCGCTTCGGTCCCTCGGTTTTCGGAATAATATGCGGGATATCAGCCTCGCGGCCCGTCGCCGCATTGTGGATACACAGCGCCTCGCCGCCCTCATAAATGCGGTCGAGGCAATAGGTGGCGCCGACGCAAGGGCGGATCTCGTGCTCGCGGCCTTCCATCACTTTTTTGACGATATGCGGGTCGGCAATGTGGGCGCGCGTCATGCCGACCATGTCGAGCTTGCCGGTGGCGATGGCGTGACGCGCGGTGGCGACGTCGGAAATCCGCGCCGCATGGAAGGTCGGGAATTTCGTCGCCGCTCTCACCTCCCCTGCGAAGTCGAGATGCGGTGACGAGCGCATGCCGGTCACCGGGATGACCTTGGTCAGCGCCGCATCGGTCTCGATCGAGCCACGGATGATGTTGAGGAAATCGACCTTGCCGGAGCCGGCCAGCCGCCTGGCGATTTCGACGCCCTCCTGTTTCGACAGGCCTTTCTCGAAATCCTCGTCGGCGACCATGCGGATGCCGACGACGAACTTTTCGCCGACCGCGGCACGCACTGCGTCGAGCACCATTCCGGTGAAGCGCAGCCGGTTGTCGAGCGAGCCGCCGAAATCGTCGTCGCGCTGGTTGGTGGCCGGCGACCAGAAACCGTCCATCAGATGGCCGTAGGCTTCGAACTCGATGCCGTCGAGGCCGGCAGCCTGGCAGCGCTGCGCGGCCGCCGCATAGTCGGCGACGATGCGCTCGATATCCCAGTCCTCGATAGTCTTGGGAAAGGCGCGATGGGCCGGTTCGCGCACCGGCGAAGCCGACAGGACGGGCAGCCAGTCGGCCTTGTTCCAACCGGTGCGGCGGCCGAGATGGGTGATCTGTATCATCACCTTGCAATCGTGCTCGTGGCAGGCATCGGTAAGCTCGGCGAGCCACGGCACGATGCGGTCGTCATAGACATGCAGATTGCCAAAAGCGGCCGGGCTGTCGCGCGAGACGATCGCCGAACCGGCGGTCATGGTCAGCGCCATGCCGCCCTTGGCCTTTTCGGCATGGTAGAGCCGATAGCGTTCCTTCGGCATGCCGTCCTCGGAATAGGCCGGCTCATGGCTGGTCGACATCACCCGGTTCTTCAGCGTCAGATGCTTGAGCTGATAGGGCTGGAGGAGCGGGTCGTTGCTAGTCATCATCTTCCTGCTGTTTCAAATTGTGCTAATGAGCGGCAAATTTCTGTTTTTACGCATGTCGCTGTCCCAAAATCGCTGCGCAGTTTTGGGCGACATGCAGCAAGGAACCTGCTCATGACCGATACGAAAAACCTCACCCAGCTCGGCACCAACGTCGAGGCGCCACAGAGCCCTGAAGCGGCAGTCCTGGAAACCGTGCCGTTTTCGCGCGGCGACGGCCCGCCGGCCATCGTTCGCTTCACCTGCCCGGAATTCACTTCGCTCTGCCCGGTCACCGGCCAGCCGGACTTCGCCCATATCGTCATCGAGTACGCACCCGATGCGCTGCTGGTGGAATCGAAGTCGCTCAAGCTGTTCATGACCTCGTTTCGCAACCATGGCGCCTTCCACGAAGAATGCACCGTCATGATCGGGCGCCGCATCATCGCCGCGACCAAGCCATTGTGGTTGCGCATCGGCGGCTATTGGTATCCGCGCGGCGGCATTCCGATCGACGTGTTCTGGCAAACCGGCGCGCCGCCGGAAGGTGTGTGGCTGCCCGACACCGGCGTCGCCCCCTATCGCGGGCGCGGCTAATCGGACGGAGCGGCTCACCTGATCCCGGTCCGGCACAGGTTGGTCCCCAGGAAAGGCATCACGGCGTCGCGGTACCGCTGTTGGTCATAGCGATAGAGATCAACGTGCCGCGCGCCGTCGAACCAGACCAGCTTTGCGTCAGCGCCTGCCGCATCTTTCAACGCCAGTGTCTGGCTGCGAGCGACAAACGGATCCGAATTGCCTGCTAGCAGCAATATCGGCCGATGAATCTCGCCGATGCGATCGACCGGCCTGACATCATCTACCCCGAAGCCAAGGCGGAGCTGCATCTGCGCCAAGAGGATGGTCGCCTGTACGTCGCGCAACATAGGCAAGGGCGCTCGCAACGCCGTGGTTTCCAGCAAAGTCGCGTAGATCTGCTCCAGGACATAGGCATCGGCATGCTCCTGCTGAGCGCCAAATACAAAAGCAGCCGCACCGAG
Organism: Mesorhizobium sp. M0185; assembly: GCF_040322175.1. NCBI lineage: Bacteria > Pseudomonadati > Pseudomonadota > Alphaproteobacteria > Hyphomicrobiales > Phyllobacteriaceae > Mesorhizobium > Mesorhizobium sp. M0185. The sequence continues at coordinate 52,716 of NZ_JAMYSY010000031.1, read as the reverse complement.
CGACGAGCCGATGGCCGCCACCTTGCGACCGGCGAAGCGTTGCCGCGCAAAGGCGAGGATGCGGCTGGCGTCCTGCCGTTCGATGTAACCAAAGCCTCTGATATCGCCGCCGCTTTCGCCATGTCCCGACAGATCGAACAGCACGATCGAGTAGCCGCTTTCGAAAAGCAGCTTCGCTCTTGGAACCATGGCCAGCTTGTTTGAACCGCGTCCGTGTAACAGCACGATTGTTCCGCAACTGTCCTGCCGATCCGCCACCCAACCGGCAAGGTCGGGCGCGCCCTCCTGCTTCAGAACGATGCGCTCCACCGGTAACCCCACAGGCAGCGTGAAGCTTTGCTGAGGCACGCGGGCCACCGCGCGGCTTCCTGCCTCCCAGGTGACAGCGCAGGCCAGGACGCAAACCGCCGCGAATAAAGCAACCACGACAGGACCTCTTCTCATCGATCGGTCACGTGCACTTCGCATCAGTTGAGCGGCAGCCGCCGGTAGCGGCTGGGGTTGTTCGGGTCGCTGAAATGGTGCATCGGCCCGTGTTCGGCAAAGTGCGCTGACCAGCGTTTCATTGCCGCCGGATCGAGTTCGACGCCCAGCCCGTCACCCTCCGGCACACGCACCGTGTTGGCGATCTGACGGAATGGGCCATCCTTGATGACGTCGCCGATCTGCCAGCGAAACAGCGACTGCGACGCTTCCGTGATCCACGGCGTCGCCGCTACGACGTGCAGATAAGCCGATGTCATGATGCCGAGATCGTTCGAATAGCACCAGAACCCCTTGCCCATCGCCTCACAGGCGGCGATGAATTTCAGAGTTTTGGACAATCCGCCGAGTGCTGCGAAATTGCAGACGAAGTAATCCGGCGCACCGAGCGCGACTGCCCGTCTGATATCCGGGATGTGGGTGGAGAACGGAATGCGCGAATGCTGGCGCAGCGCAGCCATCTCGTCGAAGGTCGCGACCGGATCCTCGTAATTGCGGATGTTGAACGGCTCGATCTCGCGCAGCACCCAGCGCGCTGTGGTCAGCGACCACTGCATGTTGGAATCGAGTTTGATCTGCGCTTTATCGCCAAGCGCCTCGCGCAGCATGCGCACTGTCCTGATCTCGAGCTCGGGATCGCCCATGATCAGCTTGCCCTCGAAGATCGTCGAGCCGTGCTGTTCTCGCATGCCGAGACAGTAGTCGACGATCGCTTCGGCGGTCATCTCGCCGCCGGCTCCGCCTTTAGCGGGGCGAAAGGCGAAATATTCCGAAAACGGAATGTCCTTGCGCACCGCGCCGCCGAGCAGCTTGTAGAGCGGCATGCCGAAGACCTTGCCTCTTATATCCCACAGCGCCAGTTCGACGGCGCCGAACGCCACCGTGGCTGCGTTCTCGCCGGTGTTGGCGGTGATCTGCCAGGGCGGCACACAGCGCGCCTCGCAGTCGGCGATGTCGAGCGGATCGGCGCCAATCAGCGCCGGCGCGATCTCGGCCTTGATCACCTCGCCGAAATGCCACCATGGCGCCTCGCCCAGTCCGACCACGCCTTCGTCCGTCTCGACCTCGATGATCGATTTCGAGGCGCCGCCGTAGAGACCAGCCGTCCACCAGAACGGAGCATCGAGCGGGACGTTGACGTGGGTGACGCGGATGTTGGTGATCTTCATCGGTTCCGTTCTCACTCGCACTGGTATTGGCTGAGCGCCCATTCGCCGGTCACCGAGAGAAGGTCGGATATCTTCCAGTCGCCATCGACTTTCCTGAATTTCCACTCCAGCCGGTGCGGGTTGCCGGCGACGACGAAGGCGACGACGACCTTGGCCTCGTCGCCTTTGATCGCTTCGATGGTCTTCAGGCTGTTGTCGATCTCCGCCTTGTCGTATTCGGAATTGTCGAGTGCCATGTTGGGATCGAGGCACTCGCCCTGCCCCGACTTGCGGAGCGCATCGCTCTTGTCGAGCACCGACTTTGCCGGGTCGGTGAAATGGCCCCGCTGAGCCGGATCGACCTCGAGCCCGGCATGCTCGTAGAACGGCTTCACCACCGCGGTCGGCGAGCCCGGCTGCACGGCTGCGGCCGGCGCGTCTTCTGCCGGCGGCGAAACTGCCGGCGGAGGTGCCGCACTGTCGGCCGGCGCGTTTGCGGGCGGCGCGCCGAACAGGCCCTGAGCGGCGGCGCTGCTCAATCCGGCCAGCAGGCACGCAGTCGCCAGAACCCAGGGACGGCAGCGGAGCACGGCATCACTCCGGCGACTGCCCGGCAAGGCATTCGAGCGCACTCAGGGTCCAGCCGCTGGTCTTCGAGGTGATGTCGGCGATCTTCCAATGGCCGTCGATCTTCTTCAACGACCAGACCATTTCGCGTTTGGAATCATCGCCTTCCGGAAAAAGGTTGAACGTCGCCGTCACCTCGGCGCTGTCGCCATCCAGCGTTTCGGCCAGCGTCAGCGTCTTGGCCACGGTCTTCTCGTCATAGTCCTGCGCATCGAGACCAGGGGCGAAGTCGATGCAGGGAACTTCATCCGGATGGTTCTTTGCGGCATTGTCGTTCAGTTCGAACAGTTTCGTCACCGGTGCGGTGAAGCGGTCGCGATATTGCGCATCGGCCTCGAATTTGACCGACGGGACATAAAAGAACTTCACGGCGTTGGCAGCAGGGCCGGCAAACGCGGCCGCCGGCACTGCCATCGAAAGCGCGGCAACAAAAAGTGGCAGTTTCATGGGTGTCCCCGATTGTTCACTGACGGAAGCTATCAGTACCACGCATCTTGCCCGTCGGCTTTCTTGCGGTCCATGAAATCCTGCAACGTCTCGTCTGCTGGCAACTCAGGCGTTCAGCCAGACATCCTGGAGATCCATCTCGAAGGTTTGGTGGACACCGTAGTTCTTCACCTTCTCATTCATGTGGCTGAACAGCTTCTGCCAAAACGGCTGAATGATGACGCCCGAATCCTGCAGGATCTGCTCGATGTCCTTCATGACCTCGCGGCGCTTTTCCACGTCGATGAGCGAAAGAGCCTGCTTGAGCTTGGCGTCGAAATCAGGGTTCGAGTAGCCGGTTTCGTTCCAGGCCTCGCCGGTGCGATAGCCGAGCGCCAACACCTGTACGCCAAGCGGGCGCATGTACCAGATGGTCATCGAATAGGGGTATTTCGTCCAGTCGTTCCAGAAGGTCGACCCCGGCAGCACGGTGCGCTTCACCTTGATCCCGGCATCGCGCAACTGGCCGGCAATAGCGTCGCCGGTGTTCTTTTGCCAATCGTCCTCGACGGTGATCAGTTCATGCTCGAAGTCGTCCTGCCCGGCATCGGCCATAAGCTTCCTGGCGCCCGCGGCGTCGCGTGTCTTCTTGGGCAGCGCGTAGTATTCCGGATGAATCGGGCTGACGTGGTGGTTTTCACCAACAGTGCCTCGCCCGGCGTAGCCAAGTTCGAGCACCGCTTTGTTGTCGACGGCCATCTGGAGGGCGTTGCGAACCCGCTTGTCGTCATAGGGCTTGTTCGTGATGTTGGTCCGGGCGACGAGCGTGGTCGCTGTCGCGACCTCCGATTTGACCAGCCCCATCTTGTCGAGGATGTCTATGAAGTCGGCCGGCGTCTCGAAGTTGAGGTCGATTTCGCCGGAGTCGAATGCATTTATCGAGGCGTTGAAATCGGTTCCGTAGTCGATGAATTCGACGCCGTCGAGAAGCGCTTCACCGCCCCACCATTTGCCATTCTCACGACGCTTGACGACCGCTTTCTGGCCGACCGCATAAGACACCAGTTCGAACGGCCCGGTGCCAATCGGCTTCTCAATCGGATTGGCGCCGTCGGCGTCGAAGTTGCGATGGACCACCAGCGCCGGATAGTCGGTGAAGTTCGGGATCAGCGAGATGTCCGGTTCGTTCAGCTTCAGCTTCACCGTGTTGTCGTCGACCTTGGTGATCGCCCCTTCCCTGGCCTTGCCGGTCTTTGCATCGATCAGCGCACCGACGCGCGCGGCCATCGAATTGCCGGCGGCAGCCTTCTCGCACCAGCGCGTCAGATTGTAGGCCACGTCATCGGCGTTGAAAGCATCGCCGTTGTTCCAGGCGATGCCCTTGCGCACATGCAGCACGTATTCGGTGGCGTCGTCGTTGACCTCCCAGCCTTCGAGCAGAACCGGCTCGAATGTGAACTGGCGAGTGTAGCGGACAAGCGGCTCGAGCCAGCAGCGTGAAATGTTCGCAAGTTCCACCCAGTCGTAGGTGCGCGTGTCCTTTTGCGCCTTCACCGACATCGAAACGTGCAGCGTTCCGCCTTTCTTCGGCTCTTCAGCCAAAGCCCGCTCCGGCACGGCAAGTCCAATCATGCCGTAGGCAAGGGCCGTCGATGCGCCGAAAGCGCTTGCCAGGGCCAGAAACTCCCGCCGGTCGACGCGACCGGCGCGCGCCTCGCTGGCCATTGCTTCGATGGCGCTCGGTACGCGATCGCCGTTGCTTCTGAAGAGTGTCATTTTTTCCTCCCTTATGGTTCGCATCGGGTCTTCGCCCGTGATCAACTAACGCTGTCCGGCAGTTTCTCCTCGCGCCGCGCAATCAAATCTTTGAGACCATCGGCGATGTCCTCATCGAGCTTCGGCTCCTCATAATCGGCGAGCATGTTGCGCGCTTTCTCGCGGCCGCGGGTGTCGTGGTCCTTTGCTCCTTCCGCCTTCCACTGTTCGAACGAATTGAAGTCCATGATGCTCGGTATGAAGAAGGCGGACTCGAAATGTTCAAGCGTGTGCTGGGTGCCGAGGAAATGGCCCTGTGGTCCGACCTCGCGGATAGCCGCCATAGCCTCCTTGAAATCGTCGAATGGCAGCCCGCCAGCATATTTGTACCAGCCGACAAGCTGCTCGCAGTCGGTGGCAAATTTCGAATAGCCGCAGGTCAGGCCGGCCTCGAGCCAACCGGCAGAGTGCCAGATGTAGTTGGCGCCGGCAAGGATGGCGGCATGCATCAGCATGTTCGCCTCGTAGCCCGCCTGGGCGTCGTTCAGCTTCGAGCCGACATGGAAACCGGACGTGCGCCACGGCAGACGATACTTCCGCGCCAGCGCGCCCATGAGATACATCATCTGGGCCGCCTCCGGCGTGCCGCCCATGGGAGCGCCGGTCTTCATGTCGACCGTCACCATGAACTGTCCGTAGATCTGCGGCGAACCCGGACGCAGGAGCTGTGTGAACGCGACGCCCGCCAGCGCTTCGGCATTGACCTGCGCGACCGCACCGACGGCAGAGGCCGAAGTCGAGGCGCCGCAAAGGGCGAAGGGGGCGAGGATCAGCGGCTGGTTGTGGCGCGCATAGACTTTCATCGCGTCCAGCATGGTGGCGTCCCACACCAGCGGCGAATTGCAGTTGGTGATCGACACCAGGACCGGGTTGTCGCGGACATAGTCCTCGCCGAACACGATGCCTGCCATCGCCATCGTGTCTTCGGCTCGATCCTTGGAGGTCACGATGCCCATGAACGGCTTGTCGGAGTGCTTCAGCGCCGAATGGATGATGTGGAGGTGACGTTTCGGCACCGCGATTTCCATCGGCTCGCAGATGATCGAGCTCGACGAATGCAGCGCCGGCGCCATGTAGGCGAGCTTGTGGAAATTGTTGAGGTCGGCGAGTGTGCCGTAGCGCCTGTTGTTGTCGAGGTCGCGCACGTAAGGCGCCCCGTACATCGGCACGAAGACGGAGTTGTTTCCACCCACACGTACGGAACGCTGGGGATTCCTCGCATTGAGCGTGAACTCCGACGGGACCTTCGAGATGAGCTCCATCAGCAGGGCGCGGTCGATCCGGACCCTTGTCTCCGAGACATCGGCGCCCGCCGCCTTCCACATTGCGATCGCCTCATCGTCGCGGAACTCGCATCCCACTTCTTCGAGGATGGAGAGCGACTCCTGGTGGATCAGCTCAACCGCCTCGTCCGGAACCATCTGATAGACGGGAATCTGGCGGACCAGGGTTGGAAACGACGCTATGGGCGCGCCCCGCAGCGCCTTGCGCCCCAGGCGGCCACCGCTGCGGCGGTTGGTGTGTTCGCTCACTTCAACGGCCGGTGCGTTCATGAAGGCTCCATATTCCTGTTGGTGACCAATCTAGCCAGACAAAATGCGGCTGTGACGCTGGAAAATCCTGATCTCTTGTATAAGCTCAGCTTATGCGAAGCTTGCGCCACCTGCTGCCGTCAGCCGGCAGCCTGATCGTTTTCGAGGCCGCCGGGCGGCTGTCGAGCTTTACCGCCGCCGGGCGCGAGCTCGGCATGACGCAGGCTGCCGTCTCCTATGCGATCCGCGGGCTCGAAGAGCAGCTCGGCGCGAAACTCTTCCAGCGCCGCCACCGGCAAGTCAGCCTGACCGAGGCCGGCGACCGCTTCCATGCCGACGTCTCGCTCGGCCTGTCGCACATTCGCAAGTCGGCGGAGGATCTGCGCCAGATCGCCGTCGGTGCGCATGTGACGCTCGCCGCCTCGACCGCCTTCGCCTCGTTCTGGATGATGCCGCGCCTGCAGCAGTTTCGCGACGAATTGCCGGGCATCGACCTGCGCATCCAGACCGCCGACCGCGATCTCGACATCATCGCCGAAGACATCCCGCTCGGCGTGCGCGGCGGCGAGCCCAAGGAATGGCCGGATTATCATTCGCTGCCGCTGGCCGATGAGGTGATATTCCCCGTTGCCGGCGTTAGTTATGTGGCACGGTTCGGGCTGCCGGAGCGTGTCGCGGACCTTCAATCGCACCGCCTTATCCATCTTGAAGAGCCGTTTCGCGAGGCCGCGAGCTGGGACGAATGGTTCGCCTCGGCCGGTGTCGACATCGCCGATGCCGGACGCGGCTTGCGCATCAACGACTATGCGCTGGTGATCCAGGCAGTCATGGAAGGGCAAGGCATCGCGCTCGGCTGGGGTCACCTCGCCGAGCGGCTGCTGGCATCAGGGCTGCTGGTGCGCGTCACCGGCCACACGATGACGACCGGCAAGGGCTTTCATGTCATCTGGTCGAAGAACCGCGAACTCAGCGACAACGCCCGCAAGGTGCGGGACTGGCTGGCGGCGCAGGCGTGAGGCCGATAAATGCCCGGTCAAACGGTCACGACGATCTTGCCGAATTGCTCGTTCGATTCGAGATAGCGGTGCGCCTCGACGATCTGGTCGAACGGAAAGGTTCTGGCGATTGCCGGCTTCAGCGAACCCGAGCTCAGTCCGTCAAGGATGAACGCCTTGGCGGCCTGCAGCCGGACCGGATCGCGCACGATCTCATGGACGAGATAACCGCGCATCGTCAGTGTCTTTGCCAGCACTGCAGGTAGTGGAAAGGGTGTCGGGTCGAGGCTCAAGCCGCCATATTCGATGAGAATGCCACCCGGTGCCATCGCCGCCGTCAGAGGCTTGAAAATCGGGCCGCCGACGGCATCGAACACCACGCGCACGCCGTCCGGGCCGGCGATTCGCTTCAGCCTGGCTTCCAGGTCCTCCTCTGCCGAGGCGATGACGTGGGCCGCGCCGAACTCAAGCAAAGCCCGCTTCTTGGCGGACGTCCGTGTGACCGCGATCGTGGTCGCGCCAACCATGTTGGCGATCTGGATCGCCGCCAGTCCGACGCTGCTCGATGCCGCAGTGATGACAACAAAGTCCTCCCTGCCGAGTTTGGCAATGTCGATCAGCGCACCGTAGGCGGTGAGATATTGCATCCACGCTGCGGCGGCTTCTTCCCAACTCAGCGATGGTGGATGCTTGACGACGAGCTCGGCGGGATATGTGGCAATCTCACCATAGGCAGGCCAGCGGGCCATCGATAATGGCGGCACGATGCTGACGGCATCGCCAGGCGCAAACCCGTCCACGCCTTCGCCGACCATCTCGACGATACCCGCCGCCTCGAGCCCAAGACCGGAAGGCAACGGCGCGGTCTGGATGTAGGTCCCCGAACGCAGCAGCGCCTCGGCGCGGTTTATACCCAACGCCTTGACGCGGATCTGAATCTCACCGCTCGCGGGCGCAGGCGTGTCAACATTCTCGATGCGCAGGACCTCGGGACCACCGAGCTCATGAAAGCGAACGACACGTGCCATCGGTCACAACTCCAAAATATTTGAACTGAATCAGCTATGCCAGCGCTCATCAGGCGGATAAATAGCCGCTTGAGTAGAGCAGCAGAAACTGTGGGTTTTGAATATGGATCGCCTTACGAGCATGGCCGTGTTCGTCAAAGCCGTCGACCTGGGCTCGTTCGCAGCCGCGGCGGCGGCTCTCGATCTGTCCGGGCCGATGGTCGGCAAGCATGTCCGGTTTCTCGAGGAGCGCCTGAGCGTGCGCCTCATCAACCGGACCACGCGCCGCCAAAGCCTGACCGATTTCGGGCGCGCCTATTATGAACGCTGCCGGTTGGTGCTTGCCGAAGCGGAGGCCGCGGATGCACTCGCCGCCGACCAGCTTGCCGAACCGCGCGGAAAACTGCGTGTCCTCATGCCGGTGCATTTCGGCCGGCGCTGCGTTGCCCCGATCCTGTTCGGGCTTGCGCAGCAATATCCGGCGCTGGAACTTGACCTGTCGTTCAGCGACACCATCGCCGATCTGGCAGAGGACGGCTGCGATCTTGCCATTAGAACGGGCGACCTGGAGGACCAGGCCGGGGTAATGGCGCGTCGCATCGCGCGCCAGCACATGGTCGTCTGCGCGTCGCCGTCCTATCTCGACCGGCACGGCGAGCCACATGAAATCGATGACCTCGGCAGCCATCACGCGATCATCTACCGCCGTTCCGGGCGTGCCGTTCAGCCGTGGCTGTTTCCGCGCAACGGCCAGCCCGCGGCAGAGGTCAGGCCCGTCAGCAGATTACGGCTCGACGATCTCGATGCCATCGCCGATGCCGCGGCCGCCGGCATGGGGCTCGCCTGGCTGCCATACTGGCTGGTTCGCCAGCGCATCCAGGTGGGCGCGCTTGTCCTGCTATTGCCGGAACAATCCCGGTTTCTCTACGACGTTCATGCCCTGTGGTTGCAGACGCGTCATCTGCCGATGAAAGTCCGCCTTGCCGCCGATGCACTGTCGGCAGCGCTGCCCAAGCTCATGACTTGAAGTGCACGGCCGCGGTCGGCTGCGTGGATTTCCTCGAGAACGACTCGACGCAAGCGCAAGCCGTTCGAGGCGAGGCTTCGTCGATCGGCTCGGCAGCGCCGCTATCGATCCGCTCGCGCCTCGCATTGGGCGACAGTGCCCCCGAGATCCGCATCGAGGGTGTCCGCGATCAAGCCTGCGGCGGCACCTGCGGCGCAGTGGTAGAAACACGAAACTATATGGTCAGGTTTCGAATATACAGGAGATAAAATAGAAAAACTGTTAGCAATATCGAAATAACCGTCCAAATAGTAAACCAAATTATTCTCGCAATACGACTCTTTCGACGCTGTATCCATCGAGCGAAATTTACCATCAAGTAATCTAGGATGACGTCCAAATGTCGCCTCCAACGGCCATTCGCTTCGGATTTTGGCCTTCGTCCGACTAATTCTAATAAGTCAATTGGGGGCCAAGCCCATTCACTTCAACAATATTCCTATCTCTATATCGTGGCGGGACAGCACCCGGACAGCACCCCCCTCTGGCGGAGCAACGGAGCAGTCTCACTGCCTTGCAACGGTCAACGCTATTCTCCCTCTCCCGCATCGACCACGAATCCGCCTATAGTGCCCCATGCCCATCCGCCAGCTTTCCGAAACGATGATCAACCAGATCGCCGCCGGCGAAGTCATCGAGCGTCCGGCAAGCGTGGTCAAGGAACTGGTCGAGAACGCGCTGGATGCAGGCGCTACCAGAGTCGAGATCGTCACCGCCGGCGGCGGGCTGAACCTGATCCGCGTCAGCGACGACGGCTCGGGCATTCCGGAAAAGGAACTGGCGCTGGCGATTGCGCGCCATTGCACCTCCAAGCTCGCCGACGACATTCACGACATCCGCTCGCTCGGCTTCCGCGGCGAGGCCTTGCCGTCGATCGGCTCGGTGGCGCGGCTGTCGATCCGCTCGCGCACCGCGTCCAGTGAAAACGCCGCCGAGATCGGCATCGACGGCGGCCGCGTCTCCGCGGTCAGGCCGGCGGCGGCCAATCGCGGCACCACGGTCGAGGTGCGCGACCTGTTCTTCGCCACGCCCGCAAGGCTCAAATTCATGAAGGGCGAGCGCGCCGAAAGCTCGGCCATCGGCGACGTGGTCAAGCGCATCGCCATCGCCTTCCCCGCCGTGCGCTTCACCTTGGCCGGCCCGGACCGCTCGACGCTGGAACTGCCGGCGACCGACGACAGCCCGGAAGGCCGGCTGCGCCGGGTGGCACAGGTGATGGGCGCCGACTTTCCCGACAATGCGATCGCCATCGACGCGATGCGGGACGGCGTGCATCTCGCCGGCCATGTCTCGGTCCCCTCCTTCACCCGCGCCAACGCGCTGCAGCAATACGCTTATGTCAACGGCCGCCCGGTGCGTGACAAACTGATCGCCGGCGCCATTCGCGGCGCCTTCGCTGACGTGCTGCCGCGCGACCGCCATGCCGTCACCGTGCTGTTCCTGACGCTCGATCCGGTGATCGTCGATGTCAATGTCCATCCGGCCAAGGCAGACGTGCGCTTCCGCGACCCGGGGCTGGTGCGCGGGCTGATCGTCGGCGCTATCCACGAAGCGCTGGCCAATGCCGGCATCCGCGCCGCCACCACCGGGGCCGCCGGCATGATGGCGGCGTTCCGGCCAGGCGCCGCATCCTATGCGCATGGTGGCCCGGCCAACGGTCACCGCAGCTACGAGGCCGCCTATCGGGCATCGGGCTTTTCCGGGTTCGATCCTGCCCATTCGCCGCAGCGGCCGCTCGACATGGGCGACGGCTTCGGCGAGGACGAGCAGGCGGCCTTCGACGCCGGGCCGCTGCACAGCGCCGATGCGCGCGCCGGGCAAAACGAAGCGGCGGAAACGCTGCTCGGCACGGCGCTGGGCGCGGCGCGCGCACAAGTGCACGAGAATTATATCGTCGCCCAGACCAGGGATTCGCTTGTCATTGTCGACCAGCATGCGGCGCATGAGCGGCTGGTCTACGAGGCCTTGAAGAACGCCCTCCACTCACGCGCGGTGCCGTCGCAGATGCTGCTGTTGCCCGAGATTGTCGATCTGCCGGAAGAGGATGCCGAGCGGCTTGCCATACACTCCGAGACGCTGGCCCGCTTCGGCCTCGGCATCGAGCGCTTCGGCCCCGGCGCCGTCGCGGTGCGCGAGACGCCGTCGATGCTCGGCGAGACCAACGTCCAGCAGCTGGTGCGCGATCTCGCCGACGAGATCGCCGACAACGACACGGTCGACACGCTGAAGGAGCGGCTGGACAAAATAGCCGCGACCATGGCCTGCCACGGCTCGGTACGTTCCGGCCGCCTGCTCAAACCGGAAGAGATGAACGCGCTGCTGCGCCAGATGGAGGCGACGCCGGGCTCCGGCACCTGCAACCACGGCCGCCCGACCTATATCGAACTCAAGCTGGCGGATATTGAGCGGTTGTTCGGGCGGCGGTGAGAAACTCGCAGGGCGCAGCCCCCACCCGGACCTTCGGTCCGACCTCCCCACAAGGGGGAGGTAGGGAGCCTATCCGCCGACGCCTCGCGAGGAGCTTACCCTCGCCCTTGTGGGGAGGGTCGCTGCGAAGCAGCGGGGTGGGGGTACGAAAAGAGCCGCTGTACAGCGGCTCTTTTCGAGTCAGGCACAGCCCCAAACCCTTTGCTCATCTCTTCAAATTCACCACAATGACGCCGCCCAGCGCCAGCGCGCCGCCGAAGATGCCGAGCAGCGTCGGCACCTCGCCCAGCCAGAAGAAGCCGATCAGCGTCGCCATCGGCGACACCAGATAGAGGAAGTTCGAGGCACGCGCCGCGGGCAGCCGGGAAAGCGCTGTTGCCCATGCGGCATAGGCGATCAGGCTGGGCACGATGCCGAGAAAGATGACGGCGCCGAGCCCGGCCGCATCGGCGACCGCCGCCTGCGCCAGACCGCTCGGCAGGAACGGCGACAGGCAGAGCGCGCCAAGCACCATGTTCGAGGCCGAGATCGTCAGCGGGTGATGGCGGGCAAACAGCGGCTTCTGGACGATGGTGTTGACGGCCGAGCACAGCGCCGAGCCGAGGACAAGCAGCGCACCATTGTTGAAATGCAGCCCTTGCCCCTCGCCCATGGCGATGATGCCGATACCGGCGAAGGACAGGAATGTGCCGGCCCAGGCCAGGCCCGAGAAGCGTTCGCCGAGCAGCGCCATGGCCATGATGGCGGTGAAGATCGGGCTGACGTTGATGATGAAGCCGGCCGCACCGGCCGAAACGGTCAGCTCGCCGAAATTGAGCATCACCGTGTAGAGTGCGACGAAGACGGCACCACCGAAGACAAAGCGCCAGAGTTCATCGAGCCTGGGCAGTGCCGGCCGCTTGACCGCGAGGAAGATCGCCGCCGGAACCGCGGCGATGGCAAAGCGCAGCGCGCCAAGCTCCAGCGGCCCGAAAGCGGCAAGGCCGGCGCGGATCGCCGGAAAGGCGGAGGCCCAGCCGACGACCGTCAGCGCCACCGCGATGGCAGCCGTGGCATCCATGCGCTGTGTCGTATTCAACGTGCCGGTGTAAGCGCTCATTTGGGTGTCCTCGCGATCCAATGCCATGAAGTAGAGAAACGCTATTGCGGGTCGGTTGACAAACGAACAAATCGAGGATCACCTGTGACTATGGATCACAGCTTAGACCCGATGCTGCCGCTCGAAACGCTGCGCGCCTTCGACGCCGCGGCTCGGACCGGCAGCTTTTCGGCGGCCGCCGAGAAGCTCAACATCACCCACGGCGCCGTCAGCCGGCAGATCGCCAAGCTCGAGGGTTGGCTCGGGCTGAAAGTCTTCGATCGCGGCGCGCGCGGCGTCTCGCTGACCATCGAGGGCAACCGGCTGCATCTGCGCACCACCGAAGCCTTTGCCCTGATCGCCAGCAATTCGGACCGTTGGGTCGAGCCGCGCGGCACGGCGGTGGTGCGGCTGACCTCGATCCCCTCGGTCAGCGGGCTGTGGCTGATGCCGCGCATGGCGGCGCTGGAGAACCACCCGTCCAAGCTGCGTATCGTGCTCGACGTCGACATCCGCCAGGGCGATCTTGCCGACGAGGGCATCGACCTGTCGATCCGCTGCGGGCGCGGTCGCATTCCGGGCCGGATCTCGGTGCAGCTTTTCGAAGAATATGTGTTCCCTGTCGCCTCGCCGGAATTGGCCAGAGAGATCGGTCGCGGAGACCCCGCCCGACTGCTCGAATTTCCGGTGATCAATGATTCCGACGCTTCGGCCTGGCGCGCCTGGTTTGCCGCGCAGGAGATGGACTATCGGCCGCGGCCGCACGACCGCCGTTTCGAGGACTACAACCTCGTGCTCGACGCCGCCGCGCACGGGCTCGGTATTGCGCTGGCACGTCCGCCGTTGACGGTGGACCAATTGAAATCGGGCCGCATCGTCGCCGTAGACGAGCGCGGTGCGCTAAGCCCGATATCCTACTGGCTCGACCGGCCGCTGGGGCGCCCGCGCGCCGCCGCCGCCGAACTCGCCCGGCGCATCGCCGTCCAGGCCGGGCTGGCAGCGGAGAAGATCGAGCAGTTTATCACGGCCGAGGAATGAGATGCCGGCATCCAGTTTGCCGGCTTGACCTCGCCGCAATTTGTGGCGATGACATCGTCATGAATTTCGGCACCACCCCATGATGAACCGTTTCGAAGGACCCGGCGGCAAGGAAGCCCGCATCCGCTATCTCGACGGCGACTTCCAGGTGACCAGCCCCGGCGCCTTCGTGCGCTGCGCGGTGACCGGCGAGAGCATCCCGCTCGACGAGCTCAAATATTGGAGTGTCGCCAGGCAGGAACCCTATGTGAACGCCGCTGCCTCGCTGCGCCGCGAGATCGAAGCGCATCCGGAACTGCGCCGCCGACGCTAGTCCAGCGCAAATGGAAGCCGCCCCGTTGCGATCCTGCGCCGTCTGCCGCGATGTCAGGCCGGCAACACCGAAACCTTAGAGGCTATCTTGAAATAAAAAACCCGCCTCAGGCTCGAGGGCGGGTCACCGGCGAATCATCACCATATTTAAATTACTAGCATAGCTGCCGGCACAAAGCAAGAACAAAATACGTTCGACCGGCGGAAAGCTGCAAATTCCGGTCCCGCATTGCCTCGGTGCTCAAGCTTCTGGTCAGCCTTTAAGCCGGCGCTGCCGCCAGGTATCCAGCGTCTCGTCGATGATGCGTTGCGGCACATGGTCGAGCTCGAAGACGGTGTCGATCTCCAGCACATCGAGCCCGTCGAGGAATTCCGGCGGCGCCGCGCCGTGACGCAGGCGGGCAGCGTCCTTGGCGGTGGTAATGAGGCCAAGCCCGGCTTTACGCGCTGTCACCGCCAATTCGGCAAGCTCGTCCGCACTGTAGAAATGATGGTCAGGAAACGATTTGGTCAGCGCAAGCTCGCCGCCGGCCTCGCGGACAGTGTCGAAAAACCTGTCGGGATGGCCAATGCCGGCGAACGCCAGGAAACGCCTGCCGGCCAGCGTCACTTTGCTGCTCGGGGCAGTGTGCGCCTCGAAGATCGGCCTGCCGGCGCGCGCTGCCTGGCGCACGACCGTGTCGGCCGCGGTGCCCTCGCCCATCTTCAGCAAGGCGCTGGTGAAGACCAGTTGGTCGACGATGTTTGCCCGCAGGGGCCCGCCGGGGATGACGCGGCCATTGCCGATGCCATGGCGCGCATCGACAACGACCAGCGCATAGTCGATGTGGATGCGCGCGCTCTGAAAACCGTCATCCATGATCAGGAAATCGCAGCCGAGCTTCTCCAGCAGAAGCCTGGCGCCGGCGGCCCGGTTCGGCGTCACCGCGACCGGCGCATGTTCGGCCAGAAGCAGCGGCTCGTCGCCGACATGCTTGGCGGCGTCATGGTGCGGATCGACGATATGCGGCTGCGCAAACGAGCCGCCATGGCCGCGCGACAGGAAACCCGGATTGAGCTGCATGCGCCGGGCCTGCTCGGCCAATGCGATCGCCACCGGCGTCTTGCCGGTGCCGCCGACGGTGAAGTTGCCGACGCAAAGCACCGGCGCCTCGACCTTTTCGCGCGGCGCGTGCCGCATGCGGCGACCGGCGACAAGCGCATAGATGGCGGAGAGCGGCGACAGCGCCGTGACCCGCCAGTCCGGCTCTTCCCACCAGAAGGGTGGCGCTTCCGAGGTCACGTCAGCGCCCGTTCGCGCCCTTCAGGCGCGACTTGACGACCAGCGGCTGGATATAGGGCTCGAGCGACCTGAGCGTATGCGCCAGCGCACCGCGCATCTCGTCGACCGTCGCCGCACCCGCCGCCATCATCTCATGGCGGGCCGCCTCGTTGGTCAAAAGGAAATTAACGGCGCCGGCCAGCATATCGCGGTCGCGCACCAGCTTGGCGCCGCCGCTATCGAGCAGGCGCTGATAGGCCTCGCGAAAATTCTGGACGTTGCGGCCGGCAAGCACCGCTGTCTCCAGCATGGCTGGCTCCAGCGGGTTCTGGCCGCCCTCGGAAGTCAGCGAACGGCCGACAAAGGCGATTTCCGTCAGCCTCAGATAAAGCCCCATCTCGCCGATCGTGTCGCCGAGCAGAATATCGGTGTCGGAGGTGATCCTGTCGCCCTTGCTGCGCTGCGCCAGCTTCAGGCCCATGCCGGAAATCTGGGCGGCCAGCTGCCCGGCGCGATCGGGATGGCGCGGCACGATGATCGTCAAAAGCCCGTGGTGGCGCTTGTGCAGCATGGCGTGGACTTCGGCGGCGACCGCCTCTTCGCCGTCATGGGTCGAGGTCGCCGCCCAGGTCGGGCGACCGCCGATCTGGCGTTTCAGCGCCGCCAACGCCCGCTCGTCGGCCGGCGGCGGCGCGGTGTCGACCTTGAGATTGCCGGATACGGTGACCGGCCGGGCGCCGAGCGACAGGAAGCGCTCGCCATCGAGATCCGACTGGGCGACGACATGGGCAAGATTTTCGAACAATGCTTCGGCAATGTTGGCGCGCTTCTTCCAGGACTTGAAGGAGCGGTCGGACAGCCTGCCGTTGACCAGAACCTGCGGCACGCGGCGGGCGCCGAGTTCCAGGATGGTCATCGGCCAGATCTCCGATTCGGCGATGATCGCCAGGTCCGGCTGCCAATGGTCGAGGAAGCGGCTGACCGCCGGCTTGAGGTCGAGCGGCACATATTGGTGGATGATGCGGTCGCCCAGCCGTTCTTCGGCGACCTGCGCCGAGGTGACCGTGCCCGTCGTCAGCACGATGTTGACGCCGTAATCGAGAATGCTCTCGACCAGCGGCACGACGGCGATGGTCTCGCCGACGCTGGCTGCATGGATCCAGATCACCGGGCCTTCGGGACGCTCGCGTCCGGCGACGCCGTAGCGTTCACGCCGGCGAATGCGGTCCTCCTTGCCTCTGGAAGTTCGCCAGGCGACGTAAGGTCCGACCAGCGGGTAAGCGGCGGCCCCGGCGAAGCGGTAGGCCGTCAGGAAGGCGCGGGCCCAGCGCATACTCATTTCGGACCGTCCACAAGGCGATAGGCCTCGGCGGTCGCGGCATTGAGCGAGGCTGTGACCTCCTGGCGCTTGCGTTCCATTTCCGCGGCGTCGGCGTTGGCTGGCACGAAGACAGGCGTGCCGACGACAATCGAGGAGCGGCCGAAGGGCAAGTTGATCGTCGTCTTGTCCCAGCTGCCCTCGATCACCTTGCGGCGGCTGGTGGCTATCGCGGCAGGCAGGATCGGCCGGCCGGACAGCCGCGCCAGAAGGACGACGCCGAGCCCCGCATCGCGCGGCGTGCCGTGGGGAATATCAGCAATCATGGCGACATTCTTGCCGGTGGCGAGCGACTTTTTGAGGGCGATGAGCGCCTTGGCCCCGCCCTTATCGAGATGCCTTGCGCTTTCGCGCCCGCCAGAGCCGCGCACCGCCTCGATGCCGAATTTCTCGACCATCAGCGCGTTGAGCTCGGCATCGGCGCTGCGCGATACCATGGCAACCAGCGGCCGTCCCTTGGGATAGTAGGCCGGGGTCAGCAGGTGCTGGCCGTGCCAGAGCGCGATGATGCCAGGCTCGAGCTGCGCATAGGCACCGCCGGAAAACTTGGCCGATCCGTCAACCATGCGGTTGGTCAAGCGGACAAGGCGGACGAAATACGCAAACAGCGCGGCAAGCGCATTCTTGACGAATCGCGACTGCGCCAGCGGTTCGCGGATCTTGCGCCAGAACGTCTTCGGCTTGCGACGTCTGACCGCCGACCGCGGGGCTGATCGCTTGACCGCTTCATGGTTCATCGATGTCAACCGACAGCCTTGTTTTCGGGGTCGAGCAGGCGGTGCAGGTGAACGACGAAATAGCGCATATGGGCATTGTCGACGCTAGCTTGCGCCTTGGCCTTCCAGACGGCGTGCGCCGATTGATAGTCCGGATAGATGCCGACAATATCGAGCGCGTCGAGATCGCGGAATTCGGTGCCGCCCAGCTTCTTGAGTTCGCCGCCGAACACCAGGTGCAAAAGCTGTTTCTTTCCGTCTTCAGCGGCCATGTCGATCCTTCACATATCGTGAGTTTGGGACAGGTCTAGACCAAAGCCGCCGACTTTGGAACTACTGATAGTGGTCAATCGTCCAGCCCGGCGATGACGCCGGCGAGCACGGCGAGGAGTTCGCCGCTGCCGGCGGCGAGCGGTCCGTGACGGATCACTTCGCCGGCATAGAGCGGCGCGCGGCCATGCCGATCGAGCAAGGCGCCGCCTGCCTCGCGCAGGATGAGATCGGCCGCGGCGATGTCCCAGTCATGCGCGTTGGCCTTGACGAAGGTGGCATCGAGCTGGCCGCCGGCGATCATCGCCAGCCGGTAGGCGAGCGAAGGAATATAGAGCACGCGCTTCAGCCGTTTGTGCCATTTCGCCGGCATCAGGTCGATCATCGCCTTCGGTCCGGCGATTTCGGCCGTTTCCGACGGCGGACGCACGCTGATGCGCCTGCCATTCAGGAACGCGCCCTCGCCGGGCAGCGCCCAATAGATTTCGCCCTTCGCCGGGCAGTCGAGCACGCCGGCAAGCGTTCGGCCGTTCTCGACCACAGCGACGCTGACGCACCATGTGGGCAGCCCTTCGAGGAAGCCGCGCGTGCCGTCGATCGGATCGACGACAAAGGTGCGGCGCGCGACGAGCCTTACCGGGTCGTCGACGGTTTCCTCCGACAGCCAGCCATAATCCGGCCGGGCCGCCAGCAAGGTCTCGCGCAGATATTTGTCGGCGGCGTGATCGGCTTCGCTGACCGGCGAGGTGCCGCCCTTCATCCACACCTGCGGATTGTTGTTGAAGTACTGCATGGCGATGAGCCCCGCCGCGCGGGCGGCATCGCGCAGCAGCTGCAGGTCTTCAGTAGCGCCGGCCGAGACGGCCGGGTCAAGCTCCGGCAAGGGTCATTCCTTCGATCAAAAGCGTGGGCGCGGCAGTGCCGAAATTGCGGTCGAGATCGCTTGCCGGAACCATGTTGAGGAACATCGTCTTCAGATTGGAGGCGATGGTCACCTCGGCGACGGGATAGGCCAGCTCGCCATTTTCGATCCAGAAGCCGGAAGCGCCGCGGCTATATTCGCCCGTCACCATGTCGACGCCCTGGCCGAACACTTCGGTGACGTAGAAGCCGGTCTTGAGCGACTTGATCAGCTCTTCCGGCGTATTTTCCCCGGGCTCGATGGCGAGATTGGTCGACGACGGCGAGACCGACGAGCCGCTGCGCGAGCCGCGCCCATTGGTGACGAGGCCGAGTTCCCGAGCCGCCGAAGTCGACAGGAACCAGTGGTTGAGCACGCCCTTGTCGACCATGAACAGTTTTTCGCCCTCGACGCCTTCGCCGTCGAACGGGCGCGAGGCCTGTCCACGGCGCCGGAGCGGCTCGTCGGTGACGGTGATTGCGGCCGAAGCCACCTTCTTGCCCATCATGTCGCGGAGAAAGCTGGTCTTGCGCGCGACCGCGGCGCCATTGATGGCACCGGCAAGGTGGCCGGCAATGCCGCGCGCCACACGCGGATCGAACACCACGTCGACCGGCCCGGTCGCCGCCTTGCGCGCGCCAATGCGGCGTACAGCGCGCTCACCGGCCTTGCGGCCTATGTCTTCCGGCGCGTCGAGATCGGAAAAATGCTGGCGCGAGGAGAATTCGTAGTCGCGCTCCATGCCGGTGCCCTCGCCGGCGATCACGCTGGTCGAGCGTGAAAAACGCGAGGCGAGGTAATGGCCGACGAAGCCGTGCGAGGTAGCGAGCACCAGGCCGCCGAGCCCGGCACTGGCGCCACTGCCGGCCGAATTGGTGACGCCCTTGACGGCAAGCGCCGCCGCTTCGGCGGCAAGCGCTGCTTCCTTCAATTGATCGGCCGACACCTCGGTGGCGTCGAACAGATCGAGGTCGCGCGGCGTCTTGACCAGCAAGGCCGGGTCAGCGAGGCCTTGATAGGGATCTTCGGGCGACACCTTGGCCATGGCGACGGCACGCTCGGCCAGCATATTGGGGTCGGATGCCGCCGTTGCCGAAACGCTCGCCACGCGTTTGCCGACGAAGACGCGCAGCGAGACGTCCTCGCTCTCGGACGCCTCTGTGCCTTCGACCTTGCCAAGCCGCACCGACACGCCGGTCGAGCGGCCGCGTACCGCAACGGCATCGGCGGCATCGGCGCCGGCCCGTTTGGCAGCCTCGACCAGGGCCGCGACGCGATCGGTCAGTTTCGCTGCGTCGAGCGTATCGGTCATGCGCATGATCCTGTTATTTTCGGCCCGCAATAGGGCAGCCGCTGCTGCACCATCTATTGTCCCGATGCGCCTTCTGCAATGGGAGAAGCGGACAAACCGGGTGCATCAAGCGCCCAAACAGGACCGCAGCCCGCAGGCGGATGAACGGCGAGCGAGATCGACAATCCCTCAGGAAGCGGCCACCGGCGTCCAGATCACGTCGTCGATCCTGAGCGCGCCGGTGGCGAGCATCACCAGCCGGTCGAAGCCGAGCGCGGCGCCGCTCGCCTGCGGCATGATGGCGAGCGCGGCGAGGAAGTCCTCGTCGATCGGGTAGCGTTCACCATAGACGCGCTGCTTCTCATCCATTTCGGCGGCAAAGCGCAGGCGCTGCTCGGCCGGATCGGTCAATTCGCCAAAGGCGTTGGCGAGTTCGACGCCGCAGCAATAGAGCTCGAAGCGCTCGGCGGTGCGCGGATCGTCGGCGCTCGGCCGGGCCAATGCCGCCTCCGAGATCGGATATCCGAAAAGAATGGTGTTGCGCCCCTGCCCCAGCGCCGGCTCGATTTTTTCGACCATCACCCGGCTGAACAGGTCGGCCCAATTGTCGTCGGGCGCGGTCCGCAATCCGGCCTGGACCAGGGCGGCATGCAACTCCGCGCGGTCGGTGCTGCCATCGGCTGCGACCGTCGCCAGCAGATCGATGCCGGCATGGCGCATGAAAGCTTCGGCGACGCTCAACCGTTCCGGCTCGGCGAACGGATCGGCTTCACGGCCGCGGAAGCTAAAACGCTTCGCTCCGGCCCGTTCGGCCGCCAGCGCTACGAGCTCGGCGCAATCGCGCATCAGGCTCTCATAGGTCTCGCCGACGCGGTACCATTCGAGCATGGTGAACTCAGGATGGTGCAAGGGGCCGCGCTCGCGGTTGCGCCAGACAGCCCCGAGGCTGAAGATGCGCTCCTCGCCGGCGGCAAGCAGCTTCTTGCAGGCGAATTCCGGCGACGTGTGGAGGTAGAGCGGCTGGCGCTGCCCGTCCGGCCCGATCGCCTCGGTGGCAAAGGCCGACAGGTGCGCTTCATTGCCGGGCGAGACCTGCAAGGCCGATGTCTCCACCTCGACGAAGTCGCGGCGGGCGAACCAGTCGCGCATCCCGGCGGCAATGGCATTGCGCAGGATCAGCCGCGACCGGCGGTCGGCGTGGACATGCGGCGTCCACCACGGCGAGGCGGCGGTCATCGGCTTCAGGGGAATTGCACAGAGGGCTGGCGATTGCGGCCAAGATGCGCTAGGCCGCACGCAACGGCCTCTCCAGCCGATTTGCGCCAACAAATTTTATCAGGATGGAAACCCGTGAAGGTCATCGCCAGCTCCTTACGCAAAGGCAACGTCGTCGAAAAGGACGGCAAGCTTTATGTGATCCTCTTTGCCGAAAACATTCATCCTGGCAAGGGTACGCCGGTCACCCAGCTCGACATGCGGCGTATCTCCGACGGGGTAAAGGTTTCCGAGCGTTACCGCACCACCGAGCAGGTCGAGCGCGCCTATGTCGAGGAGCGCGAGCACACGTTCCTCTACCGTGACGGCGAAGGCTTTCACTTCATGAACCCGGAGACTTACGACCAGGTCGCGGTGCCGGAAAGCGTGGTCGGCGACATGGCGCCTTATCTGGTGGAAGGCATGCCGGTGCAGATCTCGCAATACAACAGCATCGCCATCTCGCTGGTACTGCCGCAGCGCGCCACTTTCGAGGTGGTCGAGACCGAGCCGGTGACCAAGGGCCAGACGGCGTCCTCGTCCTACAAGCCGGCAACGCTGTCTAACGGCGTGCGTACCCTGGTGCCGCCACACATCAGCGCCGGCACCCGCGTGGTGGTGATGACGGCCGATGGCGCCTATGTCGAGCGCGCGAAGGATTGAGGCGCGAAGCCTGACACGCCTCGCCGAAAGCGTCGCGGCGGCCGGTCATCGTCTACCGCTTTGTGCCAGGGGCTTTCGAGCATTGGGACGCTGCACGCAGACTGAAGCGTCAACGCCCCTGCCGGTTCTTTCCTATTGTACGACGTCAGCGGGCAATCTCTGAGCCTCGAGCAACGCCGACCGTCCCTTTCGCCAAGTGCCAGGTGGAATGCCGACGAACTTTTTGAAGGCGCGATTGAAGGCGGCTTCCGACTCGTAGCCGACCTCGGCACCCGCTTGCGCGATGCTCATTTCGGGCCGTTCGAGCAGACGTCCCGCCAGTTGCAGACGCCAGCGAGCAAGATAGTGCATCGGCGAGACCTCGACATAGTGGGTAAAGCGGCTCGCAAACGCCGTGCGCGAGAGCCCCACTTCGCGGGCGAGCCGGTCCAATGTCCATTCCTCCCTTGGGCGAGCGTGGATGAGCCGAAGCGCCTCGCCGACATGTGGATCCCGTAGGCCTGACAGCCAGCCGCGCGAATCGTCGGGGAGGGTCTCGAGATGGCGGCGGATGATCTCGACAAACATCAGCTCGCTCAGCTTGGCGAGTATCGTTTCACAGCCCGCCCGCCCACTGCCACCTTCGGCCAGCGCCAGCCGAAAAAGGTCGATAACCCAACTGCTTCCATCGGCGGGCTTGCGGGCACACAGGATGGCCGGCAATGCGGCCAGGAGAGGATTGAAGGGACGTGCATCGCAGCCAAGATACCCGCAAATGAACCGGGTCCGCTCGTCTCCGCCGCCACCATGGATCACCGCGAACGGCAGGCTCTCGTCTATCGGCCGATAATACATCGCCATATTGGGTTCGCCCCGCGCCCCCGGCGAGGAGCTCAACACGTTCGGAACACCACCGGGGAAGACAACGACATCACCGGCGTTGACGAGCACCGGCGGCACCGAATCGTCTCCCAGCGCGGCCCAGCACGAGCCCGACATCACGGCATGAAAGGAAATGATGTGCTCTGCCTCCGGCATGACGGCGGCGGCAATGTCGGCCGTGCCCGGCGACTCGCCAACCCAGGGAGAGCTGGCGTCGACGTCGAAATAGATCGCACCGGTGAGGCGAACGGCTCGGAGCACATCGGAAAGGACATCCATGCACTACACCTCCGGAAACGATCGGCTACTCCCTTTGACAACGAGTTTTTCCGCCAGGCATCTCGAACTATCCGGCAATATGGCCGCCCGGGCAACTATCCATCCGGTCTAATCCTACTCTGAACGATCGGGCAACAGAAATGGACGATGTGACATTTGCGGGAACAGCGGACGGGATTAGCGTTTCATCGACCGGCCGACAGGTCCAATAACAGGGAGGAATGTCATGAACGATGAAGAAATCACCAAATTCGCAGCAAGCCTGCGAGGCGAAGTCATCCGCGCCGGCGACGCCCGCTATGACGAGGCCCGCAAGCTCTACAACGGCATGATCGACAAGCGGCCGCTGATCATCGCCCGCTGTGTCGACGTCGCCGACGTAATCACAGCGGTGAATTTCGGCCGCGACAACAATTTGCTGGTTGCGGTACGTGGCGGCGGCCATAACGGACCAGGATTGGGGAGCTGCGACGACGGTCTGGTGATCGACCTGTCGGCGATGAACGGCGTGCGCGTCGATCCGGATGCCCGCACGGCGCGGGTAGGCCCGGGCTGTACTCAGGGCGACCTCGATCATGCCACCCATGCCTTTGGCCTGGCCGTACCGGCGGGCATCATCTCAACCACCGGGGTCGCCGGACTGACGCTGAGCGGCGGCCATGGCTATCTGACGCGCAAATATGGCCTGACCATCGATAATCTGATCGAGGCCGATGTCGTGCTTGCCGATGGAAGCTTCGTCACCGCCAGCAAGGAGCGGAACCCCAACCTGTTCTGGGCGCTTCGCGGCGGCGGCGGCAATTTCGGCATCGTCACCAGCTTTGTGTTCAAGCTCCACCAGGTCAGCATGGTCTTTGCGGGGCCGATCGCATGGGATCAGCGCCACGCCCGCACCATCATGCAGCATTATCGCGAGTTCCTGCCAAACGCGCCCGAAGAACTCGGGATCTTTCTCGGGCTCAAGACCGTCCTCTCGAGCGCACCCTTCCCGGAAGAGTTTTGGGGAAAGCGGATGTGTCTGCTGATGTGCTGCTACAACGGCCCGGAGGAAAAGGGCAGAGAGGCGCTGGCCCCGCTGCTCGATGCGCTGCCCGCGCCCTGGTTCAACTGGATGGGAACGATGCCCTATCCCGCGGTGCAGAGCATGTTCGATGGGCTCTACCCGAAGGGAATGCAGTGGTACTGGCGGGGCGATTTCGTCAAGACGCTGTCCGACGAGGCGATCGACGCCCATCTCAAGCAGGCGGCGAAGACGCCGAGCGAGCTATCGCTCATGCACCTCTACCCGATCGATGGTGCGGTCCATCGCGTCGGCAAAGACGAGACACCCTGGAATTACCGTGATGCGACCTGGTCGATGGTCATCGCCGGGATCGATCCGGACCCACAGAAAGCGGGGCCGGTGACGCGCTGGACCAAGGCCTACTGGGAGGCCGTGCATCCGTTCGATCTGGGTGGCGCCTACCTGAACTTCATGATGGATGACGAGGGCGATGCAAGGCTCAAGGCGGCTTATGGCGACAACTATGAGCGCCTGGCTACGCTGAAGAAGAAATACGACCCAAACAACCTCTTCCGGGTGAACCAAAACATTCGACCGGCTGCTTGACGGCGGCCCTCGTCAGGCCGGCAAGCGTACCGGCCGGCCCAGCTAAGGCTCGGCCGGTACGATAGCTTGCCGGTCAGGACGCTCGCTGGCCGGCAAGCGGGATACTCGGCCGCGCTCGCCGACCGTGTTCCATGAGCGATGTCCGGCATGCGTCAAAAGCGGTCTGCCCGCACCCTTAGGGTGACCCGCAGCCCGCTTCAACCGGCAAGTCCGGGAGTAGGCCTCGCGGTCAACGCGTTATGCCTCAACGACTGTTTCTCGCCAGGCCGATCGCGCCAGCAGCCACCGATAGTTTACGCCTCGATGTGGACGTCCGACCTCACGACGACACCCTCCAGTGCTCATCGAGAACCGGTATTCCCTCCAGAATTAGATAAATTAGCAGTTTCTTAAGTGCCTTTGGAACTTTGTAGCTTGCGTTCCATTTTCAACCGCATGCGAGAGTCTGTGGTCCACGACCCTGGAATGACGGTGAACAGGTCACCGCCTCGCTACTCGCTGGTCCTGCCCATATACAATGAAGAACAGGTGCTGCCTCGGCTGATCGAGCGGATCAGTTGCCTGATCGGCCGGTTGGACGGAGAAACGGAGGCCATCTTCGTCGATGACGGAAGCCTCGATGGAAGTGTCGAATACCTGAGAAAGGTGGTTGCCGCCGAGCCGCGCTTTCGGCTGATCGAATTTTCCCGCAATTTCGGCCACCAGATGGCCATTACCGCCGGTATGGATGCCGCTGCGGGCGATGCCGTCATCGTCATGGATGCCGACTTGCAGGACCCGCCGGAGGTCGTTCTCGATCTGGTGGCAAAGTGGAAGGAAGGCTTCGAGATCGTCTATGCCCGCCGAGTCAAGCGCGACGGCGAATCCTGGTTCAAGCGCTTTACGGCAAGTCTTTTCTATCGCCTGCTGGAGAAAATGACGTCGGTCGATATTCCGCGCGACGTCGGCGACTTTCGCCTGGTCGGCCGCAAGGCGCTGGAAACCTTCAAGCATATGCCCGAACATGACCGCTTCGTCAGGGGCATGTTCGGCTGGATGGGCTTCAAGCAGACGGCAGTGCCATTTGAGCGCCACGCGCGAACCCTGGGCCAGACCAAATACCCATTCTGGAAGATGATGCACCTTGCGGTTCACGGCATCGTCAGTTTCTCCGAGAAGCCGTTGCGCCTGGCGCTCTGGGGCGGATTGGCCATTTCCGCGCTTGCGGTGGTCTTTGGTGCCTACGCCATGTTTGCCTGGTTTTTTGAAGCCGGCATCATTGCCGGGTGGACATCCACGGTGGTGATCGTGTCGCTCCTGTGCGGCATTAATCTCTTCATGACCGGCGTGGTCGGGCTCTACGTTGGCAGCATCCACGCCGAGGTGAAACGCCGCCCGCTGTACGTGATCGATCGGCTCACCGGTTTCGACGAGGCGATGCGTGCCGTCTCTGGTGAGCGCGGCCGATCGTTTCACAAGCCCAGGAGTGGAGTCCCCGCCAATGGGCGAACTCTTCGACAACTATAATTCCAACTACGGCGAGGCGG
Organism: Mesorhizobium sp. M0185; assembly: GCF_040322175.1. Lineage (NCBI taxonomy): Bacteria > Pseudomonadati > Pseudomonadota > Alphaproteobacteria > Hyphomicrobiales > Phyllobacteriaceae > Mesorhizobium > Mesorhizobium sp. M0185. Next base: position 26,753 of record NZ_JAMYSY010000031.1, on the reverse strand, counting down.
TCGAAGGGTCCATCCGGTTTTCCGGACTCAGGCACGACTTCTTCCTTGTCGCCAAGGCGGACCTGCTGCGGCGACTGGTGGTCGAGCGAAAGCTTCGGCAGGGTGGGTCGGCTGTAAGGGCGCTGGATGTCGGCTGCGGCGTCGGTTCGCTCCACCGCTATCTCGACGGCGCTTTCGACAGCCTCGATGGCTGCGACGTCTCGCAAGACTCGATTTTGCGCGCCAGCCAACACAATCCGCGTGTGGCCTACAGGACCTGCAGCACGCAGGGGCTGCCTTATGAGGACGGCACGTTCGACCTGGCTTTCGCCAGTTGTGTCGTCCATCACGTTCCGCCCTCCTCCTGGCTCGATTTCTTGCTGGAAATGCGGCGCGTCGTGCGGCCAGGCGGCATCGCCTGCATCATCGAGCACAATCCCTATAATCCGATGACGCGTCTTGCGGTGTTCCGGTGTCCGTTCGATCACGACGCAGTCCTGCTCAACGCCGCCAAAGCAAGGTCCCTTTTTCAGGAAACAGGCTTCAGGGACATCCGCTCCGAGCATTTTCTGCTGCTGCCCTCGGCAAGGCCCTTGGCCAAAAAGGTCGAGCGCCTGCTTTCTGCCCTGCCGCTTGGAGCCCAGTACGTGTGCAGCGCTTATGTCTGAGCGCCGTTCGACCGGCGACGCCGGGCTGAGGCTGCTGGCGCGCTTCGGGTCGGTCGGCATCGCTGCAACGATCCTATATGCAGTGATGGCCACCGCTTTGGTCGAATGGCAACGGTTCGGCCTCTCGCCGGTCGGTGCCTCGCTCGCAGCTTATACCGCTGCCGCCCTGTTTTCTTATCTCGCGCATAAGTTCGTGACCTTCGCGTCGAGCGGATCGCATCGATCGGAGGCTCCGCGTTTTCTCTTGCTGACGGCAACCGGCTTCGCGGTGGCTTACGCGGCGCCGGCGCTTTTGACGGCGAAACTCAGTCTGCCGCCGATCATTGCCATCCTGGTTACATGCTTGCTTGTTCCAGCGGTCAATCTCCTCATGCTCGACCGCTGGGTTTTTGCGCAGCGAAGACGCGGCCAGCAGCGCGATCGCCCGCCCTAATCCGCGTCAATGGGATCGAGCCGGAGCGACAACAATTTGATGGAGCGCTTATAGATGTTGCTGGCGGCAGGAGTTTGCGGAATGCCGTCGAGGTAGTCGAAGGCGATGTCGAGTGTCTTGGCCTCGGCGAGAGCCGCCGGTGGGATGACGAACGAGACGGTGCGTGGCTCTTTGCCGGACAGCGTCACCGCATGCACCCGAACGCCGTTCACTGAGATCACAACCCTTTGCGTGATCTGTGGCGGACGAATGACGGCGGCCATTTGCAGCGTGGCAGTCAGGCCGTCGCGAAGCGGCGGTATGTCCAGGCGAAGCCGCGAGGTCTCGCCCAGCGAATGGGTGCCGTCGGCTACCGGCCCCGACCAGCCACAGACCATCATGCCGGTTGCCTTTTTGGCTCCGTCGGACCGGAACGACACCGTCTGGCCAAGTGTGTAGCTGCCGACCGCATCGCGATTGAGGCAGGTCGTCGTCCGGTCGATGTAATAGGCGCGATAGTCGGCATTGACGTCTGGATTGAGAGCAAGCGCAAGGATGATGATTTCCGCCCCGGCCAGAACCGCCGCCAGCGTGTAGCCGCCAAGCGAGGCCGCGCGCCGATGCGGGCCCGGAGTGCTAGACCAGGGCAAGATAGCCCCCGATCCACGCGACGGTCATGAAATAGCAGGCGCCCAGGAAGAGACCCAGAGCGGCAAGAAAAGTCAGCTTCGACGCCGACAACAACGTGGTCAGCAACATTGTCAGAGGCGCAAGCCCAACGACGTATCTGACCATCGAGGCCAGGTTCGTGATCAGCGGCGAGATGATGCAGCAGGCGCAGAACAGCGCGGCGCCATATTGCCTGCGAACCGCCAGAACCGCCGATAATGCCAGTCCTATGAGTGCGGCGAGCGCGCTCCATTGCGGCGCCGTAGGCAGCCATCCAGTCGTCGGAACGGCCGAGAGTCCATCCCATATGAAGGCGAGCGGATTGCCCGCCACCCGTCCAAACGCGCGCTGGACGTGCAGGAAGGCAAAGCCGTCCCCGACCGTCAGATAGAGGAACAGGATGTAGGCGAACAAGCCGGCAGGCGAGATGAGAATTGCAACGAGCAGATCCGGTCGGCCAAGCACCCAACGTGGGAACGAAAGCGCCGATCCGCCCTTTGCGCGGTAATCCCTGAACATCTGAATGACGGTCGCAAATACAACAAGCACTCCGACGAGCCTGGTTGCCGACAGCAGAGCCGATGACAGCCCCGCGGTCAGATAGCTGGAGCGTTTGAGTGCCAGAAAAACGCACGACGTCAGGAGCACGAAAAGAGGTTCGGTCAGGAAGGTCGTGAAGTGAAAGGAGAACGGGCCGCTGAGCAGAAAGGCGCAATACAGCACATAAGCGCGCATGTTCTTCTCGAGCAACGGCCACGCCACCAGACAGGCCGCGTAGCTGCATGCAAGCGATGCGATCGATGCGAGCAGTATCGTCGAAAAAGGGAAAACAGACCGGATGGCCGCCACCAGCATCGGATAGAGCGGGAAGAAGCCCCACCGTCCGACATTGCTCTGGCCTGGAATGGGAAAGCGCTCATAGCCATGTTCGGAAATGCCGACATACCACGCGCAATCCCAGCGGCAGAGCGCCTGGGCATAGGCCGCGAAGCCGGGTTCTGCCGAAACCGAAGCAAATGCGGCATAGCGGATGGCCAGTCCACTGACGGCGAATAGCAACGGCACCGCCACGACGGCGACCGCAATATAGCGACCGCCGGGACGCGCGACAGCTTCGAGCGCCAAAATCTGCCTCCACCCGTTCAAGTGGCTGGCGCCACTCAAAGCTAGATGACGCGCGCCCGGGCGAATTCAAGGCATGCATTTGGCGGCTCAAATTGGTGATACCGGCGATCCGGCGTCCCTGAGCCAGACCAGCATCTCGCCGCATCACGTTGAAATGGGTTCAGTCGACGCGTTTAATCCGTCGCGTAGGTATTTGTGCAGTCAAGCTGTTGGACACAATAGTTCGAATCCCGATACCGCGCTGGTGTACTCGGCCCTTGAGAATCCTTCAGCCTTCGGCAACATGGCGGCAAGGCTGAGAGCATGAGGATGAGCAAGGTCATTTCCGCCGCATCACGGCGTTCGCCGCGCAAGACACCGATGGCGCTGACCGAGGCGCTGGTCGCCCGCACCTTGCGTGCGGTCGAGGATGCCGGGCCGACGCCGGGCATGGTCTACATGACCGATGCCGATTACGCGCGCATTCGCGACGAGGTGCTGGCCGGCGCGCCGGGCGGGCCGGTGAAGCTGTTCGCCTATGGCTCGCTGCTGTGGAAGCCGGCCGGCGAGGTCAGGGGTGGCGAACGGGCCGTGGCGACGGGCTGGCACCGTTCGTTCTGTTTTACGGTGCAGCGCTTCAGGGGCACGATCGAGCAGCCCGGCCTGATGATGGCGCTCGACCGCGGCGGCCAATGCCAGGGCATGGTGTTCGAGATCGCCGAGCCGGTGGCGGCCAATCTCGAAACGCTGCTGCGCCGCGAGATGACCATCCTGCCGGCCGTCAACGTGCCGCGCTGGCTGCAGGTCAGGACAGGCGACGGCATGTGCCAAGCGCTTGGTTTCGTTGTCGATCCCGCCAATCCACGCTACGCGGGCAAGCTCGAAAAGCGAGCGATAGCGGCGACCCTGGCCACGGCCGTCGGCCATTGGGGTTCGGGCGCCGAATATCTGTTCGAGACCATTCGCCATCTCGACACCTGCGGCATCCGCGACCGCAATCTCTGGCAGTTGCAGGAACTTGTGGCCGAGGAGATCGGTCGGGCGCTGCGATCGGGCTTCATTCGTCCCTGAGCCAGACCAGCATCTCGTCGGGCTCCCAGGCGAAATCGATGTTGTGCAGGTCGACGAGATGTCCCGCGCGCTCGCCGATGGCAGTATCGAGCATCGCGTGTCCTTCCTTCGGTTCTATGCCAGTGTGTTCGCCCATGCGCCGACAAAGGGCGGCAGCATGATGCACGTCTGCTGCTCGACAGCCTCGTTGCGCAGCCGCTCGGCGAGGGTATCGACTTCCACCTCGGCGGCGGTTGCGGTACCGACTGCCTCGGCCATCGGCAACAGGCTGCGCAACGTGCCGGCAATGTAGTCGTAGATCGGCGAGTCGGGTCCGCTGCCGGCGAGGCCGGCGGAGTTCATCCGCGGCGCCGGCAGCCCTGCGCCGGCGAACACCATGGGCAGCCTGCCACCCATGTCGACTTCGAAACCCGCGCGCTCGATCGTGTCGATGATCCAGCCGCGGCATTTGCCGAACAGCGGCGCCTCTGGAAAACTGCGGGTGAGCGGCATCGCCATTTCCTGGACGGCGACGATGCCGCCAGGCCGCAGGAAACCGGCAAGCCTGCGCAGGGTTGCGGCCGGGTCGGGCAGATACATCAGGACAAGCCTGCCGATCACCGCATCGAAGCTCCCCTCGGGCGAGAATGTATCAAGCTCGGCCGTCGTGAAACGTGTCCAGTAACACTGGCCGGATTCAGTGGCGCGCCGCTCGGCAATGTCCACAGCCTCTGCCGAGCGATCGACACCAAGCACGCTTCCCGCCGGTCCGACCAGCCTTCCGGCCAGCAAGGAGACATCGCCTACGCCGCAGCCAATGTCGAGCACGCGCATGCCGGGTCCTATGCCCGCACTGCGCAGGACATGCTCGGTAAGGTCGTGAATGAGCGCTCCCTGCAGCTCCAGGCGCTTGAATTCGCTTTGCGTGTAACCCAACGCATAGGGACGCGGATCCATGGGGCTCTGATCACGGTCGGTCTTCGGCGCATGTTCGGCAAGCAGATTGTACATGTTTGACTCCATGATCGATTTATCCGGGATTTGTGACCGCTGGGCAGCCTGATGACCGCCCAGGGCCCGACCGTCACGATCGGAGATCGGTGCTACAACGTGATTTCCGGAATCGGGAATTGCGTTACGACTGAAACAGGCGCCCGTGCCTGGCATACCACGCAAGCGGAGAACCACCCTGCGCCCGGCATTCGGACGCCACTATGATTTCGGCGCCCGCGGAACGAACACGATATGCGGCGTCTTCGGCGGACGACCGGGCGGCACATAGTCCGGAACCGGCGTATCGTCTGCCGGGAGCGAAAGCACATATCGGTGGATGGCGCGCAGGTCGGGCTCGCTCATGGCACGCAGGTTGAACCATGGCATGGGCGGGCGCGTCTCGATCGTGCGCGCGAACTGTACCCAGTCGTCCTCGTCCATGGTCCGCAAAAATTGGCGAAGATTGGTCGGGTAAGTCGTACCCCAGGGCCCGTTGAAGCCGAGCGAGTCGCCGATCAGCCATCGATCCTGCGGAACGTTGCCGGCCTTCTCCAGGTACCCTGGCGTGTGGCAGTCGTTGCAGCCGCCGATTTTCACCAGGTATCGACCGTGCTCGATCGAAGCGGTCGCGGACGCCGCGCCGACCTCACCCTGGTTGAGCGTTGCGGCGGTGAATGCTGCGGCCAGGCCAAGGGCGGCAATTGCGATGAGAGCTCTTCGTGTCATCAGCTTCTCCGCTGCTATTTGATGCCGACGATCATCGAGTGAGGCCCGGCGAGATGCTCGCAGCGGACCTCCGCAAAGCCCGCCTCCCGCATCCAGCCCATGCCGTCGGCGCGCGTGTAGTCGAACCCGCCATTGGTGTTGACCAGCATGTTGAGGCTCATCAGCAGACCCGCAGCGTTGTCCCGTCGCTCGTCATCGATGATCTGGTCGTAGACGATGAGCACGCCTTGCTTCGGCAGCGCGGAATGGGCCTTTGCCAGCAGCGCGCGCTTCACCTCCAGGTTCCAGTCGTGCAGGATATGACCCATCACCAGCACGTCGGCAGAAGGCAGCGGCTCGGCAAGGAAGTCGCCGGGATAAAACCGAAGCCGGTCTGCAAGTGCGTGCCGCTCCACATAGGCCTCGAACACCGGCCGCATCGGCGGCAGGTCGAAACCGCCGCCGGTGAGATGCGGATGGGCGCGGCCGACCTCGACCGGAAGCCTGCCTTCGGCTGTGCCGATATCGATGAAGGTACAATAGTCCGCCCAGGGAAAATGCCGGGCGAGCGCCTCCGCCACCTGGAGGCTGCCGCCGGTCATCGCCTGCGCAAACATCTTTACCTTGTCCGGGTCCGAAAACAGCATGTCGAACAGATCTTCGCCGTCCTGGGTGCCGTTTTGCGGTTTGCCCGTCCTGAGCGCGTCGGTGAGCGAGCCCCAGTTCGCGTAAAGCAGCTGACCGGCCCTGGCGAGCATCCCGCCAACATAGGTCGACTTGTTGCGGTCAAGGTAGCGGTCAGTCACGGGCGTGTTGCAGTAGACGTTGCCCTCGCGCTCAAGCATGCGCAGCGCAACCAGCGCGTCGAAGAAATCCTGCGCTCCCCGCTGATGCAGTCCGAGCCGGTTTCTCAGCGTTTCCCCTTCGAGGGGTCCGGCCGCCAACTCCGTGAAAAGGTCGAGTTCGACGGCGCTCAGCAACGTCTTCGATGCCCAGAAGCCGAGGCCGAGTTGCATAAGGCTTTCGGGCGACAGTTCTGCGACGTCCTTCGCCTGTTTCGTTACCTCGGTGATGTTTGCGTCCATAAGATTTCTCCTTCCTCAAGAGACCATGACCTTTCCAAAAAACCGGTTCCCGGTTTTTCGGGATCATGGTCTGGGCGCGGGAGGATCATCGACTGGCCCGGCTACGGGTCGATTTCAGCCAGGTGGGATTTTGGTTACGGTTGTAACGAAGAAATCCGGCCGGCCGTGATCAGCCTGAATGCAGATGGCGGGCAAGGCATTGTGCGACGGCGGCCGACAGCAGCGGCTTCTTGATGACTTCGCTTATGCCGACCGCCGTCAGTTGGCGCGACCGCAGCTGACGGCAGTAACCGGTCATCAGCACGACCGGAAGGTCGGGCCGGATCTTGTGCAACCGGCCGGAGAATTCGATCCCTGTCATGTCGGGCATGACCTCGTCCGTCAGCACCAGGTCGAAGCGTTCCGGATCGGTGCGGAATGCGCTGAGAGCCGCGGGGCTGCGGTCGAACCCGACCGGCTCGTAGCCGAGCGCGGCGAGCATTTCCTCCGCAAGTTGCATCAGCGGCGTGTCGTCGTCGACGACGAGGATCGTCTCGCCGTTGCCATGCTTGACCGGCACCTCGGCGGCGTCGCTCTCGTCCTCGTTCTGGGTTGCTTCGGCGGCCTCGATCTGCGGAAAATAGATCTCGAAGGTCGTGCCTTCGCCGGGCTTGCTGTTCACGTCGACCGCGCCTCTGTGCGCTATGACGATGCCGTGCACCGTCGACAGGCCGAGCCCGGTGCCTTGCCCTGCCGGCTTGGTCGTGAAGAACGGCTCGAAGATGCGCTCGAGCGTCGCCTGATCCATGCCGCTGCCGGTGTCCCTGACGGCAAGGCGGAGATAGCGGCCGGCAGGCAGGTTGCCGTGCGACAGCATCCGCGCCTCGACGAATTCCGTCGTATCGAGACCGATTTCCAATGCGCCGCGGTTGTTCATCGCCTGCGCCGCGTTGGTGCCGAGGTTCATCACCACCTGCTGAAGCTCGGTCGGATCGCCCATCATCGCCGCATCCGCGGCTGCAAGACGCGTCTGCACCGAAAGCGTGGCGGGGAACGAGGCGCGCAGCAGGTCGACCGCTTCGGCAACCATGGCTTCCGCCCGCAGCGCGTGATGCTGCCGCTCGTGACGACGGCCGAAGGCGAGGATCTGCTCGGTGACGTCCTGCGCCCGCCTGCCGGCCTGCATGATCTGCTGGACGTAGCGCCGCGCGCGCGACTCCTTCAGCAGCACCGCCAGCGCCATCTCGCTGTAGCCGAGGACGGCACCGAGGATGTTGTTGAACTCGTGCGCTATGCCGCCGGCGAGCGTCCCGATCGCTTCCAGCCGTTGCGACTGATTGAGCCGCGCCTGCAGTGCCTCACGCTCGCGTTCGTTGTGCTCGCGCACGATGGCATTGGCGAAAATCTCGGCCGCGGTGCGCAGCAGTGCAATGTCGTCGTCGGCCCAATGCTTTTCGTGCGTGACGGTATCGAGAGCCAGAAAACCCAACCGCTCGCCGGCATGCCACATCGGTATGCACAGCCACGATCGAAACTGGTGCGCCTGCAGGGATGCCTTCTCCCGGCCCTCGGGAAGCTCGCCGACGCGGGGAACGTCGATGCAGCCCTGCCGCTCGTGGTCGGCCAGCGTCCAGCGTGAAGCCAGCTCGATCATGTCCTTCGACAGGCGGGCCGGCCTGCTCCCGCCCGGACGGCGATAGAAGTAGCCGCCGGAAGGACCGGCGATGTGGCTGACGAAAATCTGGGCGCCGTCGAGCCCGGCATGTTCGACCAGGCGCGCGAGGCCCTTGCTGATGCCGGCGCGGATGCGGTCACGCGGCAGATTGATGAACTGCGTGGAGATCGAGGCGATCAGGCCCTCGAATTCCAGCCGCTCGCGCAGGATCCGCGCGTTGCGGCGCAGGCGGGCGAACAGGTAGGCGACATAGCCGACGAGGCCCAACGCGGCGACATAAAGCAGCGTCTGGAACAGTTCGGCCCGCGCCGCGGCCCGCCCATGCGCACCGAGATAGACGTCCTGCAGCGCGCGAGCCCGCTCGCTCGTCGGCGCGGTCTGCAGGCGGGCGACGAGATCGTCGACCGCCGGAAGCCTGGTGACGATAAGCCGGCCGTGGGAGACGAGCGAGAGCACATCTCTTGCAGGCACGGCATCGACGGAGGGCCTTGCCAGCCGGTCGAGTGCGGCGGTTACTGCTTTTGCCGCATCCGGCTGGGGATCGCTGATAAACCGCGACATTGCGACCATCAGGGCTCCTATCTCGACCGCTCGAAGGCCGTCACCCTCGCTCGTGAGACGACCGCTCATATAGTTGAAAAAGTTCAGCGAGTTCTGCAGCAGCGCGTTATCGGACTTGAACCTCTCGACGAGCGCTTCCTCGTCGCGGATCGCGGCGATGACTTCGGCGATCCGCTTGTCGATGTCCGCCCGTGTTTCGCCGCTTGCTGCGTCGCGGGCAGCCGGCAGCGTCTGCGTCGCCTCATCCAGGTTCTCGATCGACCGCACAAGCGGATCGTAGCTGCGCAGCAGTCCCGCGCGTGCCCTTAAAACATCGCGTTGGAGTGCGGCGTTATAGAGGATGACGGTCCTGAGCGCATCGAGCGTGCGTTCGTGACGGGCCGCATCGGGAGCCGTGCCCTGCACCAGGAGGTAGGTCAGGGCGATGAGCAGGCAGGCAACGATCGGCGCCAGGATGCGTAGCGACTTCATTGCTGCAGACGATCGGCTGCGCTGGTCAACGGCCGGCCGCGATACTCGCCCGTCAGTGTCCCGAGGAATTCGACGATGAGATCGGCATCGCGCTGGTCGAGCTCCCGGCCGAGTTGGTTGCGCGCCATGATCTTCACCGCGTCTGCGAGCGATGCGGTGCGGCCATCGTGAAAATACGGCGCTGTCACCGCGACGTTGCGCAGGCTGGGAACACGGAACACATGGCGGTCGCTCTCGGCGCCGGTAACGGCGAAGCGGCCGAGATCCGCCTTGGTCAGGGTCTTCTGGCGAGCGAAGGGATCCTGGAAGATGCCGAATTTCTGAAACAGATTGCCGCCTACGTTGGCGCCCTGGTGGCAGGCGACGCAGCCATAGGCTTTGAACAGTTGATAGCCGTGCTCTTCGTCGGTCGTGATGGCGTCGCGTTCGCCCTTGAGATAGCGGTCGAAACGGGCATCGGGCGTGATCAGCGACCGTTGAAAGACAACAAGCGCATCGAGCACGCTTGTCCGGTCGGGAATGGCGCCGTAGACCCTCGCGAACCGCTGCGAATACTCGGCATTCGAGCGCAGCTTGGTCAGCAATTCCTCCCAGCTCGTATTCATCAGCCTGTCATCGAGCAGGGCTGCCTCGTTCTGCTCCTCGAAAGTGCGGAAATTGCCGCGCCAGTTCAGCCGAAAATCGAGCGCCGCGTTGAAGACGGTCGGCGTGTTGAAATCGAGCGGCTTGCCATCCGCCGCCACGGAACGGGCCAGACCGTCGTCGCCGCTGAAATCGAGCCTGTGACAGGAACTGCAAGCGACGACATCGCCATGCGACAGGCGGGCATCGTTGAACAGGCTCTCGCCAAGCGCGATCTTCGCCCGGTCGGAGGGGCCGCTGGCCGTGATCGGTGCAATCGGCTCGCCCATCGGCGGGCCCGGCTGATTGCTCTGGGCCAACGCAAAAGGTGCCGCCATTGCCAGGCAAAGCGGAACAAAAAGCCCCGCCCGAACCTTACCAATCTGCTGATGTGCCATCGAGCGAGCCTGTGGCAGGGTGTGCGATCACGTAGATCATCGGCGTTCACCAATAAATCGCCGAAAATCGACGTTTAATAAAGCAACGGCTCGGTCATGAGTTCCATGCTTGCGGACGGTGCGAGATGTCAGCCGAACAAAACATTCGCCACGAACAGCAGTCGAAAGGCAGTATCGAGCAGGCAGCGGCGCCGAAGCATATCCTTGTCGTCGACGACGACCCCGAAATTCGTGATATGCTCACCAATTACCTGGAGAGCCAAAACTTCAGGGTTAGCGCGGTCGCCGACAGCCGGGCCATGTCGCGCGTCCTCAATGAAAAGCCCGTAGACCTGACGATCCTCGACATGCGGCTTGCCGATGAGGACGGGTTCGACATCATGCGGCAACTCGGCAGTCCGCCGGAAGCGCCCATCATCATCATCACCGGCCACAGGTGCGACGAGGTGGATCGCGTCGTCGGCCTGGAACTCGGCGCCGACGACTACATCACCAAGCCCTTCGGCCTCAGGGAGCTGCTGGCGCGCATTCGCGCCGTGCTGCGGCGATCGCGGTCGACGCAGCCGCAGCCGCGCAGTAAGAAACCCATACGCTATCGTTTTGCCGGCTGGGAGCTCGACATGCGGATGCGGCGCCTGAGGTCGGCGGCGGGCGAGACGACGCCGCTGACCGCCGGCGAGTTCAACCTGCTGACGGCGTTCCTGAAATCGCCGCAACAGATCCTGAGCCGCGAGCAGCTTCTCGCTGCCAGCCGCGTGCACGACGAAGAGGTGTTCGACCGCAGCATCGACGTGCAGATATTGCGGCTGCGCCGCAAGCTCGAGGTCAATCCGAGCGAGCCGAAGCTCATTGTTACGGAGCGTGGCGCCGGCTACATATTCGCGACTGCGGTCGAGGTACTTTGAGCCGCTGCCGCGCCCAGCCTACCCCGCGCTTCTGAGCCAGACCAGCATCTCGCCGGGGTTGCGGTTGTCCCAGGCGAAATACGGCACGGCGGTGATTTTCGCGTCCTCGACCGCCGGCGGTTCGGTGCGGTAGAGCCCCTCTTCCCATTTTTCGAAAGCCTCCTTTTTGGCAATCGCCGAAAGTGTCACGACGCCGCCCAGAAGGTTCGGCTGCTGATGCGCCTTGATGTCTGCCGTTCGCGGCAAGGCGATGCGGTGCAACTGGCTGGAATTGTCGGTCTCCTCGACGCAATAGATCAGCGGTCCGCGCGCCAGCGCGACGCGGCCGATATCCTGTCGCACCTGCGGGTTGGCGTAGAGGCGGTCGACGGCCATTTCGAGGTCGAGCTCGACGCGGTCGCCCTTGCGCCATTCGCGGCGGATCGCGGCATAGCCGTCGCTGCTGATGGCAGCCAGATCGACATCGGCGCCGTTGACCTTGAGCGCTGCCTTGCGGCACCAGGCCGGCAAGCGCAGGTGCAAAGTGAACTCGGTCGGAGCTTCCGGTTCGACAGAGATCGAGACCGCGCCGTCCCATGGATAGTTACTGCTCTGGGTGAGCTCTATTTGCCGGCCCGCGATATCGAAACGAGCCGTGCCGTTTCCATAGAGATGGACGGCGAGTGCGTCGTCCGACAGGCCGTAGAAATAGCTGCCGATCGAGGCGACCATGCGCCCGACATTGGGCGGGCAGCACGGGCAGCGGTGCCATTTCCAGCGGTGGTGGGCGCCGCGGCTTTCGAGCGGATTTTCGTAGAAGAACAGCGAGCCGTCGAGCGACAGGCCGGAGATCGAGCCGTTGTAGAGCGCCCGCTCCATGATGTCGGCGTAGCGCGCATTGGGACCCATGCCGAGCATGCGGCTTGCCCAGAACACCAGGCCGACCGAAGCACAGGTCTCGGCATAGGCGGTGTCGTTGGGCAGGTCGTAGTCGGCGGTGAAACCCTCATTGTGCGACGACGGCCCGAGGCCGCCGGTGACGTAGAGGTTCTTGGTCATGAGGTCGTCCCACAGCCGGTCGAGCGCCACCCGCAGCGTGTCGTCGCCATATTCGGTGGCGATGTCGGCCATGCCCGAATAGAGATACATCGCCCGCACCGCATGGCCGACGACCTTGTCCTGCTCGCGCACCGGTTTGTGCGACTGGTTGTATTCGTAAGTCTTGAAATGATAGGCCTTGGGGTCGGCGCCGCGGGCGCGCGCCTCCTCGTCGAAATAATGCGGCTCAAGGCCGCGCTGGTCGATGAAGTATCTGGCTAGCTCCATGTATTTGCGCTCGCCCGTCACCCGCGCCAGCTTGACCAGCGCCAGCTCGATCTCCTCATGGCCGCAATAGCCCTTCTTCTTGCCGGGCTCGGGACCGAACGTCTCGGCGATATGATCGACGTAGCGGCACATGATGTCGAGCAGCTTGCGTTTCCCCGTGGCCTGGTAGTAGGCGACGGCGCCTTCGATCAGGTGGCCGGCGCAATAGAGCTCGTGGCAATCGCGCAGATTGGTCCAGCGCAGGCCGGGCTGGATGCGCTGGTACCAGCTCGACAGATAGCCGTCGGGCTGCTGCAGCTTTCCATACATGTCGATGACGGCATCGATCTTCTTCTCGAGCTCGTCGTTGCGGCGGCGATAGAGCGAATAGGCGGCGGTCTCGATGGTCTTGCCCCAATCGGAGTCCCAGAACATCTGCGTCGTCACCGTCGATCCGGTGAACTCGTTGCCGGCGGTGGCCGCCTCGTCCGGTGAAGGTGAGTGGAACGGGATGACGACGCCGGGCGACGGCCGGTCCGGGTCGATCTGCTCGAGCATGCGCGCCTCGACGCAGCGGTCATAGAGGATGCCGGCGGTCTTCGAGGCGACGGCATCGACGCGGTCGCCCCAGAAGCCGCGCACATCGACCTGCGGCACCGGCAGCGGGCGGAAGGCGAGTTTCGGCTTGGCGCCCTGACTGGCGGAATGCGATGCGGTCATCAATTTACTCCGGTTCGGTTCGGTTGGTCACTTCACGGCCCCTGCCATCAGGCCGCGGATGTAGAAGCGCTGCAGCAGCAGGAAGAGCACCAGGCACGGCACCATCATGACGGTGACGCCGGCCTGCACGGCGCCCCAGTCGATGGCGCCGAAGCGGCCGGACTGCAGCGCGGTCATCATGATCGGCAGCGTGAATTTCGACTGGTCTGTCATCAGCACCAGCGCCGCCAGAAACTCGTTCCAGGCGCCAAGGAAGGCGAACAGCGCGATGGTGACGATGCCCGGCCAGACCAGCGGCAGCATCACCCTGAGCAGCATGGTGACATTGTTGGCGCCGTCCATGCGCGCGGCCTCCTCGATCTCGCGCGGCACCGCGTCGAAGGCGTTGCGCATCATGAAGATCGAGAACGGCAACTGCAGCGTGACGTAGACGCAGACCAGCCCGGTCAGCGTGTTGTGCAGGCCGATCTTGGTCAGCACCAGGAAGATCGGCGTCAGGATCGACTGGAACGGGATCATGATTGTCGACAGGATGACGACGAACAGCAGGTTCTTCAGCGGAAAGCGGAAGCGCGAGAAACCGTAGCCGGCGAGCACGCTGACGATCACTGACAGCACCACCGTCATCACCGAGACGTAGATGCTGTTTTGCGCCGGCAGCCACAGGCCATCGCCGAAGGTGTTGAGCGTGGCGTAGTTCTCGAGCGAGATGCCGCTGGTCGGCCACGGCGGCAGCGGCGGCTGGCGCGCCTCCTGCGCCGGCTTGAAGGCCGAAAGCACCGTCCAGGCGATCGGCGCCAGGAACAGTATGGATGCGATGATGCCGGTCGAGTGCTCGGCGATCTGCATGCCGATGCGGCGTTTGCGGGTGCGAGCCTGCGCCATCAGTCGACCCCCTCGGGATTGCGCAGCAACCGCAGCTGGATCAAGCTGAGCGCCACCAGGATGACCAGCAGGACCATCGACAGTGCCGCGCCATAGCCGAGCTTGAACGACACGAAGGACTGGTTGAAGATCCAGTAGACGGCGGTCAGCGTCTGATTGCGCGGGCCGCCGCGCAGGATGATGTAGAACTGGTCGAAGGCGAGGATCGAGCCGGCAACCGACAGGATCAGCGCCAGCGCCAGCGTGCGGCGCATCAAGGGCAAGGTAATCGCCCGGAACCGCGCGAATGGCCCTGCCCCGTCGATCATCGCCGCCTCCTGCAGATCCGGCGGGATCGATTGCAGGCCGGTCATCAGGATGATCATGGTGAAGCCCGCCACCTTCCATACCACCATGGCGATGATCGACCAGAAGGCCGGCTGGAAGGTCGCCAGCAGGTTGAATTTCTTCTCGGTCAGGCCAAGCTCGAAGGCGGCCGGGCTGAACAGGCCGGAATCGACATTGAGCAGCCACGACCACAAAAGGCTCGCCGAGGCGAAGCCGATGACCGCCGGCATGAAGAAGGACGTGCGGTAGAAGCCGGTCAGCTGCCGCGGCCTTTCGATGAACAGCGCCAGCGGAAAGGCGACGGCGAAGATCGCGATCGTGACCACCACCGTGTAGTAGCCGGTGAACTTCAGCGCGTTCCAGAAACGGGTGTCGCGCAGGATCGCCCAGTAATTGTCGAGGCCGATAAAGCTATGCGCGCCCATCAGCGGCCAGTTGTGCAGCGACATCCAGGCGGTCATGCAAAGCGGCACGATGAAGAAGACGACGACCAGGGCGACGGCCGGCGCGACATAGAGCAGGCCGATCCACTGCCGGCGGCCGGCGCCGACCAGTTTGTATGCGCGCGCTGGCGCGGCGGTGGTTGCTGTGATGGTGGTCATCGCTGGCCTTCTCCTTCTCCCCTTGTGGGAGAAGGTGGATCGGCGCGAAGCGCCGAGACGGATGAGGGGTGTTGGAAGGAATGCCGTCCGAGCCAAGCTGGAGCACCCCTCATCCGTCGCCTTCGGCGACACCTTCTCCCACAAGGGGAGAAGGGGGAGCCAACGTTGCGACGGCGTACTGTGATGGTGCTCATGCCTGTTGTTCCATTGGCGGGACGTCCCCTCCCCCTTGAGGGGAGGGTCCGGTCGAAGGCCGGGGGTGGGGTCCTCCGCGAAGCGCGCCGACATCAAAAGAGCGTCGAGCACTGCCGCGATGACCCCACCCGGACCTTTGGTCCGACCTCCCCTCGAGGGGGAGGTTAAGGGGCTGCGGGGGTGGGGTCCTCTGCGACGTGCGCCGACAGAAACGTCGAGCACTGCCGCGATGACCCCACCCGGACCTGCGGTCCGACCTCCCCTCGAGGGGGAGGTGGAGCCGGCGCCTTACTTCTGCGGCGCCGAATCGATGATCGACTGCATCGTTTCCTGCGCGTTGGCGATGGCGCCGTCGACGTCTTCGCCGAAGAAGACCTCGTTCATCATCTGGTTCCACGGACCGTTGGCCGAGTTGATCAGGTCGTTGAACACCACCGAATAGGGCGTGCGGCCCTTGGCCATGGCTTCAGCGGCAACCTTGTAGCGCGGGTCGAGGTCTTTCAGCGCCTCATTGGCGATGTCGCCGCGCACCGGCAGGCTGCCGTATTTCGCCAGGATGGTCTGGCCTTCGAGCGAATAGGCGAAATCGAGGAACTCCTTCACCACCGCGACCTTGGTGGTGCCCTTGGTGACGACGAAATTATCGCCGCCGGCAAACGACGACCAGCCACCATCCTTGCCGGGCAGGAAGGTGATGCCGTAGTCGATGTCGGGATATTGCGTGTTCAACGCGCCGATGGCGAAGGCGCCGGACGGCGAGATGCCGATATTGCCGGTGGCGAAGGCGGCAAAGAAGTTGGAGCCGGTGTCGGTCTGCGCGCCTGAAGGCACCAGGTCCTTTTTGACCATCGAACGGTAGAGGTCGATGGCGCCGCGCATCTGCGGCGTATCCAGCGTCGCCTTGGAGCCGTCCTCCGTCAGGATGTCACCGCCCGAGGCCCAGATCAGCGGCGTGAAGGTGAAGATGTTGCAGCCGCCGCAATTGCCGGAGAAGTAGAAGCCCTTGATGTCGCCGCCGAGCGCATTGACCTTTTCGGCGTCGGCTTCGATCTCGGCCCAGTTGGTCGGGCCCTTTTCCGGGTCGAGGCCGGCCTGCTTGAACAGCTTCTTGTTCCAGATCAGCACCGAGGAATCCGCCGAGAA
This sequence comes from Mesorhizobium sp. M0185, assembly GCF_040322175.1. Classification (NCBI taxonomy): domain Bacteria; kingdom Pseudomonadati; phylum Pseudomonadota; class Alphaproteobacteria; order Hyphomicrobiales; family Phyllobacteriaceae; genus Mesorhizobium; species Mesorhizobium sp. M0185. The sequence continues at coordinate 10,322 of NZ_JAMYSY010000031.1, read as the reverse complement.
CGGCAGCCCGTAGATGCGGCCCTTATAGGTGCCGGTCTTGACATGCGCCGGCGACAGGCTGGCGAAATAGGGCAGCGATTTCGCCCAGTCGGTGATGTCTTCGAGCTGGCCGGCGGCGGCGAAGGACGGCGTGTAGATCAGGTCGAGCGACAGCGCATCGGGCGCCGTGCCGCCAGCGGCGGCAGCGCCGTATTTCGGGATGATTTCGGCGTTGGGGATGATGTCGAGCTTGATCTGGTTCTGATGCCCCTTGTTGAAGGCATCGACGATGCGCGGCATGAAGTTCGAGCCGTCGGCGCGAACCCAGATGTTGGCGGTGTCGGCGGCGGCCGGGCCGACTGTTGCCAGCGTGCCCAAAATGCTCGCGGCGATGGCGAGCCCGGTAATGGTGGTTCTCATGCTTCTCCTCCACATGGTTTTAATTTAGCGTCTTAATTTAGCCGCGCCCCAAGCGGGTGACTATCGACACGGCCCGTTTCGTTCAGCCGTCCGGCGGACGGCCGCATGACTGACGCACCACCAGCCGGCACGGCAGTTTTCTGATGCCCGGCTCGGCGGGTTCGCCGCCGACGAGCGAAAGCAGGGCAAGGCCGGCCTCGCGCCCGAGCGCGGCCAGGTTCATGTCGACGGAGGTCAGCGGCGGGCGGGTTGCCTCGGCGACGATCTGCCAGTTGTCGAAGCCGATGACGCCGACCTCGTCCGGCACGCCGATACCGCGCTCGCGCAAGGCGTCGATGACGCCGCGCGCGATCTGGTCGTTGCCGCAAAACACCGCATCGGGCTTTTCGCGCGTACCGTCGAAACCCTCGCCGTCGAACAGCTTCTTGACCGCCTCGTGGCCCCAGGCCTCCGACCACGGGCCGAGCAGCGGCTCCATGACCGGCAGGCCGTTCTCGGCCAGCACCGCGCGATAAGCCTCGGCGCGGGCATGCACCACGGCAAAGCTCGCCGGCCCGCTGACATGGGCGATGCGCCGCCGCCCGAGCCGGCAAAAATGCTCGACCGCCAGCCGCGCACCGCCGGCATCGTCGGAGACGAACGCGATGGCGCCGGGATCGGGCTCGGTGAATGCGTAGATCGCCGGAATGCCGAGATTGGCGAGGTCGACCGGCAGGTGGCGGTCGATGCGCTTGCCGGTGGCGATGATGCCGTCGACGCGCTTGTCGAGCATGGCATCGACATGCAGCTGGGCAAGGCGCGGGTCGTCCTCGACATTGCACAGGAACACCGAGACGCCGGCATCGACCAGCGCATCGGAAACGCCGGCCATCAGCGGCAGCGAAAAGCGGCCATAGGTGTCGTTGGTCAAAAGCCCGACGGTAAAGGAGCGCCGCCTGAGCAGGCTCTGCGCCAGGCTGTTCGGGCGAAAGCCAAGCCGCTGCGCCGTCTCGCGAATACGGGTCCGCGTCTCGGCCGTCATCCGCCCCTGCCCGTTCAGCGCCTTTGAGGCCGTGGCCACGCTGACGCCGGCGAGCGCCGCCACCTCACGCAGGGTGACGGGCTGCTTGGCAGAAACAGGCGTTGGCTGCGCGTCGGACGCCATGATTTGGATATCGATCCTCCCATTTGAGAAAAGCTTTTCTCTTACCGGCCTGCGAGGCGCTGAATGGTGAAGTCAGCGGATGCCGGCAGAGTTGGGAAAAGGTTTTCTCAAAAGGAAGATTAGGGGAAGGATGCAAGGATGGCAAGAGGGAATGGCCTGGTTACAGGCATGTTCGGCAGTCAACTACGACTCGCTGCCCTGGGTCCAGGATCTGCCATGGCGGCCCGAAGGAAAGAGGGCGAGCAGCTTTGGCGTGCATTGCCGTTCAGCGGGCACCGCGATGGAATAATCGCGGTGCCGCAGTCTACCCGCAGAGCTAGCAGTTCTCAGTCTGTGGATCGCACGCCTTGTTTTTCTGTTTCTGTGGCTTGGGCTTGACCGCCTGCTCGGGCTCGGCCTGCTGCTGCTCGGCCGCTGGCTGCTCCTTGGCCTTCCGCTTCTCAGGCTTGGCAGCCTGCTCCGGCTCAGCCTGCTGCTGCTCGGCAGCGGGCTGCTTCTTGGCCTTCCGCTTCTCAGGCTTGGCCGTCTGTTCGGGCTCGGCCTGCTGCTGCTCGGCGGCGGGCTGCTTCTTGATCTTCGGTTTCTTAGGCTTGGCCGTCTGTTCGGGCTCGGCCTGCTGCTGCTCGGCGGCGGGCTGCTTCTTGGTCTTCGGCTTCTCAGGCTTGGCCGTCTGTTCGGGCTCAGCCTGCTGCTGCTCGGCGGCGGGTTGCTCCTTGGCCTTCGACTTCTCAGGCTTGGCCGCCTTGCCGGGCTCGGCCTGCTGCTGCTCGGTGGCCGGCTGCTCCTTGGCCTTCGGCTTCTCAGGCTTGGCGGCTTCTTCGGGCTTGGCCTGCTCGGTCGTTGCAGCGCCTTCGGTCGGCTTCGATTTCCGGCCAGCCTGAACCTGCTTCACCTCCTCGATGTCCTTGAGCTTAGCTGGTTTGGCCTTAGGGTCGGCTTTCACCTCGCCCTCAAAGACAGCGACCGTATCGTTTTCCAGTTTGCCGGACTGCTCGGGCGCCTCGGTCTTGCTGACCTTGACGGCAGTCACCTTCTGGTTCGTCTCCTTTTCGATCACATCGACATCAATGACTTTGTTGATCACCACGTTGTTCTGGATCGTCACGTCGCCGGCCGGTTCGGCCGCCTCGACAATGCGCACAAACTCCGGCTCATCACGAATAACGACTACAGAAATGTCCGCGGCAAGGAATTCGCGGGTGGGGACCACAACCCAGTAATAATCCGGCGTCGTGTCGAAGGTCACCTCGATTGAAATCAAATCCGGATCGCGGCGGGGCGGCAGCGGCGCCCAAATGATGTGCTCTCTGTCACGACGCCAACTCACCCATGCTGGCGCCCAGCGAGTGCCCGGAACCCAGTACCAGCCGATATCGTCGGCATAGCCCCACCGGCCGTAATGGTACGTCGCCCAGCCGAATGGCTCGTCGGACACCCAGAGCCAGCCATACTGCTCGGTATAGACCCAGTGTCCAAGCGTATACGGACGCCAATCGTCAGGCACATCAACCGGCACGAAAACGGTCGCTCCGTGATACGAGACCCAATCACCATAGGAAGACAGGTCTTCGTAGAACGTGCTGATCGAAACGGTGGTGGCAGCCCTTGCCTCGGACACAAGCGACAATGGCGCAATTGAGTTGGGAATCTCGACGACCGTGAGCAGGCAGGCGGTTACACCGCCGAGCATCAGTCGCACCGCATGTTGGGCAAGGACGCGTTTCATCGTAATCTTCCTCCGAAACAGATCGCCCTTCATCGTACAAACCCGCCGGCTGCCGGATTGTTCCACTTTGCTGACGTTACCGATCCCCTCCCGCAACGGCTTGGCATCGCACGATGATGTCAGAGATCAGAGTTGCTTCATTAGGGCGGTGACCGTCACAAATGCGCGCCGAAGGCGCGGCGATAAGTGGTTGGTCAGCGGGCCCGACAGTAAAGGAGCCGCCGCAACAGGCTCTGCGCCAAGCTGTTCGGGCTAATGGCTTCGATGCAGAACGCGCAGTGGCCTATCAGATGCAACGACGCGATGTCGAAGAAGCGGCATGGCTCATTTTCCTGATGACGCAATAGCTCGCGCCCTGAAACATAATGTCCTAGCGTTGGCGCTTGGGAATAGGGAATGCTTGGATTTGCTGGATGATGCCCTGCCCGAAGCGGTTCCGCAGCGTCGTGATAAACTCAGGTTCGACGCTATTCACGAAACCTAGCATGCCCTTCAAGTTTGCTAGCTCATCTCCGTCCAGCCTACCCTTGCTAGCTCTGTACACGGCGGTATGAAGCTCGCGTTTTCGCGTGTGCCCTACTGACACGGCTCCGTCATTTGTCAACGTGAGCCCCGTCACGCGCCGCCCGTATTTCGTTGTCACGCGGGTTGTCTTGCCCTCATTGATGACAAGCTTCGGCAGCTCAATCAGCTTGATCACCTTTCGGACGGCCTTCTCGACATTGACGAGATACCCGGTTCGTGGAGCGGAGAAGGTGAGGTCGTCGGCGTAACGGGTGTATGTCACCTTATCTTTCGCAACCTCGTGGCTAATAGCCTCGTCGAATTCCCACAGCAGGGCATTGGAGACAGTCGGCGAGGAGGGAGCCCCAATAGCCAATCGCAAGACCGAGCTTCCCTTTAGCCTTTGGAAAATCAGCTGCGAGGTCAGGTGGATATCTGTGAATGAGGTAAGGGCGCCCGTCAGCTCGCAATAGCGGGACCAGTCAGCGGCCTTAATCGACGGGAAAAAGTCAGCGAAATCCATCTTCAGGATTGGTCGATGTCCAGCATGGCGCTGCGCGTTCTCCTTTATGGATATACCTTCACGATAGGCAGTCGCCGCGTCATGAATTGGAAGCTTGCTGACAAGCACATCGACCAACGCCCTCTGCAATATCTTCACTTCCTTGGCGGGCTGGGAGATAATTCGAAAACCTCCAGAGCGCTTCGGTATTTGATAGGTCTTATACCTAACAGGGGCGGTGCGCATGATGCGCTCCACCAGGTTGGTATCCATACCAGTCTCAACGGCTAATATGTCGACGATGCCACTCATCCCAGAGCGCTTTTTAAAGCAGCTTGGATGCTGCTAAACCTAACGGGTTCCTTACTCTTCCAATACTCGATTACCCTTGCGCGCCAACGATCCCGATCTTTCTCCTCCGGCGGCAAATCTTTTCGAAGCCGGTAAGTGACCGCCTCTTCCATGTCAGGCAACGCGCAGTAGTACTCATTAATTCCGCGCTTATCTCTGACGATCCAGCCGGCATTGATCGCACAGCTTAGGTATTCAGCAATCTTATAAAATGGAACCGTCAAATCCATAACGTATAGGAGGGTATCAATCTCCTCTTCGGTCAGCGCCCCGTAATGTTGTATTAAGCCGACTACCAGTTTGATGACATGACCGGCTCGCCCAGGATTGAATGTCGTGTGTTCTTTGTACTCAGCTTTCCGCTTTTCAATCGCGGGAATCAGCGCTTCCGCCAAACGGTCGAGATTCACCTCCGAAACGCTGTTTACGCTACTAATATTTAAGTCGTTGCGATTTAGCACGCACACAGCAGACTTCCCGTGATTTTCCTGTAGGAAGAGAAGTGGACCCAGCTTGATGAAAGACGAATCGCCGTAGTTCTTGTCGTCAATGACAACGAGCAGGCGGGTGGCGATCTCCTCAACCACAGAAAACGCGCCTAGTTCAGCAACACTTCCATAGCTTTCTGAAAACAGAACGACCAAGTCGACTATCTGTGCGAATTCTCTCTCGAAACTCAGCCAGTCTTTGTAGGGCCCATCGGGCGCGAAGATTCTAAAATCCTCAGGCGTCACCGTCGAATATGATTTCAGGCCGGGCCGCCCGTAAATTTGGGTGTAAGCATCCCGCAACGAGTTTGGCTTAGCCGTTTTGACGTCGATCTGCCCGCCACACAGCAGGATGATTGGGGTGGGTGCGCGCACATGCAAAGTCGAGGCGTCGATGCGCTCGACTAAATCGGCTATGTCACCTCCGACTATCACTTACCCTTGGAGGTGTGGAAGAACATGGGGTTTACCGAGCGGAGCGGCCACTTGTGGCGGTATAACCACAGGTTGTTCCACACCGGATAAAACCTAACAATCGAATGAGGTCTGACGGAACGCCGGACCAAGCACGCAAGGTGCTTCTCGCGTAAGCTAAGCACTATCTCCCACCCCCACAGTCAGCTGTCAAGCAGTGTGACCGTGTCTGCTGTGGCAATCAATAGGCGCGCTTGGCCCCGACGCTGTAATCGACAGTTATTGGCGTTTTCCTAGCAATATTTTCATAATTATTTTTCGCGGCTTTTGAGCCCGAAAAGTCTAGAAGCTTCTGCCAGGAACGCTTCGCCGCCTGCAGCGCGGTGACGCCTGGCCGAACGTCCCGCACAGCAGCCAGGTGACAAGGCCGCGCTCATTGTGGACGCGCAGGCCGACCTGCGTTTCTTAATGTCTGCTTTAGCGCAAGCAGACCTACTCTCCTGAGATTTTCGATGTCTGCAACGGGTCAGAAGTAGCCGTTCCAACTCACCTACCAACACGCTCCCACGCCGGCGGTGCTTCACTGCTTGAAGCAGTGCGCACGGTGCCATTGCAAGAAACGAGGATGAGGGCGTTCAATCTGTCGGGCCGGCGCAAGCGCTCGACTGGTCTTGTTTATGAATGCCTGCACACTTTCCAAGTCGTTAACCTGTCGCGAGATCAGGATTTCGAGGTCATCGGATAGGCTGATCAACCCGCGATCGAACATCCAGTGCGCGGTGCCGGACAGTGCAATCCCGTTGTTGATGACATCCGGGCCGTTCGCTTCGACCGATCGAATATGGGCGGCTGAAACTTCTGCTCGGCCGCCGCCATTTATCAGCTTCAGTCCGGTGATCGCGCAGCGCTCGTCATAGGCGCGCAAGACGATGCGACGGAAAATGCGGTCTCGCACAATTCGCGATCCGATGTAGTTTACGCGATCGCGGCTCTGCTCGAATTCGAATGGCGCCTGCTCCTCCTGAAAGCCGGAAGATGTGCCGACCTCATCTACGCGCGGTAGCAACGACCCGTTCGTGTCCAGGCCCAAATCGATGATGCGGTTGAAATCGGCCGGGCTAATTGGGCGGACGGCCGATTGGGCGCGACCGGAAATTCGTCCCTGATCGTTGAGCAAGCCTCGCTCAACGAGACCATCGGTTCCATTAAATGGAACAGGGTTGACGAAATCGAGATAGGTTCCAGGCTCAATCAGAGCGAGGTACATATCAGGCGTCACAGGATCGGGAATGATTTGTTGGACTTTGGCTACGGCGTAATAGCCGCGGGTATCGTCTACCTTGCTGGGCTCGTAATAGATGATCCAGTCGCCAACGCATGCTTCGACGCGGCGCAGATATGGGCGAGGAAACTGGTATTGCTCGGCGGGGCGGTCATTGTAGATCGAATCTGAGCGATGAATGAAAACCCCGAATCCCATGATCTTCCTGCAATGCGTTCTTTGGGATATCTGCCTCAGAACACCAAAATCCGATCTTGGGAGGTTAGTCCAGGTCGGAGAAGCTTTTCCCCGTGGTATCGGTCTTCTTTTGGAACCGTCTAGGGAAAGCTCCTCCCCTAACAAAGCGCCGCGCTCTTTTCCACGGCGCGTATCGCAGAAGGCCCGCGCCATCCGTCCTCTGACACAAGGAAAAGCGCCAGGAGAAAACTCATCGTCACCGAATTCATCAGCGTCGATGGCATCGCCGAGGTCGAGAAGCTGCCAGGCGTGACCTGGAACGATGAGATGCAAAAATTCAAGGACGACGAGCTTGCCGACAGCGGCGCCATGCTTTTGGGGCGTACGACCTATCAGATTTTTGCCGGCTCCTGGCCCAAGGAGACCGGAGAGTTCGCCGACCGATTCAACGCACTGCCGAAATATGTCGCCTCGACGAGCTTGACGCTGCGCGGATCCCTCCCGCGATTGATGCGATCGAGTTCGCAGCCACCAGGCGGAAGGTTCTGATCCGCCCTTTCTTGCTGCTGCGGTAGGAAGACCTCTTGATTCCAACCACAAGCCCAAATTGCTGGATTTGGCAGCTCTGGAAGGATAAGCTTGGTTTTTGGTTCAAGCGATGGAACAGAGACTAGCCGCAATTCTGGCTGCCGATATGGCGGGCTACAGTCGGCTAATGGAGGCCGACGAATCCGGCACGCTCGCACGCCTTCGGACCCATCGCATAGAACTGGTCGATCCCGCCATCGCGAAGAACAAGGGCCGGATCATCAAGACCACCGGAGACGGCATGCTCGTGGAGTTCCAGAGCGTGACCGATGCCGTGAAATGCGCCGTGGAAATCCAACAGCGCATGAAACGGCGCAATTCGGATGTGCCGCAAGAACGGCGTATCGAATTCAGGATCGGCATAAATCTCGGCGACATCATTTTCGACGATGAGGACATTTTCGGCGACGGCGTCAATATTGCCTCGCGCATCGAGCAACTCGCCGACGTCGGCGGTATCTGCGTGACCGCAGCGGTGGCGACCCAAATTGCCGACCGTCTCGAAATTGCCATGGAGGACCTGGGCGAGAAGACGTTGAAGAACATCAGCCGCCCGGTTCGCCTCTATCGCGTTGGGTTTGATAGTTCTGTCCTGCCGGAAGTCGAGGCAAAGCGATCTATCTCGAAACCTTCGATAGTGGTGCTGCCATTCACCAACATGAGCGGCGACCCCGAGCAGGAATTTTTCGCGGACGGACTGACCGAGGACATCATCACCGAACTGTCCCGCCACCATGAGCTGTTCGTCATCTCGCGCAATTCCAGCTTCGTCTACAAGAACCGCGCCGTGAATGTGCGCGAGGTGGCCGAGAAACTCACCGTCCAATACCTGGTGGAGGGAAGCGTCCGCAAGATCGGCGACAGGGTGCGCGTGACGGTTCAGCTCATCGACACGGCGAATGACGCTCATATTTGGGCAGACAAGTATGACCGGAAGCTGGACGACATATTCGCGATTCAGGATGAGGTGACCGCGGCGATCGCAGCCACGCTGCCCGGTCGCGTCGAGGCGGCTCAGCGGGACCAGCTCGCGCGGGCGAAACCTGCAAACATGGCCGCGTATGAATGTGTGCTTGCTGCCAAGGTGCTGCATCACCGAAGCACGATTGCAGATAATGAACGCGCGCAAACCTTGATAGAAAGGGCGGTCACGCTCGACCCCGATTATGCCCATGCCCATGCCTGGCGGGCCTGCATTCTTGGCCAGGCCTGGGTCCATAACTGGTGCGAAGACAGGGATGCCATCTGGAACAACATCATGGCGGCGCTGGACAGGGCTCTGGCGCTGGACAACAACGATGCCGATGTCCATCGCATCCTCGCCGCAGTGAACGTGAACAACAATGAGCTGACCACAGCGCGCTACCATCAAGAGCGGGCGCTGGCCCTCAATCCCAATTACGACCTCGTGGTGGTGCAGCAAGGCGAGTTATTGACGTGGCTGGGCAGGCCGGAAGAGGGAATTGAATGGATCCGCAAGGCAATGCAGTTGAACCCGCACCACCCGGAGAGGTTCTGGAGCCATCTGGGAAAGGCGCATTTCGCCGCGCGCCAGTATGGCGAGGCGATCGAAGCTTTCATGCATCTGTCAACCATGGACTCGGCTCAGCACGCTTTCGCCGCTGCCTGCTACGGCTGGCTCGGCGACGAAATCGCGGCCGCGGCGCATCTAGGCAAGATCAGAACGCTCGATCCCCAATTCGACCTCGATTCATTCATCGCCACCCTGCACTATGCCCAGGAGCCTGACGTGCAGCACGTCCGCGAAGGACTGCTGAAAGCCGGTATTGCCAACCTATAGGCAGCAGGTAGCTACGACCCAGATCCAATCGGCAAAAACGATGCGGACCTTGTGGCATGACCGAACGACGGGCAGGTCGGAGAAGCTTTTCCCACGGTATCGGTCTTTGGAAGCGAACAGGGAAAACCCTCCCCCTGAAAAAGCGCCGCGCTAGTTGACGGCGCATGTCGCATAAGCCCGCGCCATTCGGCCCTGCCAGAAAGGAACTCGCTATGAGAAAACTCATTGTTACCGAATTCATCAGCGTCGATGGCATTGCCGAGGTTGAAAAGCTGCCGAGCGTGGCCTGGAACGATGAGATGCAAAAGTTCAAGGACGACGAGCTTGCCGACAGTGGCGCCATGCTGTTGGGGCGCACGACCTATGAGATTTTTGCCGGCTCGTGGCCCAAGGAGACCGGAGACTTCGCCGACCGCTTCAACGCGCTGCCGAAATACATCGCCTCGACCAGCCTGCAGGCGCTCGACTGGCAACCGGCCGAGCTGCTGCAGGGCGCGTTGCCGGAAGCGGTCAGAGGACTGAAGCAAGGCAGCGGCGGCAACATCTATGTGCATGGCAGCCTCAGCGTCGCGCAGGAATTGCTGCGCCATGGCCTTGTCGACCGCATCAGGCTGCTCAGCTACCCCGGTGCCGTCGGCCAGGGCAAGCTGCTGTTCCCGCCCGGCGCGCAATTGCCGCTCGAGCTGATCTCGGCCACGCAATTCAGCAACGGCGTGGTGGCGCTGGAGTATGCGGCTGGGAAGTCGTGATGAGCCAATCTCCCCCCTTGAGGGGGAGATGCCCGGCAGGGCAGAGGGGGGCGTCTCGCGTAATGCGCCAACCCTACCGACTCAAGAGGGAGGCCGCGCCCGGTCGAACCGACCCCCTCTGGCCTGCCGGCCATCTCCCCCTCAAGGGGGTGTTTGGACCGGAGACATCGCGAACAGGTGTGCGAGGACATCGCGAA
>NZ_JAMYSY010000030.1:0-78817 GCF_040322175.1 Mesorhizobium sp. M0185 | reverse complement strand
GCAATGGATGATTGCGCCGAACCCGGACCTCAAGGTCCACGTAGCTGAAAAGTTCGCCAGTTCGATCGTCGCCGCCGCGCACTCGTCACCTCCGAATCCCTTCGGAGCCAGTGAATCATTGCTGCGGTCCGGTGGCGAGGGCCTTTTTCAACAGCCTGCTAGAGGGCGTGAACGGATTTCTTCTGATTGGCTGGTCGACCGCCTATCTGATCGCGGCCGGCACCCGCATTGGCCCATTCAAGGCCGGCGAGCACTTCTGAACGGGCGATCGTTCAGACCGCTACGGAATGCCTGGCTGTACCGGTTTCGAAATATTTGTCGAACTTCGCCGCGATGCTTCTGACAAAGGGCCGGCTTTCCGCCGGCACGACGAAGCGGTCACCATCAAGTTCAAGCAGCCGCGCAGGACCATGAAGAGCCGTGGAACTCGCCTTGAGGAGAAGTCTTTGGCCGGCTTCGCCAAAGCGCTCCACCAGCTCAATCGCCGAGAAGGCGAAGTCACACATCAATCGCTCGATGATCCAGCCGCGAACACGGTCGTCGTCGGAAAGCGCGATACCCCGAACAGCGGCCAGCCCGCCATCAGCAACCATGCGTCCATACTCAGCGGTCGAAGGCATGTTCTGTGCATAGCCCTGGCGAAACTGGCTGATGGATGACGGGCCAAGGCCGATCAAGGTCTCGCAGCGATCCTCGGTATAGCCCTGAAAGTTCCGGTGCAGTGTTCCGGCGCGGACGGCAAGCGCGAGGGCATCGCCCGGTTTGGCGAAATGGTCGAGGCCGATTGCTTCGTATCCCTGGTCCACGATCGCCCGCGCCGCAAGTTGCGATTGAGCAAACCGCTCTGCCGGACCCGGCAGCCATGCCTCGTCGATCATCGTCTGATGCTTCTTAAACCACGGCACATGGGCGTAGCCAAAAAGCGCTATCCGATCCGGTTCCAGGGTTAGTGCCTGCGCGACGGTGGAGGAGACACTCTCCCTGGTCTGGTGTGGCAAGCCGTAGAGCAGGTCCAGATTGACCGATTCGACGCCGCGCGAACGAACGCCGTCGACTACCGCTTTGGTCTGCAAAAAGCTCTGCTCGCGGTCAATTGCCTTTTGCACCTTCGGGTCAAAATCCTGGACGCCGAGGCTCGCACGGGTCATGCCGATTTCGGCGAGTGCGTCGAGGCGGGCATCGTCCATATCATTGGGTTCGATTTCGACGCTGATCTTGGCGCCGGGAGGAAAGGTGAAGCTGTTGCGCAGGACGGTTCCCAGCGCCACCAGATCCTCCGGTTTGAGCATCGTTGGCGAACCGCCGCCGAAATGGACGGCACGCACGCGGCCCTTGCCTGCGACAAGACTGGCGACGGTGGCGATCTCGGCATGCAGTGAGCGAAGATACGTGCTCACCGGTTCGTAGTGGCGTGTCTGCTTGGTATGGCAGGCACAGAACCAGCAAAGCTTGTCGCAGTACGGGATGTGCAGATAGAGCGATATCTCGTGGCCCTCGTCGAGCGCCTGCAGCCAGCCTCGACAAACGACAGCATCGACGCTTGTATTGAAATGCGGCGCTGTCGGGTAGCTCGTATAGCGCGGCACGTTCTCACCAAGACTGGCAACTAATTCTGGCCGCACGCCTCTATCCGCTCCACTTTGCATGGCCCGACTTTCACCACATTACTGGCCGGCAGCCTTGATTTCGGTCAAAGTCCGCTGTGGACAAACTGCCGCAAGGATTTTCCTGCCGCCGATGCTATCTTGCCGGCAGTTTGGGTCCTCGGACGATCATGATGACAGTGCGTCAGGATATTCACAGCACCGGCATTCCAGTGCTTTGCCGATCATGCGAAGCGCGCCACCATGGCGTCTGCGGCGCGCTCGATCCCGATCAACTGGTGGGCCTCGCAAAGACCTCATCGAAGCATACCGTTGAACCGGGCGCAGAACTGATTGGTGACACCGAGACCGTCGACCGTTATTCGAACGTGCTTTCCGGCGTGGTGAAGCTCACAAAGAGCCTGTCGGACGGACGCCAGCAGATTGTCGGCCTCCAGTTTGCCCCCGATTTTCTAGGCAGTCCCTTCAAGGTGGAAAGCGCGATCAACGCCGAAGCCGCAACCGCCGTTTCGGTGTGTTCATTTCCAAAGGCCGCCATCGAGCGCATGATGAAGGAATCGCCGGAACTCGAGCATCGTCTGCTCAAGCAGACGCTGAACGAACTCGACGAAGCCCGCGACTGGATGGTGACGCTGGGGCGCAAGAGTGCTGCGGAAAAGGTGGCGAGCTTTCTCCTGATGATCGCCAGGAATATCGATCCTACGCTTGACCCGGCGGCCCAGTCGACAAGCTTTGACCTGCCGCTGAGGCGCGCCGACATCGCCGATTTTCTCGGCTTGACGATCGAGACGGTCAGCCGCCAGTTGACCAGACTGAGAACAGACAGCGTAATCCGGATCGACAACAACCGGCACGTGACTGTGGAGAACATGAGCCGGCTGCAGCGACGCTCCGGCGCCTAACTGGCATCGACGACCCCGATCATCGGCAAGACGTGCTCGCGTTCGAAGGCGATATGCCGGCGCAAGCTTTCGAATAAGCCGCGCAGCATGAAGCCGACAGCCTCGGCATTGTCGACTGTCTCGCCATGGCCGATCGCCAGCAGGATTTCAGTCACCTCGCCGGCAAAGCATTGGTCCTCGACGTGTTCTGCGCGCAATCGACGAGTTGAAGCAAGGTTGGCATCGCTGCCAGTCAAAGCAGCCTCGTACGCCGGAAAGATAACCGTCTCCTCGTATTGGTGAATGTTGCGCAACAGCGGAACGATCGCGTTGGCCACGCCAATACACTTCAGGCGATCTGCGGCCGGCAACGTATCGGCGATCTTTTCCAAGGCGTCACAGAGCCGCAACTTTTCCCCATGGGCACGTTTCATCACAGCGCCAGGGAGGAACTCTCGATCGAACCGTCCGACCGGCATGGAAATCTCGCGGCGCGCTTCAAACCGCGACGATTTCCGCTCGTTCTCCCCGTCCAATAAAGCCTCCTGATCGTTTGCGAGTTGGAAGCTGCCCAATCCAAAAGCAAATGGCTTTGACATGGATCAAGGCAGCGACGACGCGACTGCTGAATTGGTGTCAAGCGGATTGGTATCCGCGCATCCCAATCCGAGGTCGGGGACAGGTCATGAAGTTCGGCACGCAAATCTTCGCCTTGGGCCTGTTCACATTTGCGGCCCTTGTGGCTGCCGGGTTCGGTGTGGACGAGCCATTCCGGCAGCATATGTGGGTACTGTTTTTTGTGCTGCTCGGCTTTGTCGCCATCCTCATCCGCAACACGAATTTCGAAGTGGCTGCTCCGATCGACCCGTCCGCCTACATGGATGGGCCAATCCGCTATGGCGCCATCGCCACCATGTTCTGGGGTGTCGTCGGCATGCTGGTCGGCGTCGTCATTGCGCTGCAACTTGCCTACCCCGATTTCAACATTCAGCCCTGGTTTAACTTCGGCCGTTTACGGCCATTGCATACGTCGGGCGTCGTCTTCGCCTTCGGCGGCAATGCGCTGCTCTGCACGTCCCTGTATGTCGTCCAGCGCACCTGCCGCGCTCGGCTGTTCGGCGGCGATCTCGGCTGGTTCGTGTTCTGGGGCTACCAGCTCTTCATCGTCATGGCCGCGACCGGCTACCTGCTCGGCATCACCGAGAGCCGCGAATACGCCGAGCCCGAATGGTATGTGGACATCTGGCTAACCATCGTCTGGGTCGCCTATCTCATCCTGTTCCTCGGCACGATCCTGAAGCGCAAGGAGCCGCACATCTACGTCGCCAACTGGTTTTACCTCTCCTTCATCGTGACCATCGCGATGTTGCATGTGGTCAACAACCTCTCGATGCCGGCCTCATTCCTGGGTTCCAAGAGCTATTCAGCCTTCTCCGGCGTCCAGGACGCCCTGACGCAATGGTGGTACGGCCACAACGCCGTCGGCTTTTTCCTCACCGCCGGCTTCCTCGGCATGATGTATTACTTCGTGCCCAAGCAGGCGAACCGGCCGGTCTATTCCTACCGCCTGTCGATCATCCACTTCTGGGCGATCATCTTCCTCTACATCTGGGCCGGTCCGCATCACCTGCACTACACCGCCCTGCCCGATTGGGCGCAGACGCTCGGCATGGTGTTTTCGATCATGCTGTGGATGCCGTCATGGGGCGGCATGATCAACGGGCTGATGACGCTGTCGGGCGCCTGGGACAAGCTACGCACCGATCCGATCATCCGCATGATGGTGATGGCCATCGCCTTCTACGGCATGTCGACCTTCGAGGGCCCGATGATGTCGATCAAGGCGGTCAATTCGCTGTCGCACTATACCGACTGGACCATAGGTCACGTGCACTCCGGTGCGCTCGGCTGGGTCGGCATGATCTCGTTCGGCGCGATCTATTACATGGTGCCGAAGCTTTGGAACCGCCAACGGCTCTACTCGCTGCGGCTGGTCACCTGGCACTTCTGGCTGGCGACGCTCGGCATCGTCGTCTACGCGGCCGTCATGTGGGTGTCCGGCATCATGCAGGGCCTGATGTGGCGCGAATACGACGAGCAGGGCTTCCTGGTCTACTCCTTCGCCGAAACCGTGGCCGCCATGCACCCCTACTATGTCATGCGTGCCATCGGCGGGGCCATGTACCTCTCCGGCGCCCTGGTCATGGCCTGGAACATCGCCATGACCATCCTCGGCTACCAGCGCGAGGAGGAGCCGATGCCCGGCGCTGTTCCCGCCCTTCAGCCTGCCGAATAAGGAGCCAGACAATGGGCTTGATGGACAAACACGCGATCATCGAGAAGAACGCTACGCTCCTTCTCGTTGGCTCCCTTCTTGTGGTGACGGTCGGCGGCATCGTCGAGATCGCACCGCTCTTCTATCTCGACAACACGATCGAGAAGGTGGAGGGCATGCGCCCTTACTCGCCACTCGAACTGGTGGGGCGCAACATCTATGTGCGCGAGGGCTGCTACCTCTGCCACAGCCAGATGATCAGGCCATTCCGCGACGAAGTCGAGCGCTATGGGCATTACAGCCTGGCGGCCGAGTCGATGTACGATCATCCCTTCCAGTGGGGATCGAAGCGCACCGGACCGGACCTCGCCCGGGTTGGCGACCGCTACTCTAATCTATGGCACGTCGAGCACCTTACGGATCCGCGTTCGGTGGTGCCAGAATCGATCATGCCGAGCTACGCATTTCTGAAGGACGCGCCGATCGACGTGAAGGACTTCTCGACGCATCTGGTCGCCAACCGCCGTGTCGGTGTCCTTTACAACGATGACATGATCGCGCACGCCAATGCCGATCTGATGGCGCAGGCCGATCCCAACGCCGACACATCCGGCCTCGAGGCCCGCTACCCCAAAGCCAAGATCGGCGACTTCGACGGCAACCCGCAACAGGTCACCGAAATGGATGCCCTCGTCGCCTATCTCCAGATGCTCGGCACGCTGGTCGATTTCAAGAACTACGACGAAGCCGCCGGCTACCGCTGAGAGGAGTTTTACCCATGGATTACAATTTGATGCGGGAGTTCGCCGACAGCTGGGGCCTGGTCGCCATGGCTCTGTTCTTTGTCGGCGCGATCGCCTTTGCCCTGCGCCCCGGCAGCCGCAAGCTGGCCGACGAAGCCGCCCGGATTCCCCTTGAGGACGAGTGATCATGAGCGACGAGCATATCGATGAGATCTCTGGCGTTTCGACCACTGGTCATGAATGGGATGGTATTCGCGAGCTGAACAACCCGCTCCCGCGCTGGTGGGTCATTACCTTCTACATCACCATTGTCTGGGCGATCGGCTATACCATCGCCTATCCGGCATGGCCTCTGCTGCATTCGGCAACCAAGGGCGTGCTGGGTTACTCCAGCCGCAACGAGGTCGGTCACGAGTTGATGGCGGCCGAGGTGGCCAAGGGCAAATACGTCACGGCAATAGAATCGAAAAACGTCTCTGAGATCGCCGCCGACGATACACTGCGCGAATTCGCGGTCGCTGCCGGCGGCGCCGCGTTCAAGCTCAATTGCGTGCAGTGCCATGGTTCCGGCGCCCAGGGCTCCAAGGGCTTCCCCAACCTCAATGACGACGACTGGCTGTGGGGCGGCAAGGCGGACCAGATCCAGCAGACGATTACGCATGGCATCCGCTTCGCCTCCGATCCGGATACGCGCCTGTCGGAAATGCCAGCGTTCGGCGACATCATCACCGCAGACCAGATCAAACAGGTCAGCGCCTATGTTGCCAGCCTGTCCGAAACCGTCGGCGATCAATCGTTGGTGGCGCCCGGTGCCAGGGTTTTTGCCGAAAATTGCGTGGCCTGTCACGGCGACAATGCGACAGGCAACAAGGAGTTCGGCGCTCCGGATCTGACCGATGCTATCTGGCTCTACGGATCGGGCGAAGCGGCCATCGCCGCCCAGGTCGCCGCGCCGCAACAGGGCGTGATGCCGGCCTGGGGCGCGCGGCTGGGCGAAACCAGGATCAAGGAGCTGGCGGTCTACATACATTCGCTAGGCGGTGGAGAATAGGAACGGGGGTCTGTTCTCCGGCCCTCACCGCCGAAGCGACGAGGCCCGGCTCTGCCGGGCCTCGATTTGTTTTCCGTGGGCTAGGCGATTGACCTGCATCAACGCGGCGCAATCCAGTCGGCAGCAAAATCCGCTCGACGCTGTATTTCGCTGACCTGCCTGTGCCCAGTCAGGACATTTGCCCGGCGAAATCAAAGCTGCGCGACGGGAGAAACCAGTGCTGGACAATACGCAGGTAGAACGGCTCGAAGCCGAGGCGGTCAACTCCGCCAAAGTGCGACAGCCGATGTATGCCGCGCGCAAGAAGATCTTCCCGAAGCGGGCCTCGGGCAGCTTTCGCCGGTTCAAATGGCTGGCAATGGCGGTCACACTTGGTATCTACTATCTGACACCTTGGCTGCGGTGGGACCGTGGCCCGTTTGCCCCTGACCAGGCCGTGCTGCTCGATCTCGCCAACCGGCGTTTCTACTTCTTCTTCATCGAAATATGGCCGCAGGAATTCTACTATGTGGCTGGTCTTCTGGTCATGGCTGGCGTCGGTCTTTTCCTGATCACGTCGACTGTCGGCCGTGCTTGGTGCGGCTATACATGCCCGCAGACCGTGTGGGTCGATCTGTTTCTGGTCGTCGAGCGGGCCATCGAGGGCGACCGCAACGCGCGCATGAAGCTTGACGCCGGGCCGTGGACTGCCCGCAAGCTGGTGCAGCGCGTATCGAAACACGCCATCTGGCTGATCATAGGTGCAGCGACCGGCGGCGCCTGGATCTTCTATTTCGCCGATGCGCCGACCTTGCTCGTCGAACTCTTCACCGGCACGGCAGCGCCTGTCGCCTACATCACCGTCGCCGTGCTGACAGCGACTACCTATACGTTCGGCGGGCTGATGCGCGAGCAGGTCTGCACCTATATGTGCCCATGGCCGCGCATCCAGGCAGCCATGCTCGACGAAAACTCGCTCACCGTGACGTACAATGACTGGCGCGGCGAACCGCGCTCACGTCACGCCAAGAAGGCGCAAGCCGCGGGGAAGGCAATCGGCGATTGCGTCGACTGCAATGCCTGCGTCGCCGTCTGCCCGATGGGCATCGACATTCGCGACGGCCAGCAGCTTGAATGCATCACCTGCGCGCTTTGCATCGATGCCTGCGACGGCGTCATGGACAAGCTCGGCAGGGAGCGCGGCTTGATCTCCTACGCGACACTCTCCGACTACAATGCCAACATGATGCTGGCGACCGCGGGCGGCGCCTGTTCGGTCAATCCGTCATTGGTCAGGACCGCTGACGGCCTGTTTTCGGACAGGGTGGCGCATTTCCATGTCCGCAAGATCTTTCGGCCACGCACCTATGTCTACATGGCCATGTGGTCGCTGATCGGCCTGGGTCTGCTCTTTTCGCTGCTGACGCGCGACCGGCTCGAGATCAATGTTTTGCACGACCGCAATCCACAATTCGTGACGCTGTCCGACGGCTCGATCCGCAATGGCTATACCGTCAAGCTGCTGAACATGATCCCCGAACCAAGAACGATTATCGTCACCATTGGAGGCTTGCCAGGCGCAGAGATGAGCATCGTCGGCGTCGATCTTCCCGCCGATCGTTCTTTCGCGATCCAGGTCGAACCCGACCGGCTTAAGATGTTGAAGGTTTTCGTGCGCCTGCCTGCTGATGAGATCCATGGCGAAGCGCAGACCTTCACACTCCGGGTCGAGGACAAAGCGAGTTTCGAGTCGAACGAATACATCGCCACCTTCAACGCCCCGGAGATCCCCAGATGAACGCCACCACGCGAAAGTCCCGCGAATTCACCGGCAGGCACGTGTTGGCCATCATCCTCGCCTTTTTCGGCGTGGTCATTGCGGTCAATCTGACGATGGCGACGCTTGCCAACACAAGCTGGACCGGTCTTGTCGTCGAAAACACCTATGTGGCGAGCCAGCAATTCAACAAGAAGGCTGAGGAAGGGCGCGCGCAGGCAGCGCTTGGCTGGACCGGCAAGCTGACCATCTCATGGGGCGAAGTCCGCTATAGCCTCACCGACGCTGCCGGCAAGTCGGTTCCCTTGCATGGCGTGAAGGTGCTGTTTCGCCATCCCGCTTACGAGAAACAGGATGAGGCCGTCACGCTCGCCCTCGCCTCGGGTCAGGAGTTTGCAGTGCAGCACATGCCAAGGGATGGTGTCTGGATTGTCGAAATCGACGCCGATGCCGGTCTGGCAAGACCTTATCGCGACGTCCGCAGAATCGTGATTTCCCATGGAGCGCTGCAATGAGCTGTTGTGCACCAGGTGCTGAAATGGCGCTGGATCTGGGCAACGCTACATCCGTCCTGCCGTCAAGCGAAGAGGTCAAGCTGGCGAGCCGGTCGCTTAGCGATGGCCTTAGCCAGACCGATCTTTCAGTTCCGACGGTTCATTGCGCAGCCTGCATCCAGACAATCGAGACAGCGTTGGTAAAACTCGATCACGTCGAGGCCGCTCGCGTCAACCTGTCAACGAAGCGTGTCTCGGTCCGGTGGCGCGGGGACGAGGCCCCACCATTCGTCGCCATGCTGGGGCGGCTAGGTTACCAGGCGCATTTGTTCGAACCCGAAATTGGTGAAAAGGACAAAACGCTCTCGGAGCTTATCCGCGCCGTCGCTGTTGCCGGATTTGCGGCGGGCAACATCATGCTGCTGTCGGTTTCGGTCTGGTCCGGTGCCGAGGGCGCGACCCGCGATTTGTTCCACTGGGTCTCGGCACTGATCGCCATCCCCGCACTCGCCTTCGCCGGCGGCATCTTCTTCAAGTCGGCCTGGAATGCCTTGTGTCACGGCCGCATGAACATGGACGTGCCGATCGCGGTCGGCGTGTCGCTGGCCTATGCGATGAGCCTCTATGAGACGATCACCCATGGCGACCACGCCTATTTCGACGCGTCGGTGTCTCTGCTGTTCTTCCTGTTGATCGGCCGCACGCTGGATCACGTGATGCGCGAACGCGCCCGCACCGCCGTGAAAGGCCTGTCACAACTGGCCGCGCGTGGCGCCATGGTGCTGCGCGACGATGGCGCACGCGACTATCTGCCGGTTGGCGAGATCGAACCGGGCATGCTGTTGCTGATAGCGGCCGGCGAAAGGATCCCCGTCGACGGCAAGATCATTCAGGGGACCTCGGATCTGGACTGCTCGTTGGTTTCAGGGGAGAGCACGCCCCGAAATGTGGCGCCAGGCGGACCCGTGCAGGCCGGTGTCCTCAATCTTACCGGCTCTCTGACGGTCGAGGCGACAGCCGCCGCGAGGGATTCGTTCCTGGCGGAAATGGTTCGGCTGATGGAGGCCGCAGAGGGCGGTCGCGCCCATTATCGCCGCATCGCCGACCGCGTTTCGGCGCTCTATGCTCCGGTGGTTCATCTGACCGCCTTCGTGGCATTCGTTGGCTGGATGGCGGCGACTGGCGACTGGCACCGGGCGATAACCATCGCCATTGCGGTTCTCATCATCACGTGCCCATGTGCCCTCGGCCTCGCCGTGCCGATCGTTCAGGTGGTCGCTGCGCGGCGCCTGTTCGAGAACGGCATCATGGTCAAGGATGGTTCTGCCATGGAGCGCCTGGCGACGATTGATACCGCAGTGTTCGACAAGACTGGAACACTCACGCTCGGCCAGCCCCGCCTGGTCAATGCGGGCTCAATCGATCCGGGCATGCTGGCCATCGCGGCAGACATGGCCGCGCATTCGCGTCATCCGTTTTCAAAGGCCATAGCCGGCTTTGCCGCTCCTGGCGGGCAGCACAAATTCGATGCCGTCACCGAGCATCCGGGGTTCGGCATCGAAGCCACTGTCGCCGGAAATATCTGGCGGCTGGGCCGGCGCGGATGGGCTGGATGGAAGGCCCGAACCGGCGGCGAAGGCAAGCATGGCTTTGGCGGGACGGTCCTGACGAAAGACGGGATCATTGGCGCCACATTCGATTTCGAGGATGCGCTACGTGCCGACGCTGGAGCGGCCATCCGACAGTTGAACGATGCGGGGATATCGGTGGAAATGCTGTCGGGCGACACTGCGGCAGCCTGCGCCGGTGTCGCGAAAATGCTGGGTGTCGACGACTTCGTTCCGTGCCTGATGCCGTCCGGCAAGGTCGAACGCATCGAGACCCTGGCGAAAGACGGACACAAGATTCTGATGGTTGGCGACGGTCTCAACGACACGCCTGCACTGAGTGCGGCGCACGTCTCGATCGCTCCAGCCACCGCCGCCGACATTGGCCGCAACGCAGCGGACTTCGTATTCCTGCGCGAAAGCCTTCTGGCAGTGCCTCTCGCACTGGACGTCTCGCGCAAGGCGGGAAGCCTGATCCGCCAGAACATCGCGATCGCAATCGTCTACAATGCTGTTGCCGTGCCGATCGCCATACTGGGACATGTCACGCCTCTTATCGCAGCGATCGCCATGTCCGCTTCGTCGCTGCTTGTGATAGGAAATGCGCTGCGCCTGCAAAGTTCCACGCCAAATTCGCCGGCGAAAAATGTTCGGCGCGACAGACGTTTCGACATCAACACATTGGCCCGATCCTCATGACAACCCTTGCCTACCTCATACCTGTGGCCCTCTTCCTTGGTGCGCTTGGACTGGGGAGCTTCCTGTGGGCTTTGAGGAGTGGCCAGTACGAAGATCTCGACGGCGCCGCCGAGCGGATCCTTATCGAGCGGGAAGACAAGCCCGGCCGCTAGCCAAATGCTGATGCAATAACCGAGCCACGACCTTCTCCACCTCGATCATGCCGCGCAAGATCGCTGTGTCCGAGGTTCTTGCCTGCCAAGACTGAACTCCAGCAATTTGCGCCAGCGCAAAGAAACGCCGCGTCACGTCAGATAGCTTCTACTCATCTGCAATGGTTGAGAGATAGGAGATTGACATGATCACGCGACGCGAAGCCCTCTTCGGAGCAGCGATTGGCGCTGCCGGCGCGGCGGCGCTGCCCGCATTTTCGGCAACGGTGACAAAGGCAGACCTTCGCGGGCTCCCTCGCGAAAAGATCAAGCTCGTCGCACCGCCGTTCGTGCATCCGCACGATCAGGTCGCCAAGGGCGGACCAAAAATCGTCGAGTTCACCATGACGATCGAGGAAAAGCCTGTCGTAATCGATGCCGACGGCACGACGCTCAACGCGATGACCTACAATGGTTCGATCCCTGGCCCGCTGATGGTCGTACATCAGGACGACTATCTCGAGCTGACGCTCATCAATCCCGACACCAACTCACTCGCCCACAACATCGACTTCCACGCTGCGACCGGCGCTCTGGGCGGCGGCGGTCTCACGCTGATCAATCCCGGCGAACAGGTGACCTTGCGCTTCAAGGTGACGCGAACGGGAACGTTCGTCTATCACTGCGCGCCTGGGGGCGCGATGATCCCTTGGCATGTCGTCTCCGGCATGAGCGGCGCAATCATGGTCCTGCCGCGCGATGGGCTCAGGAACGACAAGGGCGAGCCGGTCAAATACGACAAGATCTTCTACATCGGCGAGAACGACTTCTATATTCCGCGCGACGAGAAGGGCAATTTCAAGAGCTACGAATCGGCCGGTGACGGTTACGACGACATCGTCAAGGTCATGCGCGGGCTGATCCCGACGCATGTCGTGTTCAACGGCAAGGTCGGATCTCTGACGGGCGACAACGCCATGAAGGCGAAAGTCGGCGAGACCGTGTTGATCGTCCATTCGCAGGCCAACCGCGATACGAGGCCGCATCTGATCGGCGGGCACGGAGACTATGTCTGGGAACAGGGCAAGTTCGCCAACCCGCCGGCCAAGGACTTGGAAACCTGGTTCATCCGCGGCGGTTCGGCGGGCTCGGCGCTCTACACGTTCCTGCAACCGGGCATCTACGCCTACGTCAATCACAATCTGATTGAGGCTGTGGAACTCGGAGCGACCGCTCACTTCATGGTCGAGGGCGAGTGGGATGACGACCTGATGACGCAGGTAGAGGCGCCTAAACCCATCGTCACCAACTGACGGCACTCCAATTTGCCCGGGCAGCGACGCTGTCCGGGCATGGACGAAAGCCATGCCTCCTTTCATCTTGAAGGTTCTCTCGGTCGCCCTGGCCGCCGCTGCTGTTCCGGTGGGGCTCTCGATACGGGCGGTCTTCGGGGATAGACAACACCATCCCATCGCCAAGACGGTCACCTTGCCCCCTGGTTCGATCACCTATCCGACTCCGGGCGAGTTCCTGAAAGAGGGACGCCCGCAAGGCAATCCCCGCCTCGAGCGGCAACTCAACAGACCTCTCGAGATGATGGCCTATCAGGTCAGCGCGGCCGACTACGCGAACTGTGTGTCGGCTGGAAGCTGTCAGCCGGCACAGGAGACGCACGCGATCCCGAGCAATGCTCCGGTGACAGGGGTGAGTTATCTCGATGCCAATGCCTACGCCCGGTGGTATTCGGAAGTGACCGGCGGCCAATGGCGGCTGCCATCCGATGAAGAATGGGCCTTTGCCGCCGCGGAGCGGTTCGCCGGCGAATTTGAGGGGGTCGAAAACGACGCCAGCAACCCCGCCAGACGTTGGCTCACCAGCTACAAGGCCGAGGTGGACCTTAATCGCAAACCGGACCCGTTGCCCAAGAGCCGTGGCTCTTTTGGGTTCAATTCCCTGGGCCTCGCCGACTTTTCCGGCAATGTCTGGGAGTGGACTTCGACCTGCTATGTCCGCACCACGTTGGCTGCGGATGGAAGCGGTGTTGCGAGTTCGGTCGACAATTGCGGCGTCCACGTCCTTGAAGGGCTTCACAGAGCCTACATGTCGAACTTCGTCAGTGACGGGAAAAGCGGAGGCTGTGCCGTTGGCACGCCTCCCGACAATCTGGGATTCAGATTGGTCCGGGACCATTCGGGATGGGCAAGCCGGATCCTTGGCTGGCTTGGCATCGTCTGAAAAACAGGAATAGCGGGCCACGTCTTCTCGACCGTCGCGAGCCCGCCCGTCGCCCTTCCCTCGCCTCACCGTGCCTTGGGTGTCGTCAACGCGGTTCCGTGGATCAGGAGGAAGCCGGCGAATGCCGCCATCCATGCGGCGCCGGCCATATCGATCACCGCGTCTGAGGGGACGAAGGCGGCCAGGATTCTCAATGATCCCGCGAGAAGGAGGACTACGAAGATGAACGAGGTGCCTTTCCCGGCCTTGAGCTCCCACCCTGTGTGCCCGAGCGTTGCGCGGGTCATCACGGCAAGCGTCATTGAGCCGACCGCACCAGTGCCGAGCGCGTGAAGTCCTGCCGCCGCCGGGACGGCATCCGGGAAGAAGATCGACGCCGAGACAAGGGCGAGACCGATGGGCACGAAAGCATAGGCAAGATGGAGGATGAGCACGAGCGGATCCCGCAACGTGCGTTCACCAGCCCAGCGCGACAGACGCCACGCCTGACAGATTGCGGCGACGGCCATGAGCATTCCTGAGACACTGTTGCCGGGGGCGAACGTCCACGCTCCCAGCGCGATGGCTGAGATGGCTAGCGATGCGATGTCGAAACGATCGAACGGCACAGGCAGCCTGCCAGGATTTTTGCGTACGAGCCAGTTGCGCGTGAAGCTCGGAATGATGCGCCCGCCGATCAGCGAGATGAGCATGATCGCCGCGGCCATCCCGAGCCTGCGGCTGATGTCGGATGTGCCTTGAAGGTGCGCCTCGATGTGGAACGCGCTGTTGGCGCAAGCCAGGACGGCAAGCGGCAGCAGTACTTTCAGATTGCGCCAGTTCCGTCCCGAGACGATTTCGCGTGCCGCCGCCGTGGCGACCGCAAGCAGAAAAGAACCGTCGATCACAGCGGCTGCTTCCCAACCGATATCCGCCGAGAAGAAGACAGCGATACGGCCCGCTAGCCACAAGACAACCAGCGCCAGCAGCGGCAGGCCTTGCACAGGCAGCCGGCCGGTCCAATTCGGGATCGCGGTCAACAGGAACCCGGTAACGATCGCAGGCAGATAACCAAACAGCATCTCGTGGACATGCCAGTCGACGGGAACGAATGCACTGTGGGCATTGAATTCGCCCGCATAAATCGGCAGCCAAAGCAGAATCGAGAGTCCGGCATAAAGCGATCCGAGGAAGAAGAAGGGCCTGAACCCGTAGGAAAGAAACGCGGGCCCGGCGTATGCCCGAAGGCGTGGAATCCCCATGACTATATCCTCAAATGAAAAGGGCCGGATGAACCGCCGCCCTCGGTTCGTCCGGCCCGCGCCCGCCCCCTTTGTGGCAGGCAGGCATGCTGGTCAGTTGGCCGGGACCTGGGTAAACAGGTCGGCAAACACCGTCTTTGCCTTCCCCGCATGTTTGACCGTCTTGGCTGTGTCGAGGTTGACCGGCTTGCCGACAACGATCAGCGCGACCATGCCCATGCCGTAGTGAGGCGCGCATTTGACGCCGTACACACCTTCCTGGGTCAGTGTGACGGTGATCTCCTCGTTGGGCTTCCCCTTGAAAGGTTCGGCGCCATCCGGGATCATACCCTTGATCGACTCCGCATCGTGGCCCTTGTCGATCGGCACGAACTTGACGGTGTCGCCGGGTGCCGCCTTGACGAAGGCCGGCTGGAAAACCATGGCGCCTTTTTCGCCCTTGTTGAGCATTTGCACCACATGCTCTTCCGCGCTTGCGCCGCCGGCGAGCGCGAGGAGGGAGATTGCGGCAGCGAGGATGGAGAGTTTCATCGATTTGTCCTTTGTTTCGTCTTCGCGGCATTGCGCCGTTCCATGCCATTTAGCTTGATGCGGCCGGGGACAATTTGCGCTGGCGCAAACTCGGGATAAGAAAGGTCTCCCGCACGACTGATGCGGAACCGTAGGGCTGTGAGGGATCCGCTTGGCTGCGTTGGATCGATCGGTGATTTCTGGACTGCCCCTCTTCCAGGGGCTTACGCCCGACGAGCAGAGCGAGATCGTACAAAATGCGCGGTCGTCTCGTTATGCCAAGGACACGGCGATCTTCGAGCAGGAAGCCGAGGCCCATTCGTTTTTCGTGCTGATCGCCGGGCACATACGCGTTGTCCGCACCACGCCTGACGGGCAGCAGGTCATCGCCAGATACATCAGTGAAGGCGAAATTTTTGGCGTCGCCGCAGCACTAGGGCGAACGACCTACCCCGCCAGTGCGGTCGCCGCGGTGGACTGCGTGGTGCTGGCCTGGCCCAACGCTCTCTGGCCGGACCTGGCGCGACGGTTCCCCGTGTTTGGGGCAACCACCTACAGGACGGTTGGAACCAGGCTGCAGGAGACCCAGACGCGGGTGGTGGAGATGTCCACGGCACAGGTGGAGCAGCGGGTTGCCCATGCGCTACTGCGACTGGCGAACCAGACCGGCCGAAAGACCGACAGCGGTATCGAAATCGACTTCCCGATTTCGAGGCAGGACATTGCCGAGATGACAGGAACGACGCTGCACACCGTAAGCCGTCTGCTCAGCAAGTGGGAAGACCACGGAATAATTGTCAGCGGGCGCCAGAAAGTCACCGTGAAGGATGCTCATCGCCTTGTGGTTCTCGCCGAGAACCGGGACAAGGGCTGACCTTCAGCTTTCGCGCCGAACAGCCGATTCCAGGTCCAAAATGAAGCAGGTCTGGTTGATCCGATGCTCGCGGCATGCTTCGGCCACGGTATGGAAACTGCCGATCGGGCAGCCCACGCAAAGCATCCTGTAGTTCACCACCACGGCCACCGTTGCCGGCCATTTTCTCATGATCTCGTCAACGACCATATCAGAGTTGATCGAACTGCGCTGCTTCACGATGAAGTCTCCGCGATATGCGAGGTCTCGTCATAAATCGCGCGCGGGCTGCCTTCGTTGCGCTTTCGCAACTTTGATGAGCGTCTGCCAGGAAAACTAGACGAACGTCATGACCACGATTGCACCGACGACGATCAGAACAAGCCCGCCGATCAGCATAGGGAGCAGTGTGTTGTTCAGGTCGACGCTGGACGAATTGCTTGGCCATCGGTGTGTCGTTTTTGTTTGAGTCAGTCATGCTTGTCTCCACGGACAGGCAGACGCGCATCGCGCGGCGTTGCGGCTGATTGTGGGTTTACCCACGCTAATTGGGATGCGCAGCGCGCGATCCATGAACAGCGCCGCAACCTCGGGTGGGCAAATGCCGTGCACGGTTGCGCGAAACAGCTTTAGCCAACGCCGGAAATGCGCCACTCCAAGGCCGGAGATCGCCAGGTGTGGCGGTAATGGACGGCCTTCATAACGGGACGACCGGAGCAGCGTAGCGGACCAGAAGTCGCACATCTTAGCCAGATGACGCGGCCACACCTCAGGCTGGATAGCGTCATGAAAGATGGGGCCGAGAAGGTCGTCGCGGCGAATCTTGTCATAGAAGCCGTGAACCACAAGACGGATCATGGCCTCGTCAAGCACGTATGGCAACGGAGTACCAACGATCGTTCTCTTGCTCCGAGCCTTCGCAGTCATGTGCACGTCCTTGCTTTTCGAGGGCCCAAAGACCTCAAGGTGATACCCGCCCTCAAACAGGCCCGCGACGCGCCGAGTGAAGTCGCGTCTACGATGGGATCGATGCATTTGCTTTCAAAGGAGGCCTTTGTCGGCATAGATCGGATCGCATCTGAAAGCCGGCGCCTCGCAGTGTCATTAGCGGCGCGCCTCTGCGGGGCATCGCTGCAGGTTCCTGTCATGGCAGCCTTGATAACAAGCGGGCAGCCCGTGGGGCCAGTCGGCTGTTTACATGAAAGTGGAGTTGCAGGCATTCGCGGCGGCCTTGGTGACGCGAACTGCGGTATGCCTGCGTAACGCTCTATCGGTGGCCGGCTGCGTGCTGCAGCCGTGCGATCAGGTCGCGGTTGCGGCAATAGTCTGGCGGATCATCAGCTTGCTGGTGTTCATCAAGCCAAGTCGAGCATTCATCCTGGTGCCCGCAGGAGCGACACCGGTCCACCGCCCGATTGGTTACGCCAACATGGTCCGGAACGACCTTCAATTGTTTGTCGACGCCGAGCTTCTGCATCATGCGGCCCATCAAGGCGGTCCTGGCGTCAACTGAAATCAGGTACTCGAGAAAACTCATGTCGTTTTACTCCCGTTTCCCGGCAGATCATCGCCATGTCGGCGACAGCTGCATTGATCTCGGTCAACAGGCCACTCCCTCTCGTGGCGACTGGGGCTGGCGTGAATGCCGCAAGGTGGCAACTTTGAAGTTCCTATGTGACCGGCGGTTATACGACATAAGGGTGCAGCCGGCAGGCCGATGGGGTGAGCTCCGAAAGGTCCAGCAGGCTCGACCGCGACTATTTGGCTTCATGGGTTTTCCGTGTGCAGAACGAGCAATGGATGGTAACAAGACTGCGTTGCGGGTTCCCCGATCATAGGACTTGATTTGGACGACAAACAACCACGTAACTTGTCGACTGGTGTTCGCGCCGAAGGGCGGGGCACGGCCGAACACGACCGGCTCTCCCAGATGTTTGAGCAGGCCCCTGGTTTCATCACGTTGATGCGTGAGCCGGGCCACGTCTTCGAGCTGACCAACGCCGCCTATCAACGCCTGATTGGCCAGAGGCAAGTGATAGGAAAGTCGGTACGCGAAGCCCTTCCCGAGCTCCCAGGCCAGGGTTTCTACGAACTGCTGGACCAGGTGTACGAAACGGGCGAGCCCTACAGAGGTCAGGGCGTAAAGGTCACTCTTCGCAACAAGGATGACGAGCCGGTCGAAGAGCGCATCCTCGATTTCGTCTATCAGCCCATCAAAGCCGACGATGGTCGCATCACGGCCATTTTTGTCCAAGGCACCGACGTCAGCGAGCTCTCCTTTGCGAACGCGGCACTTCGTTTGCGTGAAGATCATTTGCGCTCGATCCTGGCGACGGTGCCCGACGCAATGGTCGTCATCGACGAACAGGGCAGTATTCAATCCTTCAGCACGGCTGCCGAAACGCTGTTCGGTTACCAGTCGAGCGAAGTCATCGGTCAGAACGTCAATCTGCTGATGCCGTCACCCTACCGCGAAGAGCATGATGCTTATCTGCACCGGTATCTATCAACCGGTGAGCGCCGGATCATCGGGCTCGGCCGCACCGTCACTGGAATGCGCAAGGATGGCTCAACTTTTCCGATGGAACTTTCTGTCGGTGAAATGCATCCTGGAACCGGCCGCTTCTTTACCGGCTTCTGCCGCGACTTGACGGAGCGCCACAGAGCAGAGGCAAGGATACAGGAGCAGCAGCAGGAGCTTCTCCATATGGCGCGGTTTACCGCGCTAGGCGAAATGGCTTCGACACTTGCCCACGAAATCAACCAGCCCCTCACGGCAATCACGAACTACCTGAAAGGCAGTCGCCGACTTCTCGAAAGAAGCACGGAAGAGAATGCGCCGATGCTGAGGGAAGCCGTCGAAAAGGCAGCGGAACAGGCATTGAGGGCCGGAGACGTCATTCGCCACCTGCGGGATTTCGTCGCAAGAGGCGAGAGTGAGCGTCAAGTCGAACGCCTGCCGGCGATTATCGAGGAAGCCTCGTCACTGGCACTGGTCGGCTCAAGAGAAATAGACGTGCGTGTCAGCTATAAGCTCGATCCGGCCGCCGAACTGGTCTTGACGGACCGCATCCAGATTCAGCAGGTCCTGCTGAACCTGATGCGCAATGCGATAGAAGCCATGCAAGGCGTACCACGCCGTGAGTTGCAAATCATAACCGTGGCCCGTGATGACGGCATGGCTGAGGTAAGCGTGATCGACACAGGCACTGGTCTCGCGCCGGAAGTCTCCGCCCAGCTTTTCCAGCCATTTGTCACCACTAAAAAGCAGGGCATGGGCGTCGGCCTCTCTATTTGCCGTACGATCGTTGAGTCGCACGGCGGTCACATCTGGGCCGAGGCAATGCCGTCCGGAGGAACCGCCTTCCGGTTCACCTTGCGCATCGTGGAAAAGGAAGAGGTCGCCAGTGGCCGATAGCCATCTTGTGCATGTGGTCGATGACGACGTCGACGTTCGCAAATCGCTTGGTTTTCTGTTGGCGACGGCTGACTTCGCTGTGCGCCTGTACGAATCGGCGACAGCTTTTCTGGCTACGGCCACGAGCAGTCTTGACGGCTGCATCGTGACCGATGTGCGCATGCCCGGCATTGACGGCATCGAGTTCCTGCGGCAGCTCCGGACCCGCGGGCATACTATTCCGGTCATTGTCATGACAGGCCATGCCGACGTGGCGCTCGCTGTTCAGGCGATGAAGGAAGGTGCCGCCGATTTCATCGAAAAGCCGTTTGACGACGAGGTGCTGATCGAGGCGATCCGCTCCGCTTTGGACAATCGCAACCAGGCGGATGCTACACACCCACAAAGCGTGGAAATCCGCGGTCGTCTGGCGGCCCTGTCCGAGCGAGAACGACAGGTGCTGGACGGTCTTGTGTCCGGCCTGCCAAACAAGACGATTGCTTACGATCTTGGCATCAGCCCGCGCACGGTCGAGATCCATCGCGCCAATGTCATGAGCAAAATGGCCGCGAGCAGCCTGTCGCATCTCGTGCGCATGGCATTGGTCGTGGAATCCAAACGTTAAGGCGAGTCACCATGAGACTTGTGGTTGTTTGCCGGGATCCTATCCGGCATCCAGTCGCGCCAGTGGGTCGGGTGGATGTCAACGCGTGAGCGGGTGGCGGCGTTCTTCCAGCCTTCCCGCTCCTTTATGCAAGGGAAAACAAGGGTATGTTCGCCGTCCTCGTCGAGGACGGCCAGTTCGAGCTCACGACCGAACGGAGCGCTTGAGATTGGCTTCCACATCATCCCCTATGATGCGTGGAAGCGGCAGGGCCCCGCCTTGATCTGGATCATTTTTCAGAAATCGCCCACTCCCGCATCGACACTGACAGCGTGGCGTGGCCGCCATGCGAATGACGAGACCGGCCAGACATGGTCGTTGGGTCGCCGTGGGATGACCGACTCCTTGATCGTGATCAATCACCTCCCTGGCAGCAGGCGCTATGATCGAGATTCAAACGAGATCCGCGATGCCGGATAGCAGAGTCGATGAAGCACGGCGACACCCTTGCAGTCACGAAACACAGGAGATCGCGTTGATGTTGATCCGTACGCTTTCCGCCTTGGAATGTACGAAATTGCTAACGGCCAATCGAGTCGGCCGCTTGGCATGCGCGAAGGACGGGCAGCCTTATGTCGTCCCGCTGCACTATGCCCACCCGGACAATCACCTTTATGCATTTTCCATGTTGGGCAAGAAGATCGACTGGATGCGGGCCAACCCGCTGGTGTCCGTCCAGGTCGACGAACGCGGCCAAGGGCGGGGATGGAGAAGCGTGGTTGTCGACGGCCGCTATGAAGAACTGCCTGACCATATCGGCTGCAAGGTTCAGCGCGACTATGCATGGTCAGTGTTGAGCAGGCACGCCAACTGGTGGGAGCCAGGTGCCCTCAAGCCAGTGACGCCTGCCGTTTCGGACAGCACTCCGCACGTCTTTTTCAGGATCCTCATCGAGCAGGTGTCGGGCCGGGAAGCAAGCGAGTGAACCGTTCCGCCCGCTTGGGTTTTGCAAAGCAGGGGCCGCCAGCAGTCTGAGCTGTCCCAGCCGTTTTCACCTTAAGGTCCCCGTCGTGGCCAAAAGCATTGGACATGCGAGGCACTTGGCGACGGCGATCTCCCACGCACATAAAGATGATACCAATGGTGAATGGTTATGGCTCAGCAGAATCTGGTGGTTTGCAGCAAATGCGGTGGGGTCAACCGCCTGCCGCCGGCCCGCAGTGCCAAGAATGCGAAATGCGGAAAGTGCGGGAACAGGCTGTTCTCAGGTCACCCTGAAGACGTCAACGGTCGGATTTTCGATGACCACATCACGCGCAGCAGTATCCCCGTTGTCGTCGATATCTGGGCCCCATGGTGTGGCCCGTGCAAGATGATGGCGCCGGCATATGAGACGGCAGCGAACGAATTGGAGCCGGATGTTTGCCTGATCAAGCTAAATTCCGACAATGAGCAGGCCGTTTCAGCCAGGCTCGGCATTCGCAGCATCCCGACCATGATCCTGTTCCATGGCGGGCGGGAGGTCGCGCGCACATCCGGCGCAATGACGGCCGGGCAGATCGTCAGGTGGGTTCGCGACCACCTGCCGATGGCCACGGCCTGAAAGCAGCCACACCATGGATTCGCTCATCGCCCGGCTCGGTCTCGCTTTGGCAATAGGCCTGCTCGTGGGATTGCAGCGCGGCTGGCGGGAACGGGACGCGCCTGATCGCAGCCGGACGGCCGGAATTCGAACTTTCGGCATATCCGGTCTGCTCGGCGGTATTCTCGCAGCTCTGGCCGATGCGCTCGACGCAGTTTCCGTCCTAGTCGGCGGCTTCGTCGCCTTTGCGGCAATCTTCGCCTGGGACAAGGCGCGTGAGGCCGCCCATGACGAGGACTTCAGCGTTACTGCGGTGATCGTGTTCGCGCTCGGTGCGCTTTCGGTCGCCGGTGACTACCGCGTCGCCGCAGCCGGGGGGCGGCATTGGCGGCGGTCCTTGCCAGTCGCGAGATCCTGCACGGCCTCTTGATCGGCTGACCTGGGTCGAGCTTCGTTCTGCGCTGATCCTGGCCGTGATGACCGCGATCGTTTTGCCATTGCTGCCAAACCGGACGATGGACCCGTGGGTTGGCTTCAACCCGTGGGAAGTCTGGTTCCTCACGGTGCTGATGGCGTCGATATCGTTCGCTGGCTATGTCGCCGTTCGCGTTCTGGGAACCACGCGCGGGCTGCTCGTCAGCTCGCTCGCCGGCGCCATCGTCTCTTCCACCGCCGTGACCATGGCACTCGCTGGCGGCAATGGTTTCGGTGCTGCGCGTTTGCGCCGTGGTGCTGATCGTCGAGCCAAGCGTTTTGGTCGTGATGGGCATTCCGGCGATTGCCGCGGCGCTCTCCTTCGCGGCTCTCGGAGCATTGCTGCTGACTCGAGACAGCGGGGATCACGAAGGCGGCGCGATCGCGCGCAATCCGTTCGAACTAGGGCCGTTGCTGCTCTTCGCCCTGCTCTTTGCGATTGTCGCGACCGCGAGCGCTGCATTGGCTGCTCAATTCGGCGGACGCGGCTTGCTGGCGAGTTCGGCGCTTGCGGGCACATTCGATGTCGATGTCTCGGTGCTCAATGCTTTGCGCCTGGTCAAGCATTCGGTCCCTGTCGAGACCGGTGGGCAGGCGGTGCTCGCGGCACTGGCAGCAAACGCGATCGGCCGCCTGTCGCTGGCAGTATTTGCCGGTCCGATGAGGTTTCTGGTTGCCGCTGGCAGGTGCAACCCTGATCGCCGCAATAGCCGGTTACGGTGCGGTGTTGCTGCCACTGACCTTCCGATAGCGCCGAGAACCGGCCTCTTTTGATGCCGATCAAGGGCCAAGCCGTACAGCCGCTCTATGAAACTCCGCGAAGGAGTGCGCCATGATCAGCTTGAAGGATCTTACCCCGAAATTCCGACACGTCCGGTTGCTGCCAAGACGCCTCAGAGGTAACTCATGCCGCGACGACGCATCTTGATTGTTGTCGGCCATCCTGACCCGTCCCCGGACCGGCTCTGCCGTGGTCTCGCCAAGGCCTATGCCGAAGGCGCGGAACAGGCGGGGCATGTCGTCCGCCGGATCGATCTCGCGGCGCTCGATTTTCCCATGCTTCGGACGATGCAGGAGTTCGAGCACGGCGCGATCCCCGACAGCCTGAAGGACGCCGCCGAAGCGATCGTCTGGGCGGAGCACATCGTGTTTGTGTTTCCGCTGTGGCTCGGAACCATGCCGGCCATGCTTAAGGCGTTTCTGGAACAGGTTATTCGGCCGGGAACGGCGTTTGCCTATCCGGACAAGGGCGGAGGCTTCACCAAGACGCTGCTTCGCGGCCGCTCCTCTCGCGTCGTGGTGACCATGGGCATGCCTTCCGTTCTTTACCGGCTCTGGTTCCTCGGCCACGGCATTGCCGGCATGCGGCGCAGCATCCTTCATTTTGTCGGCATCAGTCCGGTACGCGAGACGTTGTTCGGCATGGTCGCGGGTGCCAGGGATTCGACACGGGCGAAGTGGATCGAACAAATGCGCAAGCTCGGTGGCTTGGCGCTTTAGCCACGATCAATCAGGTAAGATAAGGTCGGCCGTGGTTGTCCAGCCACCGAATATTTGATCGCTCAAGCCGCGCGACTCCACCGGGCTTTGTCCGGCGCGACAGCTCTAAGTAGTTTTTCATGGGGAAAGCCGAGTTTCGCGACCCGCGGATTTTCGTGCGGTTGTTGTGCCACGGATCAATCGGGAAACAGCCATGCGCGCCTGCGCCGACTGGTGAGAGCCGGTGCCGCCAGGAGACTGAGCTATCCTAGCTGTTTTTACCCAATGTCACCCAAGGTGCCAAAAGCATTCCAAACCAGCGCTTCGGCCTGATCTGGCCAGGGAGACGGGCCGAGGCTCAGGCCGTGGCCTGCCACCGGTCTTTCCGAAATGACCGGCTGCGTCTTTCGCCATCCGGCGAGTACACCAACGCGCGTAGACATCCAGCGTGATCCCGAAAGACAATTCAAAAGACAAATCGGAGCCGCGCGTAGGCTACGAAACGGTTAGTCCTGGGATCATTATCAATCTTTTAGTTCGCAAGCGGCTACGAAGGCGAGCGCCGGCACCATGCGCTGCCCTCTCCCCCTGCGATTGTTCTTTCGATCGGCGACAGCAACGAACGATCTGTGAGGCGGTACCGCCCCAAGCGGATGTGGTATCACTGTCTTGGTACGTCGGATGACGGGATGAGGCCGGCGCCAGCCAGGAACGTGCGAACTGCCATGCGAACATCCTGCTGCTGTCCAACCAGAAGATGTCCGCCAGTGTCGTAGACGACCAGTTTGGCACCCGGGATCTTGGCTGCGGCGAACTCAGCTGCCGGTAGCGTGTCAAACAGGTCGTCGCGCGCAGAAATAATGAGCGTCGGCGCAGTAATTACTTCCAAGGGCAGTTCATGCAACGCAGGGGTGCTGTCGATGTTGATTCCAGGGAAGCGCAGCGACAACGGCTCAACGCTCTTGACGATGCTCATGACGCGGTCCCGTTCGGCCCGAGGCGCAGCCGCAACCAGCGCTGGCGGAACGCCGAGGAAGCGAACGAGCACTGACGGTGCGATCTTCTCCGTGGCCCACCATGCGAAATCGCCGCCCGCATTGACGACCCAGAAAGCGAACTTGTTGCCGCGGCTCGCTTCAATCGAGACCGGATTGGTGGGCGAATAAAGACCTGGGACGATCAGAATGAGAGCGGTGACCTTGTCCGGGTGCCGGAGTGCGAGCTCGACCGCAGAACGCGCGCCTGCCGAAACACCGACGACCATCGCTTTGGGTACGTCCAGTTTGGATAGCAACGCCGCATGCGCATCGGCCTGCGCGGCTGGAGAGGTATCCTGCGGAACGGGGGTGCGCAGATAGCCAAAGCGCGACGGCGCGATGATCCGAAAGCCCTCACCCACAAGATCTGCTGCATTGGCAAGCCCTTGGTCAAAGCCGCCGCCGGCGCCGTGGATCGATAGGAGCGCAGTACCCACACCAATGTCGGCGTATTCGATCGGGCCTATGTCGAGGTTGGCGACCACGCCGCCTCGGCTGGCGGCGTCGCGCAGGCGGCCAAGCTCGTTCTTGTAAAGCAAGAAAACGACTCCGGCCGTTGGTATGGCGATGACCATGGCCAGCAGCAAACCGCCAATTCGACTCATTGCAAAAGCTCCACAAAAGGACGGACGAATATTGGCCTGTCTCGCTTGGAAGCAGGTTGATTTACCTCAATATCCCTGAGTGACAGCATCGGTCGCTGTATTTGGATGCTGTCAATTGTGGGATACGCAGCCGGTCCGGCGCCCCCTCCTCTCCCGGGTTGTGCATCGTACATCCCGAAAACCGTTCGGCTCTGCTCCCAACGGCCTGACGATCCAGGCCCTGTGCAGCACTGGGCCAGACCGCTAGCGCCTCTGCGCTAGGTAGTTTCCCGTAGGGACATAACCGAATTTCGCGACCCGCGGATTCGCGCGATTGCTGCGTCGCGGATCAACCGGGAAAACAGCCATGCACGCCCAATCGACCTCCAGAATTTCACTGCCGTCACACTCCGTGCAGTCGAGCCTGCCTGCGGCATTCGATCTGACACCGCTACAGCCGGTCAGCTTCTTTCCCTCCGGTTCGGAAATCTATGCCCAAGGTGAAAAGGCCGGAGCCTTCTACAGGGTCGAGTTTGGCGCCGTCCGTGTTTACCGCCTGCTTGCGGACGGTCGCAGGCAGATAAGCGCCTTCCATCTGGCTGGAGAGACATTCGGCTTCGAAGCCGACACCACCCATCATTTCTTCGCCGAAGCCATCAATGCTACGAGTGTCCGCGTCTTCCGCTTTACCAATGGTGCGGATATCTCCCGTCAGCTGCTGCCGTTGGCTCTCAAGGGCCTGACGAGAGCGCAGGAACATCTTTTGGTCCTCGGTCGCCAGAATGCCATCGAACGCGTCGCCGCGTTCCTGGTCGACATGGCGGAGCGGCAGGGCGGGTTGCGACAGGTCGAACTGCCGATGTCGCGCATGGATATCGGCGATTATCTCGGCCTCACCATCGAGACCGTATCACGGGTTTTCACCCGGCTGAAGGACAAGGGCGTCATCCGCCTGCTCAATCTGCGCAGCATCGAGATCGTCAGGCACGACGCGCTTCATGCGATGAGCGAATGAGCTGCGTCGACATCGAATAACCGTTTGTTAGGCATGTCTGAGACCGTGACGGGACTGTTTCCAAACGTTCGTCGACGGTTGTCGGAGCGGTCGGTACGGAGCCGGTATGCATCATCTTCCGGTAGTAGTGTCAGGACGATCTTGTACGTCTCTGGCGCGCTGGTCACGTTTGCCCTTATTTTTGTGACGCTTGAAGATGTGGCCATGGTGGCGCGCGATCTCGGGTTCGAACAATTCCTTGCGACCGGCTTGACTCGCTCGAACGTGCCCTGTTCGTCGTGCTCCATCAGTGCGGAGTAGCCGACGACGTCCAAAGCAAGAATTGCAGCAAGCTTTCGGTCCATGACCGCGCCCCCACACTTGGCAGCATCACACTGCGCGCCTCACTCGGTCTTACGCGGCAGTGTCGGTGACGCTTCCCAAAGCGGCGCGGAGACTTCCGGCGTCTCGCTCCTAACATTAGACATATCTAAAGCGATGTCGAGGGGCCGTCTGAGTCTCGCGGCAATTTCTGCTCTTACCCATCTCTCGCCCCTTGCCCCCCAATCCTCCAGGCGTGTTTTTCGGATGGCCCGCGGCGTCGAAGCCCACCGGTCCGTGCTAGAGCCGCGAGAGTGGTCAGCCCCCGCTGTTGGTCACCATGGATGAACCTCTGGCGCTCCGGCGCTCCAAGTCCATCCCGATTTCAAGGCCGGCATATGGCGCGGCCGCGACCTCGGTCGCCGAGCTGTATGGGATGGCAGGTCTGACTTCAACGGCCGACATGCGGCGCAACTTCGACCTACAGCGTCGTTGCCTGCAAGGTCTGCTGTTGGGAAGCAGCAAAGCTGATCTTACGGCTGACATTGGGGGCATTGCCGCCGCTATCTAACAACCGCGACGGGGATGAAGAAGGGCAAGCAGTGTGGTGGAAGGAGTAGGGCCTCCGTCCACTTGCTATGCGTCGAAATGTGCATATATTGTGCATATGAGAGGTCGGAGATTTGTCATGGCCCACGCACAGCTCGCACATTCCACGGTGATTTCAGGCTTTGTCGATAGCCTGCAGGAGCCGCGCACGCCTTATATCTCGCCGAAGCGCCTGTCGCAGGCGCTTGGCGTGAAGGTGGCCAACTTGGCCCAGTTGACCGGTGTCCACCGCAACACGCTCCGCAACCCCTCATCGGAGCGCCTGCAGGGCCGGATGCGCGAGATGGTGAAGGTGATCTCGGCGGCGACGGAACTCACCGGCGATGTCAACAAGGCGATCTTTTGGTACCGCAATGAACCGATCGCCGACTATGGCCATCGTACCGCAGCCGAGCTCGTCGCCGACGGCCAGGTCGAGGCGGTTCTGGCCTTTATCCGGGATCTCGAGAATGGGGCGCGCGGGTGAGGATCACCCGCATGGGTCCAGACGAAATCTTCCATCGCTATCTGACTCCCAAATGGGCTTTCCTGCCCACCAGCGGTGCAGGCGCGGCGATGGACGGCGGTCGTTTCAACCGGCCGGGCATCGAAGCACTTTATCTGTCGCGTGCGACCCAGACGGCGCTTGATGAATACAAGCAGGGTGCCAGCATCACCCCGCCCGCCACCCTTGCCGCTTACAAGATCACGCTCGCCGAGGTGGCCGACCTTTCGCAGGGGTTCGATCCGGACATCTGGGATGGGCCGTGGAAGGAGTGGGATTGTGCCTGGCGCCAGGTCGCTCGCATCGACAAGAAGATCCCGCCGTCGTGGAAGCTCGCGGATCTGGTCATCACCGCCGGGCTTCGGGGCATCCTTTTTCCGTCGCTGCGTCACGCCGGCGGTACCAATCTGGTTATCTTTCCGGCCAATCTTGTCGACGGCGACCATGTCGCGGTTCACGATCCCGATCAACGGCTGCCGCACGACCAGTCGTCCTGGTCCTGAGTTATCGACTATCTCTGGGATCGCAACGCGACGACGCCCCCGTCACGGCGCTTGGTCCCCAACGACACCGTCCTAGCCGTCGCCCTCCCCGCGCGCCAGCCCGGCTGGAATATCGCCGGCCAGCAGCTTCTCCTTCGACAGCAGCCCTGCGTCCTCGAGCGCCTCGAAATCCGGTAGCTGGCGCAGCGTGTCGAGCCCGAACTGCGACAGAAAAGTTTTCGTCGTCACATAAGTATAGGGCGCGCCAGGTTGCGGCGAGTGCGGACCCGAAGCGATAAGATCCTGCGCGCGCAGCATGCCGATCAGGTCGCGCGACACCTCCTTGCCGAAAAAGCTGGAGAGCTCGCCACGGGTGATCGGCTGGAAGTAGGCAATGCACATCAAGACAAGCGCCTCCGCCTGCGGCAGTTCTTTTGCCCCCTCGCCCGCTGCCGTGCCGAAGGCTGCGTGAATGGCATCGCCAAAAACCTTTCTGGTCCGGTGCTGCCAGCCGCCGGCGACCGAGACCAGCTCATAGGGGCGACCGGCGAGCTCGGCGCGGATGTCGTCGATGATCAGCTCAAGATTGCAGTTCTTGCCGACGACCCGCGCCAGCACCTCGCGCGGCACTGGTTCGCTTGCCGCAAAGACAACCGCTTCGACGCGGCCCATCCACTCGCGCCAGCGCAGTTCGGCCGGTAAATGTTCGAGCTCGGTGTCGAGCAAGGCCGGCTGTTCGTTCGGCTTGCGGCGGGCGGAGGCTTCGCCCATCGCTAGAGTCCAAACAGTCGGAACGAGGCGCGGCCGGTGAGCTCGCGCAGCGCCTCGAGCTTTGCAGCCGCTCGAACAGGCGCCGCGCCGCAAACCGCGACAGTCTTTTGGTCGTCAGCGATCCGGAGAGGGCGCCGTCGTCGAGCAGTCTTTGGATCACATCGCCCGCCCCCCTTTGCCCTGAGCTTCGGTGCGACGGCGATGAGCCGCTTCGCGCGCCGCGACAGCTCGGCGGCCAACCGGCAGGCGTCCGCCGCCGCCTGCGCCAGCGCCAGGCACACTGCCCGCTCGAACCCTTTTTCGCCTGGCCGGATCCGCTTGCCGCCGCCAGGCTTGGACCGAAACGCCGGGCCAAAAACGTGTGCCATCAGCAGCGGCAGCGGGCGCGGCCAGCGCAGGTTTTGCGCTAGCACCAGGTCGGCGAGCCGCCAGGCAAAAAGCTCGGCGTCGGACTGCATGGCGACGACGTGAGCGGCGATTGCCGCCGCGGCGAACGGCGCCGGCCGCCCCGAGCGCGCCAGGTCGTCGATGTGTTCACAAACCGCGGTCAGCGCCTCGACGTCCCAATGGAGACCCAGCTGGTCGACGATCTTTTCGAGCTGATCGGCGCTGGCGGGGGGCGGCTGCCCGGGCCAACTGCCGCCAGGCGCCAAAGGTGGCGCCGGCGGGGCCCGGATCGGCTCCGGCCTGGCGCAGATGCCATGCGTCGCGCAAGGCGGCCTCGTCCTCCGAGCGCCCGGCCAGCCGCATGCTGGCGGCGCATTTCAGCGCCAGCCGCTGGCGCCAGGCGCCGGCCCAGCCGGCTTGCGTGCGCGCGAGCGTCTCGAGCGTGCTCAAGGCGGGCGCCGGCACAGAAGGCGGCGTCGGCGTCTCCGGTGCGCAATACCACCTGCCAAAGGACTTCTGGGCGGCCGTCAAGCGGCTCAGCATGCGCCAAATAACCGGCCTCTTGGGCTACCCCAACATCTAAGGGAAGCAGCGCGCGCGGGTTGTCCGCGGACAACTGCCAGTGTCAGAGGGTCAACTCCCGGGTCAACTCCACTCATGGTTAAACGTTTGTAAAATGTTTACGAATCGGACCATACTGTAACTGCGCAGTTTGAATGAAATCTGCATCAACTGCGTAGTTCGAGGCGAGCAATGCTACAAACATATATGCAAACTAGCGGGCAGGAACACCTGCCGTCGATGTTGTCCGCGGATTCTATCGAATTGTCACGGCAGCTTCAGTTGCACCAACAAAAGATCTTTCCCCCAGCCTCCCAAAAAACAATCCGGCATTTCACACCTGCAGAAGCGGCGTTGTCACGGTAACCCTTGTCAGGGATCGCTGCGATAGATGCGGGGAATGAACACTTCGCAGATCAGCTACAAACGGCATCGGTTCCCACCCGAGATCATCGCCCACGCGGTATGGCTGTATTATCGATTTCCGCTGAGCCTGCGTCATGTCGAAGAAATGCGGCTGGAGCGCGGCATGATCGTTTCCTATGAGACGATCCGTCGGTGGGGAAAGAAGTTCGGGCTGGACTACGCTCGGCGCCTGCGCCGCAAGCAGCCCAGTTGAAATGATATCTGGCACCTCGACGAAGTCGCCATCACGATCGCCGGCAAGAAGCATTGGTTATGGCGGGCAGTCAACCAGGACGGCTATGTGTTCGACGAGATCGTCCAGACCCGGCGCAACACCAAGGCCGCCAAGCGCTTGCTGACACGGCTGTTGAAGAAGCAGGGCCAGGTGCCGAAGCGCATGATCACCGACAAGCTCGGCTCCTAGGGAGCAGCGCGGCGTCAGGTCATGCCGGACGTCGAGCACCAGTCGCACAAGGGCTTGAACAACAGAGCGGAGAATTCGCATGTGCCACTGCGAAAACGAGAGCGTATGATGCAAGGCTTTCGATCGCCGGGGAGCTTCCAGCGTTTCGTCTCGACCTTTTCTGCAGTCCGCAATCTCTTCGTCCCGCCCCGTTCAAAACGCTCCGCCTTTCAGATCCATCTTCACCGCCTGAATGCCATGGCGCAATGGAAAGCTGCTGCCGGCGTGATCGCCTGAAATCATTCCCAAAAGTCACAACGACAGCCCATCTCTGTTTATGTGACATCACCTGTTTTCCTTCCTCGACGCGCTGCAATTGCAAATCCAAGGCATCGGCATAGCCATTCCCTACCAATATATGTTGATGATGCCCCATGTTGCGGCGATCG
The DNA here is from genome assembly GCF_040322175.1 of Mesorhizobium sp. M0185. Lineage (NCBI taxonomy): Bacteria > Pseudomonadati > Pseudomonadota > Alphaproteobacteria > Hyphomicrobiales > Phyllobacteriaceae > Mesorhizobium > Mesorhizobium sp. M0185. Next base: position 47,714 of record NZ_JAMYSY010000030.1, on the reverse strand, counting down.
TCGCGCTGATGATCCGTCGCTCGCGGGCCAGCGCCCCGGCCATGCTCGGCGTGCCGTACGCATGGGAATAGGGCAGCGCTGTCCGAAGCCGCTGCTCGCTTTCAGGGTCGACATCGAGCGTGTCCAAGCTTGTTTGGAGGCGATGAAAGCGAAGCTTGCCGGCTTGATATTTGCGGGGAATAGGGTTTGTTGCGGAATAACGAATTATTTGCCTGATTGGCAATAAACAGCTCATCAATTTCAACGCGCGCCATTAGACAAGAGGAAAACTCGATGACCGTTTCTCCAGACCAAAACGACCAGGCTGATCTCGTAGCAATTACCGCCGACATCGTTTCCGCCTATGTTTCGAACAATCCTCTGCCGGTCGGCGAGTTGTCGAAGCTGATCGGGGACACTCATGCCGCTTTGCAAGGGGTCGGCAAGCCCGTGGCTCCGGCCGCAGTCAAACTGGAGCCCGTGGTGTCGATTAAGAAATCGGTGACACCGGATTTCATCATCTGCCTGGAAGACGGGAAGAAGTTCAAATCCTTGAAGCGTCATATTGGGACGCATTACAATCTGAGCCCTGACCAATACCGGCAGAAATGGAACCTGCCCTCCGACTATCCGATGGTGGCGCCGAACTACGCGGCCACCCGCTCGGCCCTGGCAAAATCGATAGGCTTGGGCCGCAAGACGGCAGCGCCAGCAACAGCTGCGGCAGAAAAACCAAAACGAGCTGCTCGCGCGGCGGCAGCGACAACAATACCATCGGCAGTCAAGTCGCCGGTGAAGAAGGCGCGCAAGGCGCCCGTCAAAGCATAGCGTGCTGCACCAGATAGAGGTGCAGTGGCGAACCTGAACATGGCGAAGCCCGCCTTGCGCGGGGCTTCGTGTTAGCTCGGATCACTCGCCGGTGCGGCGGGACCAGATGAGCGAGAACTCGCCCTCGGTGTCGGTCTCGACTAGGCTCGCATAGATCGGAGCGGGGAAGCTCGGATCGTCGAGCTTGACCGAGTGATAGTCGCGGCCCGCGCGCGAGGTCTTCTTCCATGCGGCGCCGAACTCGGTAGCGCCGGCGAAGATGCGGAAGTATTTCTCATTCGCCTTCGACCGGGGTGAACGTCACCGTCCTTCACGCCGAGGTGGCGGCGATCCGAAGTGACGCTGGCGCCTCGCGCCAGTTGTTGGTGGCGGCTTTGGAGCGCCGGCTGACGCTCATCGCTCCGTGCCGTTGGTGATCGGTACCAGGCGGTCAAGACAAGGCCCGAGCGCCTTGAGGCTCCCAACCTGTCCGCCGAGGATGTGAACGCGTGCTACATAAGCGCGGGTTCTGTCGGCAATTTGTCACCAGGCGCGTAGAAGCCTGCTTCGATCTGGTCACGCAGCGCATCTGCGACCTCCGAAACGAACGACCTGCGGGACGTTCGATGTTCGACCTGCTGCATGGGTCCTCCAACTTTTGCGGGCCATGACGTCGCATACTCCCGGCGCAAGATAAAATCGAAGTCATCATACGAAAATTCAGCTTCCGAGGGCGAGATTGCTAAAGTCATCATATGCCCTCTGCTATGCACCGCATCTCGCTCGCCGGTCGGCTGCGCGCTTTTCCAGCAGGCAGAACTGCAGGCGATGGCGGCGATAATTGTCCTCGGATAGCGAGCTGAGCGCGTGCAAGCCGCAGGTATCAATTAGCGGACATCAGCTCAATGCAGTAGTCGGCCGAAAGGGGCCGCCATAATTCGCCTGGCCTATTCGAAGGAATAGGTAAACCCTTGGCCTGAGGTGCCAACCGTGACCTTCGTCATCTTTTCGCCCGTGAGCGACCGGTTCAGCACGCCGCGGCTCAGTTCCGGAAGAAGCGTGTTGGTTAGGATGGCGTCAATCATTCTGCCGCCGGATTCGATCTCCGTGCAGCGGGTCTTGACCAGATCCATTACACCGTCGCCGATTACCAATTCCGCATCGTTGGTCGCGCGCAGCCGGCGAGCAATCTTGGCGAACTGATGACGGGTGATCGCTTCGATCATCGAATCCGAAAGCGGAAAGTAGGGGATGGTCACCACCCGGCCGAGAAAGGCCGCAGGGAAGACTTTCAGCAATGGGCTGCGTAATGCGGTGTCCAGTTCGTCGAGCCCTGCCCGGACCGCACCATTCCGTGTCCGGTCCATGATCACTTCTGAGCCGACATTCGACGTGAGAAGGATCAGCGTGTTCTTGAAATCGATGCGTCTACCTTCACTGTCGTCCATCATCCCTTTGTCAAAGACCTGGAAGAAGATTTCGTGCACGTCTGGATGCGCCTTCTCGACCTCGTCGAGCAGGATCACCGAATAGGGTTTGCGTCGCACCGCCTCGGTGAGAATTCCTCCCTTGCCGTAGCCGACATAGCCGGGCGGCGCGCCCTTCAAGGTAGAGACCGTATGCGCCTCCTGGAATTCAGACATGTTGATCGAGATCAGGTTCTGCTCTCCGCCGTAAAGCGTTTCGGCCAGTGCCAAGGCGGTTTCGGTTTTGCCGACGCCCGAGGGGCCGCAAAGCAGGAATACACCCACCGGCTTTTCCGGAGCGCCGAGACCGGCGCGGCTGGTCTGCACGCGCTTGGCGATCATCTCCATGGCGTGATCCTGTCCGACAACGCGCTCGGACAGAGTGGCCGCGAGCCGCAGCGCCTTCTCGGTCTGACTCGACAGCATCCGCCCCGTCGGGATGCCCGTCCAGTCCTGAACCACGGCCGCCACGGCGTTGCGGTCGACCGATGGCAGGATCAGCGGTGTTTCGCCTTGCGCCTCGGCCAGTTCGCTCATCAGTTCGCGCAGCCGAGCGAGATCGGCAGCCGGATCGGGAGGAGAGATACCGCCTGCCGCCGGAATCTTCGTCCCGGCATTGGACTGTTCGGTCTCCGGCAGCTCCACGCTCTCTGTCTCAGTGGCGGCCTCCTGCCCTTCCACGGCATCGAGCGGCACGCCGTCACCGCGCAGCCTGGCGCGCAGTTCGAGTATCTCGGCCACCAGCGCCTTTTCGCGCTCCCAGCGCTGTTGCGCGGCTGCGAGCGTGCGTTCGGTCTCGGCAAGCCCAGCCTCGACCCGTGCCTGCCGCTCAGCCACCTCGATGCCGATTGCAGCCTCGCGGCCGATAATGCCGCGCTCGACCTCCAGCGCCTGACGACGGCGCATGATGTCCTCGACCTCGGCCGGCGTGGCGTGCTGCGATACGGCGACACGCGCGCAGGCGGTGTCGAGAAGGCTGACCGCCTTGTCCGGCAACTGGCGCGCCGGGATGTAGCGATGCGACAGGGCGACCGCCGCGTCGATCGCCTCGTCCAATATCTGCACTTCGTGGTGCTGTTCGAGAACGCCGGCTACGCCGCGCAACATGAGGATGGCAACCGATTCCGAAGGCTCGTCGATCTTTATCACCTGGAAGCGGCGGGTCAGTGCCGGGTCTTTCTCGATGTGCTGCTTGTATTCCGACCAGGTCGTTGCCGCTATCGTGCGAAGTTCGCCCCGCGCCAGCGCCGGCTTGAGCAGATTGGCAGCGTCGCCGGTTCCGGCAGCACCACCGGCGCCTATCAGGGTATGGGCTTCGTCGATGAAGAGGATGACCGGCGCCTCGGACGATTGAACCTCGTCGATTACAGCCTTCAGCCGCTTTTCGAATTCACCTTTTACGCTTGCGCCTGCCTGCATCAATCCGACGTCAAGCATGCGCACGCTCACTCCCTGCAGTGGGGGCGGCACATCGCCTTTGGCGATGCGCAGAGCAAAACCCTCCACGACTGCAGTCTTGCCGACGCCCGCCTCCCCGGTCAGGATCGGATTGTTCTGGCGGCGCCGCATCAATATGTCGACAATCTGCCTGATCTCCGGATCGCGGCCGACGACCGGGTCGATCTTTCCGTCGCGGGCGCGCTGGGTCAGGTCGGTGGCATATTGGGCCAGTGCCGAATCCCCGCCCGAAGCCCGCCGCGGCGCCTCTGTCGCGGTGACCGTTGGCGAAGCGCCGGCTTCGAGTGAGCCCTCCGTGACATCGGCGAAGCGCGCCACGACGGCGTCGGCGTCGATCTTGTCGAACTCGCCGCTGATCTTCGACAGCAGGCCTTCCAGTACCGGTGTCTTCAGGCAAGCAAGCAGAACATGTGCGCTGCGAACCTCCTCCACGCCGAATTCCAGTGTTGCCAGATTCCATGCCTCCTGGATGGCGTGGAAGATATGGTCCGAAAACTCTTCGATCGAGGTTGCGCCATAAGGCAGTTTGTCCACCGCGCGCGTCATATCGGCCGTAAGTCGGCTCGCATCCAGTCCCGCATCGGCGATCATCATTTGCACATCCGAGCGGTCGGAGAGCACGAGCTGCTCAATGAAGTGGACGAGTTCGACGTAAGGATTGCCGCGCAGCTTGGCACTGTCGGCCGCCGCCTTGAAGGCGCGCAACCCTAGAGGATTGAGCTTGCCGACCAGTTCCTTGCGTTTGAAACTCTGCGATGACCGGCGCTGTTCCATCGAACGTGCTCCTGCACTCTGCAAGTCGATAACCTGCCACATAAGCAGCCGCTTGACAAAGTGCGGGATGAACAAAGGTTTCGATCCCCGATTATGCGGGCTCCCATCATTGGTGGAAGATCCTGCATCGCCGGCTGCAAACAACCACGAGCCTGAGATCCCAGGCACGACATTTCCGGTCCAGGGCTCGGCAATCACGCCTTTCGGATTCCACAATCAAGACAAGGCTGCATTAGGTTTTGTTAATTTTTCCGCACTCGCTGAATTGTGGAAAAGCGCAACCGTGTGATAACGTAGGGGCAGGTCGGCCTCAGGGCCGGCGACTGGGGGATCGGTGTGATCGACGTCGCACTCTGGCTTGCTCCGCTCGACGGTGAAAATCCGTCGGGAGAGGATTTGCGTAACGATCCGGCGTTTCACGAACTGGAGCGCCTGACGGAGCCCCAGGTCAAGGTTGTCCATGACGGCAACAACAGGCCGGTCTCGCAAAGCACCATTCCCGTTGACTGGCCAGCAGTGCTCACCAAGGCTGAGGAATTGCGCGCGCGTGGCCGCGACTTGCGCCTGATTGTAATTGTCACACGCGCACTGGCCAACGAGCAGGGACTGGCCGGGTTGGCGCAGGGTCTGACGCTTATTGGGCGGACGTTCGACCTGCATTGGGAAACCATGCACCCGGCGCTGCGCCCCAACACGTCGCCTCGCGAGGCCGCCTTGCGCCGCATCAACGCGCTGCTCGACCTTCAAAATGGTCAGGACGGGCTGCTGGCCAACCTACGGCAAATGACTTTCTTTGCGCCACGCTCGATCGGGCCGATCAGCGGACGCGACCTGGAACACGCTGCGCTCGACGACCGCGTCATGCTGCAAGAAGCAGCGTCAGGATTGAATGCGGCCGAAAAGGCAGCGCTTGTCAGTGCGCACGGACAACTGTTGAATCGGGTCCGTGCCGGGTGCGCGGCACAGGCGGATCAAGCCAATGAGGAAATGCAGTCGCTCATCGCCAATGCGCGCGCGGCGGTCGCGGCACTGGAAGCCGTCGAGACAGCCCTCAACGCTCGCCTTGAAGGCAGCGGCGGGACCACCATTCCGGAATTAAAACGGTTCCTGCAGCGTTTGTTGACAACCCTCGAGCGCAACTCGGCTGCCGGCGCGATGGCGAATGGCTCGGCAAAGCCGTCCCCTTCGCTTGCAGAACCGATAATGCCTGCCCGAAACGGTCATGGAGCCGATGCAATGGCAAGTGTGGCTGGCTGCGCGGACTCGAGCACCGGACTCCCTGACAGGATTTCTTCGCGCGACGACGTGGTAAAATGCCTGGACCTCGTAGTCGCCTTTTATGACCGCACCGAACCGTCGAGCCCGATTCCCCACCTCGCCCGCCGTGTGCGCCGGATGGTGCATATGGATTTTGTAGAACTGATGGAAGATCTCGCCCCGTCGGGATTGAAGGAGTTCCGGCTTCTTGCCGGCGTTCCCGATGCCAAGAAGACGGCTCAGAAGGATGAAAGGTAGCAAGCAATGCCAGCCGAAAGCAAAGCCAAGGTCATCGAACGAAATCGCGCGCCGCGGGTGCAGATCGCCTATGACGTGGAAACCTATGGCAGTCCAACGACAATCGAGCTGCCGTTTGTCATGGCCGTCATGGCCGATCTTTCGGGGGCTTCGCAGACGAAGGAAGCGGCCAAGTCGGTGCTGGACCGCTCCTTGGTCGAGACCGATGCGAACCGGTTTCCGCGTTTCATGGAGGCACTTGGACCACGCGTGAAAGCCCGCGTGAAGAATACGCTGCCACAGGCTGAAGGCGCCGAGCGGGACGAGGAGCTGGCGCTCGACCTTACCTTCACCAAGATGGGCGATTTTGCGCCGGACAAGATTGCCGAGCAGGTGCCCCAATTGGCCGAAATCCTCAAGATGCGCCGCCAACTCGAGGAACTTCTCGGCTTCATGGACGGGCGCGTCGACGCCGAAAAGCGCATTGCGCAACTGCTGAACAATGAACCGCTTCTTGGCCAGATCGCCAGCCAGGCACTGGCGGACGACAAGGCAGGGGAATGACCATGGCCGAACAGCAAAAAACCGCCGCCGTCGCCGAGGCGGAAACCATCGATCTTGGAGAATTCAGCGGGCTCCTCGAGAAGGATTTCAAGGTCAAGAAGGACGACAGCGAAAAGCTGCAGCAATTGGTGCGCAATCTCGCACTTGCAGCGCAGACACGTTCCGATACCACGACCATCTCGTCGAATGCGATCAAGTCGATCAAGTCGCTGATTGCCGGAATCGACAAGATGCTTTCCGAACAGGTCAACGAGATCCTGCACGCGCCGGAAGTGCGCGAAATGGAGGGCACATGGCGTGGCCTGTGGTATCTCGTCAACAATACCGAGACGGATCAGAAGCTGAAGATCCGGGTGATGAACATCTCCAAGGAGCAGCTGGCCGACACGCTTGAGGATTATGAGGGCCAGATGTGGGATCAGAGCCCGATCTTCAAGAAAGTCTACACGGACGAGTATTCGATGCTTGGCGGCGAGCCGATCGGCTGTGTGATCGGTGCGTACGAATTCTCCAACCACCCGCGCGACGTCGGTCTGCTGCGCAACATCTCCGGCATCTGCGCCTCAGCGCACACGCCTTTTATCGCAGCTGCCTCGCCTCGCCTGTTCCGCATGGATAGCTGGCAGGAATTGCCGAATCCGCAGGACCTGCAGCAGATCGTCTCTAACCCCGCCTATGCCTCCTGGCAGTCGCTGCGCGAGAGCGAGGATGCACGCTACATCGGCCTGACCATGCCTCGCGTTCTGGCGCGGCTGCCGTATGGCACCGATACCGTTCCGGTGAAGGGCTTCACCTTCGAGGAGGAGGTGCATGGCGACCACAACAAATATGTCTGGATGAACGCTGCCTTCCCGATGGGCGTGAACATAAACCGCAGCCACAAGCTCTATGGCTGGGGTACGCAGATCCGCGGCGTCGAAAATGGCGGCACGGTCCTCAACCTGCCAGTTCACAGCTTCCCGACCGATGATGGCTCGATAGCGATGAAATGTCCGACGGAGGTCGCCATCGACGACCGGCGCGAGGCGGAGCTGGCCAAGCTCGGCCTGATGCCCATCCTGCATCGAAAGAACACCGATCTCGCCGCCTTCATTGGCGCCCATTCGCTGCAGGACGACGAGACAAGGGCGGGACGGCTGGTCGACCCCGATGCGCAAGCCAACGAGCGGCTGAGCGCCAACCTGCCCTACCTTTTCCCGGTCTCGCGCTTTGCCCACTACCTCAAGGCGATCGCGCGCGACAAGGTCGGTTCGTTCAAGGAGCGCTCCGACATGCAGATCTGGCTGACCGAATGGATCAACCGGTATGTGTTGGCCAACCCGGCCTTTGCCGATGACAAGGCGCGCGCCAAGCGCCCGCTCGCCGCCGCCGAGGTTCAGGTGGACAGCGTGGAGGGACGCCCAGGCTACTACAATGCCCGCTTCTATCTGCGCCCGCATTATCAGCTGGAGGGTATCAATGCCTCGCTCCGGCTGGTTTCGGAACTTCCGTCCGTAAAGACTTGATTTGCAGCAACAACATCTTGGTTTTTGAAAGCGGTGGAGAAAGACAATGCCCACAAATACGAAGATTGATGGCTTTCTAAAGGTTCCGGATATCAAAGGTCCAAGCACTCGTGATGGCCATGAGGACGAAATCGAAATCCATGGCGTCGATTACAAGATGATCGCACCCTATGATCCAAACTCGCTCTCGCGCCGCGGTCGTGTGTCCTTGGGTATGATCAAGTTCACCAAGCATTATGACAAGTCCTCGCCCTACCTGAAAAAGGCGCTGTTCGAAAACAAGGCCCTGGACGAAGTCGTGTTTTCGGCACGGCGGACCATTGATGGCGAGACCAAGGATTACCTGGTCGTCACACTCACCGACGCCTCGATTATGGAATACGACATGTCGCAGGCCGAGGATGAGGAGGACCTGATCGAGGAAGAGGTCAGCTTTGCCTACAAGAAAATAAAGTTCGTCTACGACGACAACGACGAAATCGAAATGGATGTCTATGTCGGCAAGTGAGGCCCGGCGGCCCGGCGCGGACAAGTCGCAGGGTAGCGGCAGCTCGCGAGCAAAGCGCGAAGCCGTCCAGCCCTCTCTATGGGACCGCCTCGTAAACGATCTGCCGGGTATGACCTCCGAGATAGACGGGCTGCGCCAGGCACTGCAGGACGAGCTTGGCGCGGAGCGGCTGGACAATCTTGTTGCGGCCAGCGCGCGGCTCATCGACGCCGACGCGGAGTTGACAGCCGACCAGAAGCGGCGTCTGCATCGCCTGGCCTTTCAGAGCCAGCACCGCGCTGAAATCGAAAGCCGCGGCGTGGTGGTGTCGGCGCGTGTGCTCAAGGAAGCCGTGCGGCGCGATGTCGAGGCTTTGTTCAATACCGAGCGCTTCGAGGCCGTTCCGCTGCTTTCCGACCTTGAAAGCGAACAGGCCACGGACAACCCACCGTCGCTCGCCGATTTTCCGGAGGTGCGTCGCAGCGTCGTCAATTACGGAGTGCCTTCCTTCTCGGGCCGTTCTTCCCGCGACTTTGATCGCGAGGCCCTTGCGCGCGAGATCCGCTCGGTGCTTGCCACCTTCGAGCCGCGTCTCAAGGACAGTGCAACAAAGGTTACCGTAACCCTTGGCGACAAAACCGTGGGCCTGAGGATCGAGATAGATGCGGTGTTGATCATGACGCCCACGCCCGAACGCATGCGCCTGCGCACCACGATCAATCTCGATAACGGCTTGGCTCGGACCGAATTTAGGGAAGCCTGAGATGGACCGGGTCTTCGTAGAATATTACGAGGAGGAACTGACCCATATCCGCGCGCTCGCGGCAGAATTTGCCGACATGCATCCCGCGGTGGCGCGCAACCTTTCACTCGATACGGTCCCCTGTCCGGACCCTTACGTCGAGCGGCTGCTTGACGGCGTTGCTTTTTTGGCCGCGCGGACCCGACTCAAGGTCGATGCGGAACGCTCGCGTTTCTCGCGCGCCGTCCTTGATGTTCTCTATCCCGATCTTGTCACGCCGGCGCCGGCAACGGCCGTGGTGGTGTTCAAACCCGGCCAGCAGGTCCAGACAATGATTGGGGGCCATGTCGTCAAACGCAATACGCGTCTGGTTTCCAGCCTCCAGCCAGGCCTGTCGACGCGTTGCACGTTCACCACCGCCCAGGACATCACGCTGTGGCCGATTGCCATCACCTCGGTCGGCTATTTTCAGGATCGCAGCGCCTTGGCTGCAGCCGGCATCGCGCGGATCGGCGGTGTGGATGGCGAGGCGGCGCTTCGCATCACGCTGGCTCGTACCGGAAAAGGCAAGCTCGACGAACTGTCGCTCGACCGGCTTGATCTCTACTTTTCCGCGCGCACCAAGGCACCACTGCTTTTCGACGCGATTTTCGGCGCCTGCGCGGCCGTTGGTGCACGGCCGGAAGGCAAGGCCAACCCGATATCGCCGTTGCCGGTACCTGAAATGGTCGGCATCAACGATGACGAGGCGCTGATGCCTCGTACACGTCCGACCTTCGAAGGGTACCGTCTTCTGCGCGAATATTTCATGATGCCGGAGCGCTTTCATTATGCTCGGGTTTCGGGATTGCAGCCCATCGTGCGCACATGCACAGCCGAACTCGAGATAATCTTCATCTTCAGGCGTCCGGTGCCTGAAGTTGCCGATGTGACGGCGGCCGATTTTGAACTTTTCGCAACGCCGATCATCAATCTGTTCGAACGCGAGTGCAACGTCGTCGAACTCGATCCACGCAAGACGCGGCAGGTGCTGCATGCCGACCGCACGCGAGCGCGGGACTTCGAAATCTATCGGGTTATCCGCGTCGAGGACGCCGACAGCGAGGGGAGCGACGCCGCAATCCCGGAGCTCTTCAGCCTGGGACAGAACCGCGGCAGCGGTTGGGTTTATTCCACCGAACGGCGCCCACGCCGCCCGACGGAGGAGGAACGGCGCGACGGCCTCACCCGTACTTCATACACGGGCGACGACGTTTTCCTGGCGATTTCGCGTCCCGCGGAAAGTCCTGCGAACCGGCCGCTGAAGCGCGTCGACGTCGTGGCGCTCTGCACCAACCGCGATCTGCCGATTCTTGACGACAACCCTACCTTGACTCTGGAAGCCGGCGATCCGGTCGAGACGATCCGGCTTCTCGGCGCATTGCGCCCGCCTCGCCCAGCCATCCCCGCAGCGCTGCCGGCGGGCGCGGCGGGTGAATCGCGAGCCGACAATCTCGCCTGGCGGCTTGTAGCGCAGCTCGCGCTCAACTTTCTAAGCCTTGCAAAAGAAGGTCGCGGCGTCGATCCGCTGCATGCGCTGCTTGAGCTTTACGCCGACAGGGGAGACCCGAGCCTCGCCCGCAATGTGCACTCGATCGTGCGCATCGACTCCCGGTCGGTCATCGAACGGCTGCAGATCGATGGGCCGATGTGCTTCGGACGAGGCACGGAGGTGACATTGCATGTCGATCAATCGGTTCTGGCGGGGCAGAGCACCTTGCTGCTTTCGGCCTTGCTGGCACGGCTGTTTGCCCGTCATGCCGGAATAAACGGCTTTGTGCGAACCCGCACATGGCTGCTGCAGAAGCAGGAGGATGTGCCATGGCCCATGACGCCCGGCAATCGCTACCTGATCTAGACAAGCCTGGCCGGTCCGAAGAGCTGTCGGATGCATTCGACTTCTTCGAGTTGTTGCGGCGACTCGAACGAAGAGGCGGGCTGTTCGGCTATTCCGGCCCGCCGCAGCGCGAGCCGTCGCGGCTCGGGCAGCATGTCCGTCTCAGCTTTTTCGCCAAGGACTTGGCAGAATTCCGCGAAGCGACTGACAAAGCGCCCGCTCGGGTCACGGTCGCAAACATTGGTCTGATGGGGCCTGAAGGTCCGATGCCCCTGCATTTGACGCGCTGGGTACTCGATCGCCTGTCGCAACGCTGGTTCACCGGCGCCGATGCGCAGCAGACCAGCGACACGACGTTCATGGACTTCGTCAACATTCTTCAGAACCGCATGATTGCGCTGTATTACAGGGCGTGGGCGGATGCGCATCCGGCGGTTCAGGTCGAGCGCCCGGTAGGTGGGCGCGTTCGCGCCATGCTTGAAGCCATGGCGGGAATAGGGCTTCCCGGCACCCACAACCCCGAACTGGACGCAGTGAAGCTGCGTCAGGCCGCTTCGCTTGCCAATCAGGTCGACGGCCCCGAGCGGCTGACGCTGTTCCTGGCTGAGGCGTTCAAGGTGCCGGTCCAGATCAGGGAGTTCATCGCTGCCTGGATGACCATACCAGCCACGCTCCAGACCCGCGTTGGCAAAGCCTACGCAGGGCTCGGTCGGGGAGCGACGATCGGTCCGCGCGTCTTCAACCGTCAAAGCAGGATCGAGCTCCGCGTCGGCCCGCTGGGCTATGAGGAGTTCAAGGCGTTCCTGCCGGGCGGTCAACGCCTCAAATTGTTCAAGCAAGCCGTTAGGGACATGGTCGGCGCATCGCTCGACGTCGATCTGCGCATCGTGCTGGCGCGCGATGCCGTTCCGCCGCCGCGTATTGGAACCGTGCAACTCGCCCGGACCGCGTGGCTTGCGCGGCCCGCTGAAAGGGGCGATGCTGACGACATGCGGCTGCGGACACTAGTCGGCTGGCGGCAGGAAGGGGCGGAGGTCGCGGCATGAGTCTGCTGCTGACGCTGGAGCAAGGGCCACGCACCCAGGCGGTACGGCAGACCCGGCTTGACGAGGGGGAACTGGTGATCGGCCGCAGCGCGGACGCCGGCTGGCAGATCGACGATCCCGACATGTTCGTTTCACGCGCCCATTGCAGGATCACTGGTGGGCGCGACGGATATTTCGTCACCGATACGTCGAGCAGCGGATTGTTCATAGACGACTCCGACAGCCCGCTCGGCGCAGGCAAGTCGACGCGTCTTCGCAATGGCATGCGGCTGAGACTGGGCGATTACATCGTGCATGTCGATCTGCAGACGTCGAGTGCCCAAGCCGCAGCAGCAGCCGCAGCGCCGGTTCCGGAGCGCTCACCGCTGGCGTCTCGGGCGCCGGTCAGCATCGGCCGTGACGATTTCTTTTCAGCCGCCGTGGAAGAAGAGCCGCAGCGGCCACGTCCAGCCGAGCTGCCGAACCCTTTCGAGCAGCCGATCCCGGGTGCGTTCGAACGCGCCAATTCCAGAAAGCGCAGCTCGCCTGCTTTCGACGACCCGTTCAGCCTCGATCCGATCGCAACACCAGTATCCAAAGGCACCGCAAACTATCCAGAACCAGCCAGCGAACCCAAGCAGACAGACCCATTCGGCCTCGAGTCGGTGTCGTTCCCCAACGGCGCTACGGAGCCTGCGACGGCAAAGCTGCCGGAATTCAACGACGACTTCGGTTTTGGTCCAGCCGCACCGCCCAACCCGGGAAGCGGCGCCAGCTCAACCGGGCAGCGCGAGCGCGACGCCCAGCCACAGCAAGCGGCCAATCCCTGGGACGTGCCCGTGCGAGGGGCAGATGCCCCTCCCCCAATACGGGCAGGCGCAGCCGCCAGCCCCGCCCGCCAGCCGCCTGCGAGGCAGCACGCCGACATGGCGCTTCGCACCGCATTCCTGCGCGGTATGGGTGTCGCGCAAGCCGATTTTCCCGGGCGCGACGCCGTCGCCGAGATGGAAAAGTTCGGCCGCGAATACCGCCTTATGATGGAAGGATTGATGCAGCTGCTGCGCAAGCGTGCCGAAGAAAAGGGAAATGCCCGCGTTGCCCAGACAATGGTCGGAGCCTCCGAGGTCAATCCACTCAAGTTTCTGCCGACGGTCGACGACGCAATCGTGACGCTTATCGCCGAACGCAGCCCCGGATTTCTCGCCGGCGAAGCGGCTATCGCGGATGCGGTTCGCGATCTGGCACAGCATCACGTGCGCGCCTGGCGCGGCGTGCAGGCCGCCTTGCGGCGGATGGTCGACCGTTTTGAGCCGGCAGCCATCGAAGAAGAGCTGAAATCGAGTTCCGCGATCGGCACGCTGTTGTCGGGCGGGCGCGGCGCCAAGCTGTGGGAGCTCTACCAGAAACGCCATCGTGAAATCGCCGAGAGCGCGGAAAAGAGCTTTCTCGGCGAAATCGGCGCCGATTTTCGGGATGCATATGAGGAGGAGTAAGACATGATCGATCGACGCGAATTTATCGTTGCCTTGGGCGCGACCGGGCTGCTTACGGCCTGTCAAAGCGCCGGGCCGCCAAAACCGTCGGTCATCACGGTCAAGCTGACAGGAGCGGCCGGCATGAACCCTGGACTAGGCGGCGGCGACCGGCCAGTGACGGTGCTGGTCATGCGGCTACGCAGCACCGGTAAGTTCAACTCTGCCGACTACTTTGCCTTGCAGGGGGATGCCGGCTCGGCACTGGCAGGTGATCTCATCGGATCCGACCAGATTGCCGTCGCGCCTGGAAAAACTGCGACCAAGACCATTACGGTCGAACCGGATGCGACCGCCCTGGGATTCGTGGCACTCATCCGTGAGCCTGGCGGGCGAAACTGGCGGACGACCAAATCGGTTTCGCCCGGATCAAACTTTACGACCAATGTCACACTCGGCAGCGGCGGCATTTCCGCCTGACGGCCAAGGCAAGGGGAGCTCGATGCAGAGAGTAGCCGGATGAGCGATGCAAACAGGGTGCTGTGGTCCGAGGGCCTTTTTCTGCGGACCCAGCATTTCCAGCAGCAGGATCGTTTCTTCGAGGCGACTGTGCGCGGCGCGTTGCAGGCCGGCCAGCTGCATACGTTCGGCTTTCAGCAATTGACCCTGGATAAGGCATTGCTCGATGCCGGCCAGATCTCGATCCTGTCTGCACGAGGCATTTTCCCGGACGGAACCCCCTTCTCCATTCCGGATCTTATGGACGCGCCGCGTCCGCTGCCGGTCACCCCGGATACAGGCGCCGGCCCGGTGCTGGTCGCCTTGCCGCTCGAGCCGGCCGGCGGCGTTGGCTTCGATCCGGCGCATGCGCCACCCAGCGGTGCGCGCTATCATGGAGGGATCGTTTCGGTGCGCGATGCCGTCCAGGGCGGTTCAGATCCCGAAGAAATCGAAATCGCCCGACCGCAATCGCTGTTGCTTGCACCCGGCAAATCGGTCGGCGGCTATACCGCCCTGCCGATAGCCGGCATCAAGGGGGTTCGTGCCGATGGCGGCGTTTCGCTGGACGAGACGTTCCTGCCACCGGCATTGGTTACCGGTGCAGTGGCCTGGTACCGGCAACTGCTTCTGGAAGTCGTCACAGGCCTCGACCAGATCGCCGAGGCGCATGGCAAGATGGTCATGGGCGGGCCAGGGCGCAGCGTCGAAGACCTGTTGATGCTCAACCTCGCCAACGCGGCGCGTCCGCGACTGGCCCATATGCTGGCGCAGGATGTCTTCCATCCGGCCGAACTTTACTTGGAACTGGCCGGGCTTGCCGGCTCGATGGCGACCTACGGCTCGAGCGCGCGGCGACTGGGCGAGCTGCCGGCTTACGATCACATGGCGCCCGGCCCACCGTTTTCGGCGCTGGCGGATGCATTGCGCTCACTGATCCTGAGCCTGCGCTACATCGAGCCGAAATCGCGCGCGCTGCCCGTCATGCGCCATTCGACCAATGTTTGGAAAATCCGCATCGACAATCCGAAGCTGCTGGTGGCCAGCCGGATCGTCATCCGGGTCGGTTCGGAACTGTCGGAGGACGCGCTACGCAAGATATTCGTCAACCAGGCGACCGTGGGCTCGGCGGATGAGTTCGAGGGCCTGTGGAAGTCCCGCCTGCCCGGCATCCCGCTGAAACCGCTTCATTCGCAACCGCGCGAGATTCCTTACGACGGCGATCGGCTGTGCCTTGAGCTCGACCAGAAAAGCGAGCACTGGGCATCGCTGCTCGGTGCCCCAGGCTTCGTCATTGGCGTTTCGGGTGTACTGCCGAGCGAACCGCAGGTGGACTGCTATTCGGTGAACAGGTGAAACCATGAGCCGGGATGATCCTTTCGGACTGTCGGAGGATCGCGAACGCACTCGCATCAGGCTGACCGGCACGCCGATGCCGCGACCGATGGCGGCATCCTTGCCCGGCGGGCCGGTAAAACGCTCGCGCACCCACCCGAACGGCCTTGTTAACGCCTTCGCGCCCCTGCTCGAGTTTGCGCCTGAGCTTGAAAGCGCGCTGCCACCGGAGAATCCGGAAGTGTTACGCACTCGGCTGCTCGAAGAACTGGTTCGGGCACGCGACACGGCAATGGCGGCGGGGTCGTCGATGGAACGGGCCGATCAGGCAGCATGGGTGGTGGCGGCCTTGCTCGACGATCTGGCCCTGAACACGCCCTGGGGCGGGGCCAGCGCATGGCCGCGTCAGCCGCTTGTGGTCATGTTGCGCGGCGACGTCGACGCCGGCACGCAGTTCTTCACACGGCTCGACGAACTGGAACGCCATCCGAACCGCGATCGCGAATTGCTGGAACTTCAGTATGACTGCCTGGCACTCGGTTTTCGCGGCAAGTATCGCGTGCCCGGCCGGTCGGGCGATCGCTCGCTCAATGCCGTTCGTGTGGCCGCGGCACGTTTCCTGCGCGATGCCGACGCCGAGAATGGACCACTGTCGCCGAACTGGAAAGGCGTCATCGCATCCGACGAGCCGCAGCGCTTCATCGTTCCGATCTGGGTGATGGCCCTGGCCGCGGCGGTCATCGCCACCGCGTCCTATGTCGGGCTCTCGATGGGACTAAGCAGCCAGGCGGTTGAGCTTTCAGCTCTGGTCCGCGCCTTGCCGCCGCCGACCCGTGGCGACATCAGCCGTGTATCGCCAACCGTCGATGTCCCGCCGCCGGAGACTGTGGATTTCGCGCTGCTGCCCGAATTTGAGGCCGGCGCGCCGGGCAATCTCAGATCGGCTCTCAGCGGCACGGAGAGCGTTTCGCTGGCCAAGCTGGTCATCCAGGCCTCCAATCCCGAACTGTTCCAGTCGTCGCGGCCAACGTTGACGGAAGGATTCGAGCCGCTGATCGGCTCGATCGCCAAGGTGATCCTGGCCAATCAGAACCTGATCGGCAACATCACTGTGGTCGGACATACGGACGGCGTCCCTCTGCAAAGAACCAATCCGCTGTCGACCAACCAGCGACTGTCAGAGGCTCGCGCCCAGACCATTGCCGACATGCTCGTACAAAACGGAGTGCCGCAGGAACGCGTCCATTCCGAGGGCCGGGCAGCCACGGATCCAGTGGCCGACGACGGCACGCGCGAGGGCCGGGCCCTGAACCGGCGCGTTGAGGTGCTGGTCGAAAAGAGGCTGTGAGATGTTCATCCTGCGCTTCCTCTGGGCGGTCCTGACATCGCGCTGGCTGTGGACACTGATTGGCATCACGCTGCTTTCGTTGGTTATCTGGGTATTCGGGCCGATCGTCAGGGTCGGGCCCTACGACCCTTTCGCCTCCGACAATGTGCGCATCGTCATCATCGCACTGCTGGTCATCTTCTGGCTGATCTGGCTGATCGCCGCCCAGCGTCGGGCGATCCGTGCCAACCGTATGTTCGTCGCCGAAATCGCCGCGCCGGCGGTAGACAAGCCACTCAGCCCCGGCGAAGAGAATGTCGCTGCCGTCGGAGCCAAGTTCGGCGAGGTCATGGCCGAGTTGAAGCGCCGCAAACTGGGTGGTCGCAAGTTCCTGCGCGAGATGCCCTGGTACGTGATCGTCGGACCGCCGGCCACCGGCAAGACCACGGCCTTGCGCCAGTCGGGGTTGAATTTTCCGATCGACCTGACCGACGACCTGCAAGGGGTCGGCGGCACGCGCAATTGCGACTGGTTCTTTTCGGAGAGTGCGGTTCTGATCGACACTGCAGGCCGCTATGTCCAACAGGAGAGCCAACCCGACGTCGACGCAGTGGAGTGGCTGGGCTTCCTCGACCTTTTGAAGAAGCACCGGGGCCGTCGGGCGCTCAACGGGGTGATCGTCGCGCTTTCGATCGATGTGCTTTCGGAGGGCGACGACGCCATCAAGGCGCATGGCCGCAAGATCCGCCGTCGGCTGGCCGAGCTCAACGACCGCCTCGAAATCCGCCTTCCGGTCTATCTGATGCTGACAAAAGCCGACCTGATCAAGGGGTTCGAGCCTTTCTTCGGCGGTTTGTCGACGGCTGCGCGCGAGCAGGTCTGGGGGACTACGTTCGCACTCGACGCGCATGTCGATGCAAAGACCATCGAGCGGGAAATCGCGACGTTAGCAACCGAGCTCGAGCGGCGGCTGGTGCCCCGGCTGGAGGACGAAGACAAGCTTGCTGCCCGCGCCGAAATCTTCAGGTTTCCCGCCCAACTCGCCAGCCTATCCGAGCCGATCCAGGTACTGATCGAGGCGATGTTCGGCGAAAGCCGGTATGAGGAGGCCGCCTGGCTGCGTGGCCTTTATCTGACGTCGGCGACCCAGGAAGGGGCGCCCATCGATCGGCTGACCGCAGTGCTGTCTGCCTCCTTCGGCCTTCCGCCGCGCCGGGCGTTGGCCGCGCCGCGTGTCGAAAAACGCAGCTTCTTCCTAAAGAACCTGCTCACAGAAGTCATCTTCAAGGAAGCCGGCCTAGGCACCTTCGATCCGCTGGCGCAACGCCGCCGCGCCTGGATCTGGCGTGGCGCGGCCGCCGCATGTGCCGCAGCCGCCCTGCTGGTCAGCGGTTTATTCACCTGGTCCTATTACGACAACCGCAACGCGATCACGGCCCAGGCAAGCCAGTTCGAGGCGCTGCAAACGCCACTGACCTCGGCCGCGGCAAACCCGGCATCCGTAGAACAGCCTGCCATCGATGTCGCCCTCGGTGCGATGGATGAGGTCGCAAATGCCCGCACCCCGCCGCCTGGCGCGGCACAGGATTTGCTGGGGCCATCAGCCTCGGCGGAATTGGTGCGGGCACAGACCGACACTTACGACCATGCTTTGCGCAACGTTCTCGAGCCGCACATGGTGGCGCTGCTCGAGGCGACGATGTGGCGGCAGATCCGCGATCCGGACTTCATGCTTGGCGCGCTGAAGACCTATCGCATGATGACCGGCCTTTCTCAGATGGATCCAGACTTCGCCCAGAGCTGGTGGGTCAACAGTCTGCCTGAATTCGCCGCGGCTGCCCCCTTTCCGACAGCTGACGCCGAAGAGCACCAGCTTGCCGCGATCCGTCGCATGGCGGTTGACGCCAGTTATATCGCCCCGGACCAGGCGCTGGTTGCGGAGGCACTGAAAACCGTCTGCACGATTTCCTTGCCGGCGCGTGCCTACAAGCAGCTGCTGGCCGACCCGGCGGTCGCTGCGCTCAAGGAATGGATTCCTGCCAACTTCGCCGGCCCCAACGGCGCCAAGGTCTTTGCGCGGCGTTCCGACAAGACGCTTCGGGTCGGCATTTCGGGAGCATTCACCTATGCCGGCTTCCATGACGCCATTCTCGACCGGGTCGAGGATGTCGCCGCCCAGGCAGCACTCGACCGGGCGGTGTTCGCCGGCGGTTGCTCGGAAAATTCCGAAACCTCGGTGTCGGCGCTGTCAGAGGATATTCTGAAGCTTTATTACGACGACTATATCGCGCAATGGGACAGCTTCCTGCGCGACATGAGGCTGGCGCCATTGACCGACCTCAATGTCGCCAGTGAGAACCTCAAGGATCTTTCAAGCGCCGACTCCGCGCTGAAGCGCCTGGTCACCGCGGTGGTCCAGGAGACCGAGCTTACGCGATCCGATGAAGCGCCGACAAACGACAAGGCGGCGGCAGGTGGCTCGAAACTGCTGGGCAAGCTGGGCAAGCTTGGCAAGATCGTAAAAACCGGAGCAAAGCTTTTGCCGCGTGCGGGCTCCGCCGACGAAGTGGATCTTACCGGTAGTCTGGTGGCCGAGCATTTCAAACCGCTCAAGGGTGCCGTTGCCGAGGTCGACGGCCAGCCGCCGGCGCTCGATGCCGCCATTGTCGCGCTCACCGCACTGTCCAACGTGCTGCAGACGGTGACGGCCAATCCCGATCCTCAGGACGCCATCAAGAAGCAGGGCGGCCTCGCCGAACTGACTGGAGCGGTTGCCAGGCAGGCGCAGATCCTGCCCGACCCGGTCGACGACTGGTTGGGCGGCATTGCTGGCGATACCAGCGGGCTGACGCAGAAGGCGGTCACCTCGGAGCTCAACGCCATCTGGCGCGCCGACATCCTGCCGTTCTGCCAGGCAGCACTCAACAACCGCTATCCTTTCAGCCCGGACAGCGCCGTGGACGTCAATGTCCGCGACTTCGCCCGCCTGTTCGGACCGGCAGGACTGATCGACACCTTCATCAACGACCACCTGATCAGCTATGTCGACACGTCGGCGCAGCCATGGAAATGGCGCGCCGATTTCGGCCTGGATCCTTCGGCACTGGCCGCGTTCGAACAGGCAAGGCGGATCCGCGATGATCTCTTTCCTGGCGGTACTGGCCCGCTGATGAGCTTCACGCTCGAACCCAAGGATCTGTCGCCCAATGTCGCGCGCGTGACGCTCAACCTCGATGGCCAGAACCTCGTCTATTATAACAACGCGACGAGGCCGCAGCCGATGACGTGGCCCGGCAAGGACGGCACGGGCGTCATCTCGCTTGCCTTCCAGCCGATCGATGGCTCGCCCGAAATCTTGCTCAACGAGACCGGCAGCTGGGCGTGGCTGAGAATGTTGCGCAGCGGTCGCTTCACCGGAACCTCGCTGACGGACGTCTACAGCCTGCGCCTTGGCACCCAAGGCATGTACGCCGATTTCCAACTCAAGGCCGCCAGCGTCGAAAACCCTTACAACCTGCAAATGTTCAAGAAATTCTCATGTCCGCCGCAGATATGATTCTGCCCGGCTTTTACGGCAAGATGCCCGCGACCGGCGATTTTGTGACGCGGCGGCTGCCGGGAGATTTTGTTCGCGCCTGGGACCGCTGGCTGGCGCAGCACATCGTGCCGCTGATGGGCTCGGAAACCTGGCCGCGCGGCACGGCGCTACGGTTCCTAACGGGTCCGGGCTTTGTCGACGCGTCGGCGGGCATTATCTTGCAGAGCGTCGATAGGGTTGGCAGGCAGTTTCCGTTGAGCGTCGTCGCGCAGCTTTCTGAGGCTTCCGTTCAGCTGGCTCGCGCCGATGCGTGGTTTTCCGGGATCGAAGAAGCGGCCGTCGCCGCCCAAGGCGGCGAGCTGACGCCGGATGAATTGGATAGCGCGCTGGCTGCGCTACGAGTGCCGCAGGTTGAGCCGGGCGAAGAGGTCATCAGCGATATGGTGATGTGGATAGCTCGTTCGGACATTTTCGATATCGATCCGCAATCGCCTGAAGAGACGCTGGAGCAAATCTTGGCCGCCAGTTGGGAGACCAGCTGATGCAAATCTGGGATCAGATGGGTTATCCGCACCAATTCACCGTGGCCTTGGACAAGGCCGGCCATGAGTGGATCGTCGTGGTGGTCAAAGGCACGTTCGACTTTCCCGCCACGCCCGGCGGACCGGTACAAAAATCGGTGGAACAGATTCCGCTGGTCATGGCCGACACGCACACCGGCGTGCCTGGTTATTCGGCCACGTTATGGGAAACCGATTTCGCCTTCCGCAAGCCGCGTTGTGACGTGATTGCCAATGCCTTTGCCTATGCGCCGGGAGGACGTCCGGCCGAACGCGTGCCGGTCGGCATCAAGGTGGGCAATTGGTCGAAGCTCTTCGAGGTCGTGGGCCACCGCGAGTGGCGCTCCGTCGGGCCAGTGTTCAGCTCCACCGCGCCGCAGCCCTTCCTGCGCCTGCCGATTTCCTACGATGTCGCCTGGGGTGGCACCGACCGGCTCGATCCAGAGGACAAACTGCCAGCGAGCTACAAATACAACCCGGTCGGCACCGGCTGGTCGCGAACCAAGAACCAGCGCCTCATTCCCGGCCTGCGGCTACCGAATACGCAAGCTGTCGGTGAAGAAATCCGCTCGCCATTCGGCGACTATAAGCCGATGAGTTTCGGTCCGATGGGCCGCGGCTGGCCGGGACGCATCGAATTTGGCGGCACCTATGACCAGAACTGGATCGACAATGTCTTCCCCTTCCTGCCCCAGGATTTCGACGAGCGCTACTTCCAGATGGCACCGCCGGACCAGCAGATCGACCTGCCAAGAGGTGGCGAAGAAGTGCAACTGGTGAATCTGACACCTGACGGGCGGGTGAGTTTTCGGCTGCCATCGACAGCATTGCCGTTGACGCTGTTCGAGGGTAGGCAGAAGGCCCCCGAGCGCGTCACCTTTCCAGACACTGTCCTCTTCGACCCGGAGAACAGACGCTTCTCGTTGGTCTGGCGCGTATCGCAGCGCATTCACCGTACTATTCTCGATTTCAGCGAATGCTGGATCGGCCCGCCGACCGAGGCAATGGTGCGGATACGAGCTGCGGCTCGTGCTTATTCTCGCTTCGATGAAACGACTGCGGCGCAGAAGGCGGAGAACACGTGAGGCCGGCACTCGACATTCTTTCGGTCGGCATGGTTACGGCGGTTGGCCTTGACGCACCATCGGCTTGCGCAGCGATCCGGGCTGGGATTGATGGCTTTCAGGAAACGCGTTTCAAGGATGAAAATGACGAGTGGCTGATCGGCGCGCCGGTACCTCTGCCACGCAATTGGATCGGCGAGAAACGAATGGCGCATCTCGCCGCAGGCGCAATTGTCGAGGCATTCGAAGAAGTTCCGGAAGCGCGTGGGCAAGCCGCGCTGATCCTTTGCTTGGCAGAGGAAGACCGCCCAGGACGGCCGGTAAGAAGCACGCTGCGTCTGCTCGACCGTATCGCCGAGATCACCGAAGTCGAAAAGCATTCGCGGTCACGGGTGGTTGCCCATGGGCGACCGTCCGGACACGTGGCGCTTGATCATGCGCGTCGGATGATTGTATCGGGCGAAATACCATACGTGATGGTTGCCGGCGTTGATAGCTATTTGACGACCTTGGCCACGACGTATTACCTTAAGGAGCGTCGACTCCTAACGTCCGACAATCCAAACGGGTTTATTCCTGGGGAAGCGGCGGCGGCAGTCCTGTGCGGGCCACCGAGGCGGGGGGGATTTCGGCTAGCGGGACTAGGCCTTTCGCGCGAGGCGGCCTCTATTTACAACAAGCAAGACTTGCCGCTCAGGGCGGACGGTATGACGTCCGCTTATCGCCATGCGTTGGGTGAGACTGGAATAGAGATGAACCGCCTCGGCTATCGAATTTCAGATCTCATCGGCGAACAGTATTGGTTTAAGCAGACGGCGCTGGCATCGATACGGCTGGTGCGCAATCCGTGTCCGTCCCAGGATCTGTGGTCGCCTGCGGAAACCCTCGGCAATGTTGGTGCGGCGGTCACGCCTCTGATGCTCGGAATGGCACTAATGGCGGCAAGAAAGAACTACGCGACGGGGAACCCGGTGCTTGTCGAGTCCTCCAACGATGCAGGCGCTTGTGGAGCTGCCGTGCTGGCTGCGAGGGCCGCCTGGTGACTGTCTTCGCCAACGGACTGGAGGTGGCCGCAAAGGCCCAGGGCAACAAGGTCATCGCGGCCTTTCCAGATGTCTGTTTCACTCCGCCCGAAAATCCAGCGACACCGCCAGGGGTACCGATCCCGTATCCGTCATTTGGAATGGACTCGGATACTGAGAAGGGCACCGGTACCGTCAAAATCGGCGGAGAGAACATCACCCAAAAGGACAAATCGGACTACAGCAAGACCACTGGCACGGAAGCCGGCAGCGCAGCCAAGAAAGGAGTCATCTCGTCCACTAACACCAGTAAGGAATACGCGCGAGCGTGGTCAAGCAATGTAAAGGCGGACAGCCTCCCTGTCAGCCGGTTCTCAGATATCTCGACAAACAATCATACAAGCGATCAGGTTGGAAACACACCTCCGCAGGCTAAGGTGGGGAGACCGGGACCTGGTGGCGGGTCGGCGCCAAAGACCAAGTGCCCGTGCTGCGGGACAGAACCCGCCCACGCCAATCAGGTGAAAGCCAACGGCGAGATGTGTGATACTGTCCCCGAGGCCGAATACTACAAGGAGCGCATGCAGCGGGCGAACGCTAAGATCGTCAATATTGAGGAAACAGCCAAAGCCGGTACGTTAGGCTTGGTGCCTCGCATGAAAGCGTGGGATCAGTACGAAAAACGCAAGGAGGCGTCTAAGACCGTAGCAAATGCACGAGCAACGGGAGAAAAATGCCCAAACCTGCATGAGGAGGATAAAGATTGCGGTGTCCACTTCAAGGGAACGCGTAGCTATTCCGAAATTCTTGAGCAAGCAGACCCGGAAAAGAAGAGAGAATTAGAAACCAAGCACGCTGGAAGAAAGAACGAAAAAGACCTTATTCACGTCGACATACTGCATCATGTCCGTACAAAAATACTTGGAATTACCGATTCTGTGAAAAAAGCGATAATAAAACGGGACGGCAAAGGCACCGGAACAAACACGGGCAAAGTGCACCACATGACCCCCATAGATGCCGGTGGATGTCCCAATTCCCCCAAGAACTTGATAGGCCAAGGCGCCCTTTCCGGCGAATGCGACAAAATCAATGAGGCGCAAGGCACGCTTCAAGGAATAAACCCTTATCCATGACATTCTCGACGCGCGGCAAACTTTTCCACTTCGGGACGAACGAGTTTCGCAGCCGTTCGACGCCAGCCGGAGCGCGGCTGCTGCAGATATTTGAAGAGTGCAAGAAGGGAAACTTCGCATCATCTGCAATGTTTCCAACAGTCTTCGAAGCCTCCCCCTCGGTGGAAGTAGTTATCGACGCGTTTGCGCTGTTGCCGTACGTCACACCAAGGACCTTGCTCCTGGATGTGGCGGACCCAATCCGCCAATCGCTGCAGCAAGATAGCCAATCCATTGAATGGCTCTGCATCGCTCTCTCAAGGAGCGGCATTTTGGATGCGACGCAGAAGGCGGTCTGGTTCTACAGAGATGAAGTCACCGTCGACAGCGATACCGACCTTCCATACCATTTGTCGATCACCTTGGAGGCTTCGGTCGGAGATATCTTCGATGGACCGCAAGTTGTGCCGGATTCGATCGATGAGTATGAACCTGGGCGTCGCCAATATGACGTAGTTGAATACGCGAAAGCCGTTGAGCTAAAAATCGATGAGATCCGTGCAAATTTTCCTAATTCTTCGCGCCAGTCCTTTCTCTACGGCAAGCCCGTAAACATTGAGGATCTGGCGCTCAATTTGTTGAATACCCTTGGGGAGACCTATGACAACGAAGACGTCGTTACCGCCAGAAACCTAATAGAGGCATTCACCGGATTCGACCTTTCGCAATTTTACAAGAATATTCAGCTGAACCGAAAACCTGCGGCCGCTGCCCTTGAGCAACTCTTCGACGAAGTCGACCTGTTCGAATTCAGACCGGGAGTTCGCTATTTCTTTGGGAGGGAAATACCAGACTGACCAGGAGCACGTACGCTAGCCGCAACCGATGTGCCCGCATTGGTGAGATATTTTCGAACCTTCTCAAGATTGAGATCGACGATGCGAACAGTCGATCTGGTCGTCAGCATTCGAAGGACGAAAAGCTCTCCAGCCTCAGGAAACTCGTCGTAGCGCTCCTTGACGATTTCCTTTCCCGCATCTCCGGCCACCCGCAGCCCATCCAGATGTGCTTCTAGTCTCTCGACCAATCTAGCTATCCGCTCATCGTCCATCTCGGGATTTTCGCCGGGATGCAGCAGATTGTAGTCGTAGACAGTCCATAGAAATGCCGCCATTTCGGCGTGCTGGCGGACGATTTCGCGTAGGATGGGCGCCGGCATCAGTTCAGATTCACGGAACCGCCCCGGATACGATTCGCGGCACTGGCATGACTCGTCACATAGGTGCCGCGAATGGTGATGCGGCCATCCTTTTCCATGATGATCACGGCCTTGCCACAGCGCAGCTCGATGCGTTCCTCGCCTGTGATTCTCACCCGTTCGCCGTCGCGGACGACATGAGGAGCTACAGATTTTCCCTTTGGTTCAACGATACGCCCGACAATTAGTGGCCGGCCTAGGTCGCCGTCCTCAAACAACAATGCGACCTCGGAGCCAATCATATCGGAATTCAGTTCAGCGAGACTACGAGCCGGAAGGGCCGTATCCTTCGGATTGCCCGGAAACACAACGAGCGGGCCACCTTCGCCGAAACCGAGAAAAATCCCGATTACGACGCCTTCGATTCGTTCGATGATCTTTGCCACCTGACGGTTTCCTCAGTTTTGTTTGATTTCCGAACCCTTCATGACAATGTCACCGGACGCTTTGGCGAATATCTTGCCGCTGCCGGTTATTGTTATGTCCTTTCCTTTGATGCCGATCGTTCCATCCTTCTTCATTATAATGGAGGCGTCGCCGCATTTGATCGTGATCTCGTCTCCGGCGTCTATGACCAGCTTCTTCCCGACACCAATCGAGCCGTCTTCGGCAATGGTAATCCCGCTGCCCTTTGCTATCTTGAGCGCGTGGGCTCCGCCGATATCTGTGATATCATCCGCGGCTACCTTGGCTGTCCGAGCCTTGCCGATCTCTGTTGATTGCCCACCGCCGATGTTGACGCTCTGGTTGCCAGTTATGTCGATGCCCTGGTTGGCTCCGATCTTCCAACTGTCGGAAGCGCCGATGTCGTGACTTTGGCCGAGACCCACGCTGACCGACCGTGTCGCCCCGATAGTGTTCATCTGCACCGCCCCGACGGTTCGGGTCTCGGCGGCGCCGACCGAATCGATACGAGCCGCGCCAACAGTGATTGTTTGAACTAATCCTACGGTCTGCGAATGGTTGGCATCGATATTCTCGGTCGAATTCGCCACAACGTGAATCGTCTCATTCGATCCGACGGTCAGCGACCTATCCACACCCACCGTCTCGGTGTCGTTCGAGCCAATATTGGTCGTCTGGTCGACGCCGACCTTGACCGTCTTGTTGTTGCCGACGTCCTCGTCGAGGTTGTGGCCGACGGAGTGCTTGGCGTCGTGGTCGATGCGGTCGGACTGATCATGCTGTACCAACTTGTTGCGGTCGTGCTTGATCAGAAGGTGGTGGTCCTTCTGCGCCTGGAAGTTGACCAGTTCGGAGCCAGCCTTGTCCTCGAACATCAGCTCGTTGTAGCCGCCGCCACCTTTCGACGAATCGGATTTCCAGCCGGATTGCGTGGCGTTGCCGGGCAGTCCATAAGGCGGCATCTGCGCGGCGTTGTAGACCCTGCCGGTTATGATCGGCAGGTCAGGATCGCCTTCGATGAAGTCGACGATGACCTCCTGGCCGATACGCGGAATCTGGATAAATCCCCAGCCGCTGCCGGCCCAGGTCTGCGAAACCCGCACGAAGCACGAACTGTTCTGGTCCTTCTTGCCGAGACGGTCCCAGTGGAACTGGACCTTCACCCGTGCATATTTGTCGGTGAATATTTCCTCGCCGGACGGACCGACCACCGTCGCCGTCTGAGGGCCGCGCATGATCGGCCGTGTCGTGACCCGTGGCGGACGATAGGGCAATGCCGTGGGTGCCACGCCGAGGATCACCTTGAAGTTCTCGCTCTCGACATCCGCATGGGCTCTGTAGCCGGGGTCGAACAGCCTGTATTCGGCGCTCACCACCAGATACTCCTGGTTCTGGTCCTCGCGCGGAAAGCCGTCCAGCTTGAAAGTGCAGCCTGAATACAGGCCGCGCACGGTGCCGACTGCAGCAATGCGCTGGTGCACCGCCTGGATTTCCTCGCGCCGGATCGCCGCCAGGCTATCACCGCGGCCGACTTCCAGGTGGGCGCCGGGCTGACGGTAATTCTCGCCTGCGGCCAGCTTGTGATTGAACGGCTGGGCGGATTTGGCCATCAGGTCAGCGCCCGGCTTCTTGAAATCATAGTCGGTATGGACATAGGCGCCCGGCCGCACCGAACTGCCTGGAATCCATTCGGTGATATATTCGACATCGCGCCGGGAGCCCTGCCCCTCGAAGTGGTAAGGCACTTTTTCATAGCCCGGCGCCGGCTTCAGCTTGCTCATCGCATCAGCAAGCACAAGCGTGTGCTTGCCCTCGCCATGCTCGAAGAAATACAAGATGCCCTCGTGCTCGAGCAGCCGCTGCACGAAATCGAGATCCGTCTCGTCATATTGCACGCAGTATTCGCGCGGCGGATAGGACCCTTGCAGGCGTTTCTCGAATTTTGCCGTGCTGTATTTCGAGAAAACCTCTTCGACGATTTCGATGACGCTCATGTTCTGGAAAATACGGCAGTCGGTCGTATTGCCGAGAAACCAGAGCCATGGCCTGACGACTGCTTCGTAATAGGCCAGTCGATCCTCGATCCGGGTGAGGCGAAACTCCGACACGATGCCGCTGAACCAGCGCTGGGGGTCGGCTTCACCTTCGATCGAGACGGGGCCACCCAGCATCTCCAGCGGATCGATATCGTGGCTGGGGCTCACGAAGCCGACCGTATAGGCCAGACAACGACTGATCTCATCGCGCCCGACGAGATGTGTAAAGGTCAACAGTTCAGCGCCAACTGGCGTTTGCACAACCGTGGCACGTTGTTCACTTGGCATGGGTCGTGCCCCTCCTCGGCCTGGCGGCCAGCCCAGTGGATCTGAAGATCCTAGTCAGGAACTCGAAATCACATCAGACCCTGATGGTTGCCAGTCCATTTCGAGCGTACCACATGTTTGTTGTGCAGGCCAAAGCTGACCACGAATAGGACCGACTGGGATGCGAATATTGGGATTAGCCACGCTAAAGACATGGAGTATCCTGTCGGCAAGGCCGCCAGCGATCACACAGGCGATTTCGCATGTTAATCAGTCTGCAGATCAGCAACGTTGATGCCCTGCCCGCTGGCGTGTCGCCCGGCTACAGATCGCGTAATCGCAGCTTCAAAATCGGGCGCGAACATTGCGACTGGATCTTGCCCGACCCTGACAAGTTCATCTCCGGCCGGCATTGCCAGATCCGATACGAGGCAGGCGCGTTTTGGCTGCACGACATTTCGCGCAATGGCACTTTCATCAATGGATCGAGCCAACGCATCACCGGTCCGCGCCGGCTAGACCACGGCGACAGGCTCCTGGTCGGCCGCTATGTCATCTTTGTATCGATTGACGACGAGCACGCAACGCCAGGTCATCCGGAGGCTGACCGAGGTTCGACGCAACGACACATGCTGGTCGCGGCCGATCGGCTGCCCGATTCCGGAGGCGAGCCTTTTTTCAGTTCGGCAGAGCGATGGCTCGGGCAAGCCCCGCCATCGACATCGTCGCCGCCTGCGACCTTGCCTTCGACGATAGACGAGGTGCTGCGGGAAATTGCAATCGCCGCAGGCATTTCGCCGGAATTGTTGCAGTTGCGTGATCCGCATGAAGTCGCTGCCGAAATCGGCGCGGTGCTGCGCACGGTGGTCGAGCAACTGGCCATGCTGCTGAAGGCACGTGCGGCTGCAAAGACATTGGCCAAGAGCCCACACCGGACGATGATAAGCTCCGCTGAAAACAATCCTCTCAAATTTGTCCCAGGCACCGACGACATACTCGAAATCATGTTCGCGCGGCGCAGGGCCGGCTATCTCGATGCCAGGCACAGCGTCGAGGACGCATTCCGCGATCTCAAGGCGCACGAATTTGCCACCTATGCCGCCATGCAAGCAGCGCTCTCGCGACTGCTTGATGACCTTTCGCCGGAGGCGATCGGTAAAAAGCTCCCGCCGACATCGTTTACCTCGAAGAAGGCCCAAGCATGGGACGCGTTTGTCGGGACGTGGAGGAGCATGGAGGAACCACACGAAAACGGCATGCTTGATATATTCTTGGCCTATTTTGGCGAAGCCTATGCAAAAGCTGACAAGCAAAAATAGACCGGCCCAACAGACTGCGGCGCTTTAGCAGACGAAGAAAAACGCATCGGCGCGCCGCATCATGTTCCAATCGACAACATCTGGGACTACGATCACATACGACAGTTCGCCAAGCGGGTAAGCCTGATTGACCCGGGGGTCTGCGGCAAATGTCACATTGTGGCGCCATTGTTTCTTGTAGCTCCGGACCGCCTTGCCGGAAGGACCATTGCCTGCCCTATCCAGCCAGGAAAGATCTGGCGCCTCTCGCACGCGAGCGCGGACACTGCACGGCAGCGGCATATCGGCGATGAGCTCGAAGGACGATCCTTTCGGCCCGGTCCGCAAGACCGTCATCCGCACCAATCCACCACGCGGGCAGAATGCGAAACCAGCCGCAAACGAACCGATTGCGAAGACCGTCGCGCCCCCGCATGTCAAGGAATCGACAGTTTTCGATCCTGACATAGGTCGGCATATGCCGCCGGACTGGACATCCGGAACCATTCTTTATCAGGGAGCATCGTCCGGTACAGCGGCCAGAGCCGAGGCGGCCGGGTCAAGGCCGAGCATTCAGCAGGAGGTGCTGCTCGGCGCCGCAGACACGGTAAAATATTCGACGGCAAATCCGATCCTCGCTGGGTCAGCACCGTTGCTCGTCCTGTTCGGGCATCTCAGGCTCGTGCCGGTCGAAAGACAGGCGGCGCCATTGGCCGAACATATCGCCGAGGCGATCGAGAGGTTCGACTGGACGCTGGAGAAGTCAGGGGTTGCCGAAGAGGATGCGCGGATCGCGAAGTTTGCCCTTTGCGAAACGGCCGACGATCTTGTCGGCAACCTGCCTTGGGCCGGCGAGGACACCTGGGCACAGCACAGTATGCTGTCGCGGTTCTTTCACATCGAGCCCACCGGCGGCGGCTTTTACGAAGCACTGAACAAGGTGCTGGCCAATCCTGAGCCACACTTAGACCTGCTCGAGCTGATGCATGTCTGCCTATCCCTGGGATTTGAGGGCCAGTATCGTGGCCTGGCGCGCGACGATACCAGTCTCGAACCTGTGCGGCGCGACGTCTACGAGACGCTTCGCTACTTCAGGGCCGCCGGAGAGGACATCTCCCCCCGCTGGCAAGGCATGGCCGCTATGATGGTGCCGTCTTCGACCCGCCTGCCGCTCTGGGGAGTTGCTGCAGCGGCGTCAGCCCTGGTGACGGCCGCGTTCTTCACGTTGCGGGCGTTCATGACCGATGAAGGCGATGCTGCAGCCAGACAATTGCTGGCGCTCAATCCCTCGACGACTGTGACGATCGAGCGCGCCAGTGTGGTACCCCCACTCGCCAAACCGGTGACAGCCGCCTCGCCTGCCGTGACCGGCCAGATCGACCGCATCCGCTCAGCACTGTCCACGCAAGTCGAGCTCGGCGGGATGACCATCGGCACAAAAGGCGACTTCATCGTAGTGGAGATCAACAATCAATTATTGTTTCAGCCAGGGAAGACCGAAGTGAAGCCCGAGTTTCTGCCACTGGCCACACAGATTGCCGCAGCCCTTGAGCACGAGCCAGGGCCAATCACGATCGTTGGCCACACGGATAATGTGAAACCACGGAAATCAAGCACGTTCAAATCGAATTTTGACCTTTCGGTCGCCCGCGCGAAGGCTGTTGAGACAATGATCGCCGCGAAGCTTAGCGATCCCTCGCGAGTAACCGCCGAGGGCAAGGGCGAAGATGAGCCAATTGCCGACAATGCGACGTCCGAGGGCCGCGCCAAGAACCGCCGTGTCGACGTGATGATCCTCAAGGAGGAAACGCTGTGAACACCGCCGGTGGGAAACGCCAATGATGCGTTGGCTGCCGCGGATATTCAGCACGGCCGCGTTGGCCGGTTTTGCGGCGGCGATCTGGTTTGCTGGACCTTTGATACGCTTCGCCGATATCCGGCCGCTGGGACCTGTCTGGTTGCGTGCGACAATCATCGGCACGATCATGGCGACCGCGGCCCTCGTTTACGGAGTGCGCGCTTGGCATGTGAGAAAGGCGCAAAAAGCGCTCGAGACGGTCATTGCCCGCAACGACGGGCGCAATGACGATTCACCGGTGCTCGAGGCGCGCATGAGTGAGGCCATCGCAGCACTCAAGCGGTCGAGCGGCAAGCGCAATTTCCTTTACGACATTCCCTGGTACATCGTCATTGGCCCGCCGGGCGCCGGCAAGACGACGGCACTGGTCAATTCGGGTCTGAATTTTCCGCTTGCCGGTTCAGGAGACGCCCAGCCGGTGGCCGGTGTTGGCGGCACCCGCTCCTGCGACTGGTGGTTTACCGAAAAGGCTGTGCTGATCGACACGGCGGGACGCTACACCACGCAGGATTCCAATGCTGGAAGCGACAGCAAGAGCTGGCTTGCGTTTTTGTCACTGCTCAAAAAACACCGCACCAGACAACCGATTAACGGGGTTATCCTGGCCATCAGCCTTGCCGATCTCATCAGGCTTGATGACCAGCAGCTTGACGCCCATGTCGTTGAAATACGCAGTCGCCTGAGGGAGATCCACGAGACGCTGAAAATCCAGTTTCCGGTGTACCTGCTGTTCACCAAGGCCGATCTTGTTGCCGGCTTCATGGATTATTTCGGCAGTTTCGAGGAGCCGCGCAGGCGCAAGGTCTGGGGCGCGACATTCCAGACCACGGACCGCAACAAGAACATGGCCGGTGAGGCTTCGGCCGAATTCGATGCACTGGCGATCCGCTTGGCGGACGAGATGCCTGATCGCCTGCAGGAAGAGCCTGACCCGGTCTCGCGCATATCGATCTTTGGCTTTCCGGCCCAGTTTTACGCGCTCAAGGGCCGAATTGCCAATTTCGTGACCAGCCTGTTCGATCCGGTCCGTAGCCAAGTGAACATCAGCTTGCGTGGGCTCTACTTCTCGTCGGGGACCCAAGAGGGAACGCCGATCGATCAAGTGTTGGGCGCAATCGGCCGCAGTTTCGGCAACAATTCCCGCCCCCACCTGTCCGGGACCGGCAAGAGCTTCTTTTTGCACGATCTCCTGACTGATGTCATTTTCGCCGAATCCGGATGGGTTTCCTATGACCGAGCGAGCGAGAGGCGGGCAGCGGCCCTCAGATATGGCGGCTTTGGCATCATAGCCTTGATCACTGCAGCGGCCCTTGGCGCGCTCGGGATGAGCTTCATGGCCAACCGCTCGCTGATTGCCTCCACGACGCAGGCGACGAGCCAATATCGCGAGACAGCCGACGCTCTGCCCAAGAGCACGACGGTCACCGATGTCGACCTTGAAAACGTCATCGGGCCGCTCGACCAGTTGCGCAACATGCCGGCCGGTTTTGAAACCAGTGACTTACCGACCCCGATCGAGGAAACGGTCGGCCTTAGCCAGCGGGAAAGGCTTCTTTCGGCATCGACAACGGCCTACCGGCAAGCACTGGAACGAATGTTGCGGTCGCGTCTGCTTGTTCAGGCGGAGCGGAGCGTCCAGGCGACGATGGCTGAGCCCGCCGCGCTCTACGAACCGCTCAAGATCTACCTGATGCTCGGCGGCAAGGCACCCAAGGTCGATGACGCATTGATCATCTCCTGGATGAAGCAGGATTGGGAACAGAACCGGTATCCAGGCGAGAGCAACCGCGAAGGACGTGCGCAGCTCGAAAAGCACCTGCGCGCCATGCTTGCGTTGGACGATGCCTATGATCCGGTTTTCGAACTCAACCAGCCGCTTGTGGAAGCCGCCCAACGTTCACTCGGGCGCATGAGCCTTACCGATCGTGCGTCCGCATTGATCAAGTCGGCGGTGTACGCGGCTGCGCTGGACGATTTTTCTGTTTCGCAAAAAGGCGGGCCGGAAGCGCAGCTTGTGTTCGAGCGCGTCGATGGCGGCGATCTGTCGAAGCTCCGTATTCCCGGTCTCTACACCCATGCCGGATTCAACAACTTTTATCTCGGACAGCTTTCGCGCATTGCGCAGACACTCGTCGACGACCAGTGGGTCCTGGGCGGTGGCGGCGAGCAAGGCGGGATCGATCAGGAGTTGCTCCAGCTCGGCCCCGAACTTCTCTATCGCTACGGCAAGGAGTTCGCAGCCGCGTGGAACAGCGTTCTCGATGGTTTGAAATTCAAAGCCATGCTGAACGACAAGCCGAACTATGTCGCGCTTTCCGCCGTTGCCCCACCAAGCTCGCCGATCGAACAGCTTTTTACCGCGATTGCCGAGGAAACAGCCTTGGCGCGCGACCCTGTCTCCGGCGAAGACTCGGGCACTGGGGTGATAGCCGGCACCCTCATGCGCCAGTACCAGGATGTCGCGGACATGGCCAAGGGCCTGGCTCGCATCGGCATTCAAATTAGCTCCGCAAAGTCGCAAAGCCGTGCCGGTACGGGGTCCGCGAAATTTCGCCAGAGCCCTGGGGCAAACATCGAAGCGCAGTTCAGGTCCTTCCAGGCTCTGGTAAGCGGTCCTTTTGGACACCGACCCATCGATGCGCTGACCCAGAATTTTCGCGACATCCACCAGAGTCTGCAACTGGCAACCGAGGTCCCCTTGCAGACGGAACGTGTCAACGCCAACCTGCAGCTGCAGATAGCCACTCTTCGCGCCAATGCATCGCGTCTGCCCAAGCAACTCGGCAGAATGGTCAACGCAACTGCAGACGAATTTGAGGGCAACGCGGCTGAAATTTCCTTGACGAATTTGAACGAGATGCTCGACCAGGCCGTCACGCAGCCCTGCGAGGAGGCGGTCAACGGCCGCTACCCCTTCGCCGGCGATGGTACCCAGGATGTTGCGATGGCGGACTTCGCCAAGTTGTTCTCTCCAGGCGGCCTGATGGACCGGTTCTTCGCACAAAACCTTGCTTCCTTGATCGACATGAGCGGCCAGGACTGGAGCTGGAAACGGGATGCGCGCTTTGGGCGCGACCTGTCGAAGTCGACGCTGAAAAACTTTCAGCTGGCTGCTGAAATCCGCGGCGCATTTTTCCCGTCGGGTGGGTCAATGCCGTCGGTCAACCTGACCTTTACCCCGTTCTCGCTGAACGGTGATGCAGATACTGCGGTGCTCGACGTCGATGGCCAGATCGTCCAGAGCAATCAGGCGGGTAACACGCCAAGCACTGTGTCCTGGCCGAGCGGTGCGGCCTCGGCATCCGCCAGTCTGAGACTGATGCCGGAAATGCCGGGCCGCGAATCCGCTATCAGCTTCGAAGGGCCGTGGTCGCTCAAGAGGTTGCTGGACAAGGCGACGATCACCAGCAAAGACGGCACTGTTGAGGCGCGCTTCGTAATCGGCGGACGCGACGTCAGCTACACGATCCAGACCGGTTCCGGACCCAGTCCCTTCTTACTTCCCGCACTTTCCGCATTCAGCTGCCCGAAGGCGTTTTGAGAGGATTTGAGCCTCACCTGGTGCAACTAGGGCGCCAAAGCTGGCTGCGATCCCGCGTCACGGGCTCAAAGCTAAATTTCGATACTTTAATATTCCAGCCTGTGGCAAAGTGGCAGCAGCGAGCGCCTGAAGGTGCGCCGCAGAGGACGCTTTGAGAAGCGCTTGGTGGCAAGGTGAGCGATGTCGCCCTTTCCTTTGAAAGCTTCGGCGTGAGCCACAATGGCTGTGTCCGTGAGCACAATGAAGACAACTATCTAGTCGAGCCACGAACCGGCCTGTGGGTGGTGGCCGACGGAATGGGTGGACATGAAGCCGGAGAGGTCGCTTCAGCCAGCATTGTCGATCATCTGGCCACGATCGGCATTGCTAGTTCCGCCCCGGATCTTCGTGCGCGCTTCGAAGACAGGCTGAGCCGCGCCAACGCCGAGATCCGCAGGATCTCCGAATCTCGCGGCATAACCATCGGCTCCACCGTTGCCGCCCTGTTGGCGATGGATGGGCGATTTGCCTGCCTGTGGGCGGGCGACAGCCGGGTTTATCTGGTCCGTGATGCCTCGATCTCGCAGATCTCGAGGGACCACACCGAAGTTCAGGAACTTCTCGATCGCGGCATGATCAGCGCAGCCGAGGCGCTCACCTGGCCGCGCCGCAATGTCATCACGCATGCCGTCGGCGTCAGCGACGAAATCGTCATCGATTTCCAGCAAGGCGAAATTATGCCGGGAGACATCTTCGTGTTGTGCACAGATGGGCTGACGGCGCATTTGACCGACGCCGAGATCGGGGCCGTGGTGGTGTCTGCGACCCCTCAGGCGGCTTGCGAAAATCTGCTGCAAATGGTGCTGGCGCGGGGCGGAACAGACAATGTCACCATTGTGCTGGTGAAGTTCGCAAACGGGCACAATGGACACCCCCCCTACCCTGATCTGTCCAGAGCGGAGGGTTGAGGCTGATGAGCGCCGACGACAAGACGCGAATATCGCCGCAGCTGGCCAATACCGCCGTCGGCACGCAACTCAGCGGCATCTACGAACTTGACGAGCGGATCGCATTCGGTGGCATGGGCGAGGTCTACCGTGGCCACAACATCCAGACTGGCGACCACGTCGCGATCAAGATCGTCCTGCCCGAATTTGCCCGCGACCCGACGATCTTGTCCTTGTTCCGCAAGGAAGCGTCAATCCTCAATCACCTGTCGCATGATGCGGTCGTGCGATATCACGTCTTCACCATCGATCCAGGCATCGGCCGTCCCTACCTTGCCATGGAATTTGTCGACGGCGAGTCGCTGTACGACATCATGCGACGTGGCCCGATGCCGACTGAAGAGGTACGCAAGCTCTGCCATCGCCTCACGTCGGGTCTGAGCGCCGTGCATCAAGCGGGAGCAATTCACCGCGACCTCTCGCCCGATAACATCATCTTGCCAGGGGGTAGAGTCGACCACGCCAAGATCATCGATTTCGGTATTGCGCGATCGGCGACCGTCGGCGGGGAGACCCTGATCGGCGGAAAATTCGCGGGAAAGTACAACTACGTTTCGCCCGAACAGCTGGGGCTGTACAGCGGCGACGTCAGCGAGCAATCCGACATCTACAGCCTGGGGCTGGTGCTGGTTGCCGCTCTGCGCGGGAAGCCGATCGACATGAGCGGGTCGCAATTCGAGATCATCGAAAAGCGCCGGACCGTGCCCGACCTGTCCGACATCGAGGACGATTTTCGTGGCATTCTTGAAGCCATGCTGCAGCCGGATCCGCGAGACCGCCCGGTGAGCATGGCGGAAATCGCCAGAATGACGCGTGACGAGGACGAAGGGACAACGCCACCAACGTTCGTCCCGACCCGCGATCGGCCGGGTTTGCCACGAGCGGGGCAAACACTTGCGCCTGAGTCCAAGGCCCAGCCTTCCTATGATTTGGGGCGTGACGCGCCTGCGACGGCAAGTTCAGGTGGGCAGCGCTTCGTCCCGCATGTCCGGCCTGCGCTGCTGTCCGAACCGCGGCGGCCTTCAGCAGTCGCCAGCCCGCCACGCGCGGTCGCACGTGGCAGGCCTGGAAAGTCCACAAAGACCCGAATCATCGCGATTTCTGCCTTCGCGACGCTGGCTCTCGCCGCGGTTGCTGGCCTCTATGTCAGCGGTTTTATGACGCCTACCACGCCGAGCGCCGGCACGACATCGCTATCTGCCCCAGAACCATCAGAGCCCGCACCAGAGGCATCAAAGCCGGTCGCGACGGATAATGTTGCGAACGCTCCTAAGCCGCCAGAGCTAGCTCCACCCGCGCAGCCGCGAACGCAGACCACCGCATCGCCAACTAAAAATCAGGCAGAGGCGGCTGCGCCTCAAAAGCCGCAACCGCCAGAGTCGCCCAAGATACTCCCACAAACCGGGGAAGCCCCGAAGCCATCAGCTAGCGCAGCGCTGCCGCCGGCCGAAAACGTAGCGCCGGCAATTCAGCCCGATACCGCTGCCAACGCCAGCCCGACAACG
Organism: Mesorhizobium sp. M0185; assembly: GCF_040322175.1. Classification (NCBI taxonomy): domain Bacteria; kingdom Pseudomonadati; phylum Pseudomonadota; class Alphaproteobacteria; order Hyphomicrobiales; family Phyllobacteriaceae; genus Mesorhizobium; species Mesorhizobium sp. M0185. The sequence continues at coordinate 10,452 of NZ_JAMYSY010000030.1, read as the reverse complement.
CTTCCGCCGCCTGACAAGCTCGTTCCAGCTCCAACACCAGCCGAAAAAACGTCAACGCCGCAAGCGCCGCGGCCCGACGTCGCCGAAAGCCAAAAGCCGCAGCCGGCAGAGCCCGCCAAGATCCCCCTGCAAGCCAGGGAAACACCGAAATCGTCAGCAAGCGCGGCACAGCCGCCGGCCGAAAAAATGTCGCCGGCAGTTCAGCCCGACATCGCGGCCGGCGACAGCCCGAAGACGCCTCCCCCGCTTGGCAAGATCGCTCCAATCGCTCCACCAGCCGAAAAAGCTTTAACGCCGCCAGCCCCCCAACCCGATGTCGCGGTGAGCCAAAAGCCTGAACGACAGGCAAGCCAGCCGGCGGAGGCGAAATCGGCCGCGCCCTTTCCCGAGCCGGCTGCAGGCCAGGCAGATGCGATGAGCGCAAAGGGGCAGCAGGCCGACCAGCCGGCCGCCAGACAGCCAGACCAGGCCACGGTCGCCTTGAACGTGCCCAAGCTGGAAGTTCCTCCGGTCATCGACGACGTAGCGCAACGGGTCTCGTGGGTTCGCGACTTCAGCGGCGGCGACTGTTTCTATGCGGCCGTCACGTCGATAACCGACAAGACGGCGGCCATCGAAGGATTTGGAACGGCGGTTCATCCATTCGAACAAATGTTGACTGATTTCCAGGCAAAGTTCCACGTTGAACCGGACATAAGCGTGCGCCTCATCGAGCCGCCCCAGTGCGAAGTCACCAACTTCCTGCGCTTTCTGGGCCAGACTGCAGTCGTCAAGCCGCAGCTGGTTCTCGATCGAACATCGGTGCCGAACGGCACGCCGATCAGCGGCACGCTGGTGACGCATGGCGGGCTCATTTCCAGCGTGCTGTTGATCGACCACAAAGGCATGATGTTCAACCTCGACGACCGCATGGTCGTACAGTCGGACAAGGCCACCTTCAGCATCCCGATCGGCCTCGGCGCCGCCGACAGGGCTGCAGGCAAGGCCGTACCGCAGATCATTATGGTGATCACCGGCCCCCAGGACATTCAGGCGGCTGCGTTTTCTACGCCAACGCCGGCCTCGCAACTGTTGCCCAAAATTCTCGAAGAAATCGAGACCAACGGATCTCAGTTCTCGGCCAATGCCAAATATTTCCGGCTCGGCGGGTAGTATGGCGTGCAATGGAACTCTGCCGCTCGCGTTTGCCCCGCTCGTCTGACGGCCTGCCCGTAAAGCAGAGCGATCGGTTTCGAGCCTTGCATATCTTGACAGGCCGCATGAGGCTTGCGGTCGTTTCGGGCGCGGCACTCCTGGCCGTGCTCTCATGCAATGAAGCGCGCGCCGAATTCACGGTCTGCAATCAGACACTCGACGTCGTCAACCTCGCCGTCGGCCAGACAATCGACAATGCCGACCAGACCGATGGCTGGTGGACGATCGGCGCAAATCAGTGCGTAAACGTCGTTCGAGACGAACTGACGAACCGCTTCATCTACATCTACGCCACGGACGTTTTTGGCCACGCGATCCTGACCGGGTCGACCGAAATGTGCATCGAGCGTCGACGGTTCTCGATACGCGGCATCGACGAGTGCTGGCAGCGCGGCCATATCGCGGCGCGATTTGTTGAAGTCGATACGCTTGAACAGGTGCGGTGGACGTTTTTCCTGACCGGAAGCAGTCCGTGACGCACGCCATCGACACCAGCTTCAAGGCGAAAAAGCAGGCGCGCGCCGCCCTTCGCCGGCGCGCACTTTGGCGCCGGCTCATTGCAGGCTTGGCCTTGATTTTCCTGTGTTCGATCGCCGTCGGCTTCTACCTCACCGCGGACTATTGGTCATTTGGCGACGAAGACGAGGAGTTGCGCGCGGTAGAAGGAGCCGACGATGTGCCGGCCGATGCATCTGTCTATGTGCCTGCGATTATCGGCCTGGCGGGGGACCCTATGTGGATCACGCTCGCACCCGATAACGGCGCAGCAACGAAAGGCCGCGTGATTCCGCGTCCGGCAGAACTCGACCCGGCAGGGGTTTCGCCACAGATCGAGTTCCTGTTCGACGTCATGCTTAGCGCCAGCGAAAAATTCATGACGACGATACCGTCGACGCAGGAGGATTTTGCATTCTTCCAGGCGCAACGAAAGACCGCCCCCGCGCCCTCCAGCGATTTGCAGAACGATCTTGAGCCATCTCCTGGCGCGGGTGAGCTCGCGCCGGCTTCGGATCAACAGGCCGACACCGATGATCCCGAAGCCGGCTGGGGTGAAACAATCGATGCAGGCGACGCAGCCCTTCCCGCATTCCAGAAGACCCAGATCGAAAACAACACCAGCGTCGCAACTGTCACGAATGAATATCAGCGGTTCGAGGCCACCGAAGACACTTTCGTGAAGATCCTCAACAGTCGCAGTCTGGACAGCGTTGCGCTCGATGCGCATTTCTCCGCCGACGACGCCAGGCTGGCAGGCGAGGCCCTGAAGGCGCTCTTTAGCCGGGACGGCCTGGAACCGGGTTATGTCGTCGCCCTGCGTGGATACCGACCCAACCGCGAGACGACAACAATGTCCCTCATGCAGGTGTCGATCTACGCCAAGAACGTTTTTGTCGGGACGCTGACGCGTGATGCCGCAGGCGTGTTCGTCTCGGGGGCTGATCCCTGGGTACGCGAAGATTTGTTCAACTACTCGGGTGCGCCGGAAGAAGGCGCACACAAAAGGCAGTATCGTTTGCTCGACGCGATTTACTCGACAGCGGCACGCAACAGCGTTCCGACCGGCGTGATCGGCGAAGCGATCATGTATCTGTCGAGAGGACAGGATCTGGACGCTTTCGCAAGCGAGGACCAGCGTCTTGTACTGATCTATTCGCAGACGCCGCGCGGCAAGGACGAAGGCGCCGGGCGGGTGCTATATGTGGGTGTCCAGGGCACGACAAAAAGTCTCGACTGTTTCGTCTTCCAGCAGGGCGATGGCCAGTTTGCATGCGTGACAGGCGACGATCAGGTCCGCTCGCTGACGGTCACCAACGGCATGGTCACACCGGTCAACGGGGTCTTGACCTCGACCTTCGGGCCGCGCAAGCATCCAATTCTAGGCACCGTTCGCATCCACAAGGGCGTCGATTGGGCGGCGCCGGTCGGCACGCCGATCGCAGCCGCCTTCGATGGCGAAATCAGCTTCCAGGGCGATGGGGGCGGCTATGGCAATCTGGTCAAGATTTCGCACGGAAACGGGCGCGAGACGCGCTACGCTCATATGCAGAAATTCGCAATCGAGGGCGGCGTCGGCACCAAGGTGAAGGCTGGCGACATCATTGGCTATATCGGCACCACCGGCCTTTCGACCGGACCGCATTTGCATTTCGAACTCTATCAGAATGGCGCGGCGATCGACCCACTGGGCACGGTTACCGCGGTCGCTTCGGATCTTTCCGCCGTGGAAACGCTCACCGACCGTATCGTTCATGTCGAAAGTGGCGGCAGCGCCCGTGCCAAGAACCCAAATTCTTCAGCGACCGGCGCCGGCCAATTCATCACAAAGACCTGGATCCGGATGATGAACACTTACCGCCCCGAACTTGCACGCACACTCTCGACTGCCGACCTGCTCGCCCTGCGATACGACGCCACGATCTCGCGCGAGATGGTTCGCAATCTGGCGCGAGAAGGCGAAGCCTATCTTCGGACGCGCGGCCACCAGATCACAGCCGGCCGGCTCTATCTCTGCCACTTTCTCGGCATGGAGGGCGCGCATCAGGTGCTGTCGGCATCGGGTTCGGCGCAATTGAGCGCCGTGCTCGGGTCAGCCGTCATTCAGGCCAATCCCTTTCTGACGGGCAAGACCGCCAGCTATGTCGCGGACTGGGCCGAAAGAAAGATGGGTCGCAAGCTGAGCCCAGCCACAACCACGGCGGGTCAGCAGACGACGACCACCACGGAGGTCCGGCAGACGTCGCCCGAGTTCGCAAAGTACAAACAGGCGATCACGGCGATGCTGAGCTCTGTTCAGAATGCGCTTTGAACCTGTGCATGGCGCGGCAAATCGTAACCGCTTCGGTGCACGCAGACGACCGGCTTTCCGTCCAACGAGTGCTGTACTTCGACCTCTGCGCACTTTCGAACCGTGGCCAAGTTCACATACGCCACGGCCATTTTCGGGTTGAAGCGACCTGTCGCTGAAAAAACCTAACACGTGCAAAATAGAGTTCGCTGCGACGGCGGAAGGAAAAGCAGGACCCGGCTCCGTGAGCTACAGGGCCTCCTTCGAGGCGGCAAGTTGGAGACGCTCTGGCACACGGTCGGTGGCAAAACCTTGACGGCCTTAAAAGCAGGATCGCCCGCAAAGCGGGCGCTTGAAACCGGCTGCCGGCGTTTGGTCAGGATGATGTCGCTTGCGACATCGCGGCGCGCGATGAGGACCAGGCGAATGACAGCTCCGGCTCTGCGGTGCGCACATCGGTCGGCGTTTCGGACGAGGTGAAGCAAACAGCGGGCCCCGACTTGACAGAAAGTACGATCTGTCTTGACCGCCAGAGCCGCATCGACCTGCAACTGCGCATCGAGGGGTTGGGCAACGGACTGGGCCGCATAGACGGAAACATAGGTCCGCAGACCCGCCGGGCAATCGGCATCTGGCAAGGGAAGAATGGTCTTCCGCCGACCACGTATCTGACGCGCGAGCAATTGGCATTCCTCGAGGTTCAGACAGATCCGATGATGGAGCCGTGCGTGCCGGATATGCGCCGATCAAGCCCGTGCAACGCAGCCGAAAAAGCAGGTTGCGCAGAGCGTCCGCACCCAGCGGTCGGGTGACGCAGAAACGTCGCAACAACAACAGGTCGTTCAGAAACAGCGGTTGCGCAAGACCATGGTGCGGCGGACGGATCATGCTCCGGTGTGATGGTGGGCCGCGTGCTCAAGAACTGACCGGGGTCGTTCCAAGCCTATTCGCCTGGCCTGCCGCTGGGCTTGCCGCGCAGTTCCTGACGCACTGCTGCACAGTTTCTGGCGGCATGCACCAGCGTACGCTACTCGGCCTTTATACGCATTTCCACGCGGCGGTTGACGGCGTCGTATGGATTGGAGCTACGCGGATGCGTTTCGCCCAACCCGATTGCGTTGATGCGGTCAGCCTCGATGCCACTGGATGTGAGGAAGGACGTCACCGACTGCGCTCGTCGCTGCGACAGCCGCTCATTGTAGTGCTCCGGACCGGAAGCGTCGGTGTAGCCTTCGACGACGAAGTGGAAAGTACTGATCCGGCTGTCCTTCAGAGCCTTGGCATACTCCTCGAGTTCAGCGCGTGCGGTCGCGTCGAGTTCGGCCGAATCCAGCCCGAAATTGATCAGCATGTCGAGACTGGATTTGTCGGCCGGCCCGTCTTTTGCCTTGGTCTTGCACTGCTCCTCGGTGCCGACACAAATCCCCCGAGACTTGCCGAGGTCGGCCGCGCCAGCAAAAAACTTGACGATGTCTTCTGATTTCTGGATAGGGTCGGCGGAAACATGGGTCGAGAAAGCCACGACCGCCAACACCAAGGGTAAACTGGCCCACCGCATAGCGGTTACTCCTGTTGAGCATCCGATATTACCAAGCGTGAATATACCGAATTCCCACGCACTTGTCTGTCAATAAACGACGAGCCTGTGGCTGTGTCGGCCGATCTCCGTCACCACGAGTTGAGACTTGACCGGCGCCACGCCGGGGGCTTGAGTACCGACTGGTCCTCGATGAAAGCGTGGCGTCATGGCCAATGGGCTCCGATTCAAAACGGCACGGGATCTTTTTGTGGCTTGTCCCGCTGTCGCCAGAGACATGAGAGCCCTTCCAACCGAGCAGCGTTCGATCGAGTTTTGCCGCGATCTCCTCGCCGGGCCCATTCCCGAAGAGGCGATCACGTTTTGTGCCTACCTGCTTCCTGATCGGGCTGCGGTCTGGTGGGCCCATGAATGCCTGGGGCATCTGAGCGAACTGCTCGATAAGGCAGATCAAGAGCTGCTCGCGCTTGTTCGCGACTGGGTCAGCGAACCGGACAGTCCCGGCCATCGCGCCGCAGTGAGCGAGGCTGCGGCAACCCCGCCGGCAACGCCGGGCGCCTGGATTGCCTTGGCTGCGGAATGGAGTGACAATGGTTTTGGCGTTGCCGGATCTGTCGTCGGCGCAGCCGCGCCAACGGCCTTGCAGCGACATCCTGCCGCCCATGCAGTCAATGCCGGTGTTCTAGCAGGGCTGGCGCGCGTCGCACTGGCGGACCGCTTTGCCGTTCTCTCCGCCTTTGTCGAAATGGGCCTCCAGTTGGCCGACATCGAGGCGCAGCGCCAATCGGCGGATGCATATTAGACCCGAACCATTCCAATAGACGCAGCTCCATCGTCTTGTTTGGCCAGGGGTGTTCGAACCGAAGGGCCCAGATCTCACTTGCAGCCGCCTTGCGCCCATTTGGCCAGCGCCACCTTGAAGCGTGTCCCAAGCGGATGTTGCAGGCGTAGAACGGAGACATCGTTGGCGGCGAAATTTTTCGCCTGTTCGCATAGCCGATCCTCATTCCACTCATGGCAGCCGTTGCAGTGCTTGCCCTCCCACACCGCCTTGTCGAGCCCTTCCACGGGAGTGAAGAGCGGCTTGCCCGTGATCAGCTCGGCGATACTCTTGCCGTCGATTGCTGGGTCTCCAAAATAGATAGGTCGGTCGAAAAAAATCGGATCGTCCGAAGCCAGTTTCGGGATTTTCTGCCGCAGGACATTAAGCGCAAGCTGTGCCTCATCGTCGCCTGACGAATTTGCGGTGGCGTTGCGCCCCGAGCCGCCTTGCGGTTGTTGCGGAGCGGTCGCTTCGCCGACGATCAGCGGCGCGTTGAGATCGACTCTGTGCAAAACGACCTCGGTGGTCAGCGAGACATTGATCCACGGGCGCTGCTTGCCGGCGGTTGCTTTGAAAACATCGGCGGTGACCATGTTCATCGCGTCGGTGATGGAGATGTTCGAAGCCCCGATATGGGCAAGCAACGCGGACGTGAACGGCGAATGTTCGCTCGATCCGTCATAGGCGACCTGATTGGGACTGGTGGAAAAGGCGACCAGCGTACCCGCACCGCCATTCTCGATCGGGATTTCGGCAAGCCCGCTTCTCGCTCCCTTGACGCCGGCGGCCTTTGCCAACACTTCGGCCAAGGGATTGTCGCGACAGGCATCGAGGAAAATCAGTCTTATACTGGTCTCGCGCGACATTTGCCGCAAAACGAACTCGACAGGCACCGCCTCGAAATCAAGCGAGGTCTCGTCTTCCAATGCGGCATCGACCGGAAGCAGGTAGTTGCTGCCTGAAACCTGCAAACCGTGGCCGGCGTAAAAGAAAAGGGCAATGTCGGCGCCGCGAACCTGCTTTGCGAACTGCGCAATCGTCGTCTGGGTCTGCAATTTGGTCAGATCGAAACCGGAGACGACTTCAAAGTCCAACTTCGCAAGGCGATCGGCAACAGCCTGCGCGTCGCGGACCGGGTTGGTCAGCGCCGGCGCATGCTGGTACTGGGAGTTGCCAAGGACTAGAGCAACACGGCGTTCCGCATTGGCCGCCGTCAATGTCAACAATAGCGAGAGTGTCACCAGTCCGATCGCGCGCAGGGTACTGCCAAAACAGGCAATCAGATCGAAGCCCCACCGGAACAAGAGGTCCTTCCTCAGTTGACGAGCTTGGTGGCGGAAAACTCGATCCGCCGGTTAAGCGCCTTGTTCTTCGGCGTATCGTTGGCCGCAACGGGCCGCTCCTCGCCATACCCGGTTGCCGTGATCTGCGTTCGTGCAATACCCGCGGCAACAATGGCATCGGCAACGGCCTGGGCCCTGCGCTCCGACAGCAGCTTGTTGGTTACAGGCGAACCATCGGAATCGGTGTGGCCGGAAACCTCTACCTTCAGGCGGGGGCACTTGCCGACCACGCCAACCACCTCTGCCAGCAGCGGACGGCTTTGGTTGTCGAGCCGCGCGCTCGCCGACCGAAAGTAGATGGCCCCAGTGCGGGAGAGCACCGCGAACCGGTTGAGGCACTCCTCATCACTGAAATTCGCTTTCGCGGCATCGGTGGCGACGGGGCCGACGTCGGCAGTACTTGCAGCGATCGTCTGCACGGCCGCGGGCTTGCTGCCGCCGGCGTTGAAAACGAAATCGAAAGACACGGAAGCGGTCGGAACAATGTTGGTCACATTGGCGGCCTGCTGTAGCTTGTCGACATTCGGCAGCAGTCCGAAGTCTTCGACATGTACGGCAACAGGCGTCTCCGAAGCGACGGAGACCATGCTGTCGCTAATCATGGTCACGACGATATTGGCCTCGAAATCCTTGTCGACCCCGTGCAGATTGAGGCGGAATGGCAGCACTGCCTTGACCCTTCGCTTGGTCGCCAGGTCGGCAAATGCGGCAGGGTCAACTTTTGCGGTCAGTTCGGCGGACGGATACTTGAATGTCTCAAAGAAAAGGAACCGCATGCGGACATTGCGAAGGTCGACACCCGTGTCGACAGAGTTGAGGTCGAAGGTGATCTTGGCCTCACCCGTCGAAGAAAGGGTGCCGGCTATGTTCCTGATCTTGTTGGTTTCGACGATCGTGTTCTTCTTGACCGACTGGTAGGTGAGCACGGAGGCCGTCGGGTCGAGTGTCCAATTCGTCTGTGCATTCGCGCTTTCCAGCCCAGGCAATAACAGCACCGATAGCGCGACGATCAAGCCAAGGGTGTTTAGGGCTAGCCAGCTTCTCGAGCCCGTTTTCCGCCAGTCTCCGACGACTTCGAACATTGAACCCCCACCAGGACAACAGCCTTCCGTGTCGCAATCACCACCATGCCGTGCCAAGGAGAGCATAGAACAATTGTCAAGGCTTGGCGAGCATCGGCCAATCGACCGCAATGGTGTAAATTCCGCTCAGGTCCCGGGCTGCGGAACTCCGGCAAAATGGTGTTGCGCGAACAAGCAGTCTTGTTGGCGAACAATGGAGCTGATTGGAGAATATTCGCTGCGCTACCTGCCGCTGTCTTGAAGCCGGATCACGCTGGACCAGCCAAGCGAGGGAAACGCCCGGCTTACTCCATCCTGCTTCTCCCGCGGAATGCAGCTGGCGGCTCTTCGATTGAAGATTTCGACCATGTGAAGCAGGCCGCGAAGCGCGTCCGGGCCTATTTGCAGGCACCTGCCCAAAGCCGCGACATGAAGCCAGCCGCCCGCCTGCCATGTTCGACGGCAATCGTTTAGCTTGCTGCCGCCGTCCGCTTGAAAACGATGGTCACCTTCGTTCCTTTGTTGGCGCTGGACTCGACAGCTAGCTGCGCCTTGGCGTTCTCGGTCAGCGATCGCGCGATCAGCGCTCCGAGCTTGCCTGGCTTGGGCCACACCTCGCCTTCCGGCAGGCCGATTCCGTCGTCCGCCACTATAACCCGGCAGCCGTCGCCATCGACGACGCTGTGCAGTGTTATCGTGCCGCCGTCGCGCCCCCGGAACGCATGCTTTAGTGAATTGGTCAGCAATTCGTTGACGACCAGTCCCGCCGGCATGGCGACGTTTATTGACACGGGATATGTATCCACCTTCATATCCAGGCGGATCCCCTCGACTGCATGCGAGCTCATCACCGCGGACGCGATCTGGCTGAGATAGACGCCAAGATCGACCTCCTCTTTCGGCTCGTCGGCCGTTAGCGTCTGGTAGAGGATCGCCAGAGCGTCGACGCGACCGGCAAGCCGCTCAAACCGTCTCCGGTCGGCCTCGGTCGCGTTGCGGCTTTCCAGCCGGATCAGTGCGGTGATCATCTGTAGGTTGTTCTTCACCCGGTGCTGCAGTTCGCGCAGCAGTGTGTCTTTCTCGCTGACAAGCTCCTCCACCGAGCGCTCATCTCCCGCCTCGCCATGGGCCGATACGTCGACCAGCGCCACCAGCCGGAAGCACATCTTGCCGTTGTCGTCCTCGATCACATTGGAATAAACGTCGACGATCGTCGGCTTATCCTCGTTGCGTTCCAGCCTGTAGGTGCCGACAAAATCGGTTTCCTCGACCACGGCCTCGGCAAGTGGCCGGTCCTTCTGCTCGTGGAGGCCTTTGCCCAAAAGGACTGCCCAGTTTCTTCGTGTGAGCCTAGCGGCCGTCAGGCCTGACAGTTTCTCGAATTCCGGGTTGGCGTAGACTACGCGCTCCTCAGCGGCCAGGTTCGCAACGGCAATGGCGATCGGCACCTGGTCAAGGAATTTTTTGAACTGTTCGCTTTCCAGTGCGGTTGCAAGGTCAGGTGTATCAAGCAACTGCTCGACCGCCTCGGCCTTTTCTGAATCCGGTGTCATTTGCGCGCCTGTTCCGTGCGGACAATATCAACAATGCAGCGCGCCCGCCATCGCCAAAGCTGCATTTGACCCACCGCGTCATGCACCTGACAACAAGCTTGCGTCGTGCGCAACGGCCATACGTCTAAGATTGCGACCGGCCGAAGGAGAGCGGCA